>DAOWJB010000225.1 GCA_030640625.1 Bacteroides sp.
AAATTCCCGAGCGCAATGGGAAGAAAGTAGGTACCCATATACAGGGCTGCTTTATCTCTTGGGGCGAGTTTGGCAATGTATTCAAGGATCTTGGGGGAGAATGACATTTCTCCAAGGCTGAAGATAAAAATAGACATGATCAGGAACCAGCCATTCCGTGTAAGCAGGGCCAGGGTGATGCCGATGGCATTTACCAGGAAGCCGACGATCATGGTATTGATTGGTTTGAAACGCATGAACAGGCTGGATAATAACAGCTGGAACAGGACAATGAAGAGGGCATCCAGGGTGATCAATTTCTCGGCGAGGATCTTGCCATCAGCAGTTGCGATGGCATCTGCTAAACCCGGCAATATTCCATGAATGCTGCGATAGATTACCCCTGTATCAGTCCACTGTTCAATATACACTGGCAGACTGTAAAAAAACTGCCAGAAAACAGTCCATCCTGCTACAATGATTAACAGGAACACCGTGAATTTCATGTCTTTCAGGGCCAGGTAAATGTTTACAAAAACCTTCTTCATTGATTGGGAGGAAGATTCATCAATGGCTCGTTGTTCCGGTTCCTTATAGAAAACAAGTACAATTACCATATTGATCACCATCGTTGCGCTGGACATGACGAAAATATAATTCCAGCTAATTTCCCTGAGTTCGGATGCCACCAGCGGACCGATCAGTCCACCGAGATTTATTACCATATAAAAAAAGCCAAATCCGATCGAAGAATTCTTATCGTCTGTAGTTTTGGCGATGGTGGCTGAAATAATGGGTTTGAACAGGGCAGCTCCGATTGCAACGTAAAAGAAGGTGAGAAAAACGCCGGCAAAGGAGCTGAAAAGTCCCATGAAAAAGTAACCGGAAGAGAGGATGATGAAGGATAAAATCAGTATTTTTTTATAGCCAAACCTGTCAGCGATAGAGCCGGTAAGAACTGGGAGAAAGTATAAAATAGCATTGACTATCCCCATGATCAGTCCCTTTTCTACCTGGCTGAATCCCAGTGCACCTGTATCCACTGAGCCTGTCAGGTACAGTGCCAGCAGGTTGAATACACCATAATAAGCCCACCTCTCGAATAGTTCAAGGCTGTTCGCTGCCCAGAATATTTTCGGAAACTGAAATCTCCTCATTGGCTGACCTCCGATTTCTTGTAATAAAAATAGGAGGTTTTATTCCCCACATCGTCGAAAGTATATAACTCCTTATCCCGGTGGAATTCAAAATAACTGAGCAGGGCAAAGTCTCCGGCACACATCGTGGCATGAAAAAACAACACAGATATATAGGTATAGGAAGCATAGCCATGCACAAAGATAAAGCCTGCAAGGTTTAACAGTGAAACGATCACGAAAGGGGAGAGTGCAAGGAAAATAAAGGCATTCCGGTTGGCCACGAAGTTATCCGCTACTGCATAAAAGGCAAAATGCTTTAAAACTGCACCGAATCTTATCTTTCTTGCTCCAAGTAACAGGTAGCCAAAGGCATGGATCAATTCATGAAGGGGAATAACGATGGTCAGGGAAATGATCAGACCATACAGGAATTGTTTCAGCAGGGAGACGATATTCATATGGCTTACAAAAATACCATAAAGGAATGCAGACCATTGAAGAATGAAAAAGATGACGATGATAACCAGGTAGAAGGTCATACTGCGCGTCTTTTTGCGGACATACTCAGTAGCAAATTCAACAATATCATCGTAGTGCAGTTTATCCAGCAACTGGAAACTGGTATCATTCTTAATATGATCCACAGTATGACGCACGCCCCAATTTACTGATTTTATGAGGGTCTCACAAACCGGCCTGTGAAAATAATACAAGCAGTTTGCTGGTCAAACAGAAAAAAGATAAAAGGATGGTCGGCAATAAACCTGACCGGATCGCCGGCAAGACTTGATTTCAGGCCAATTATACCAGCGGTTGCTGCGGCAGCTTCAGTCCCACTTTCATTGACCTCAATAAATGCTTTATGGATGACCTCATCAACATACAGGTTCTTTTCTCCTGTCATCCCGGACAGATCGGCATACCTGCTGAAGACCGTTCCCATGCCCATGGCTGTCAGCTCCTGTCTGAGATTAATCAGAAGTTCTGACCTGAATTTCGGCAGAACCAGCTGAACTTCCCTGCTTTTCATTGCTGATCTAACCAGGGTGATACGCTCATAATTGATTACCTGGCTTACGATTTTCCACCCTTCGATTGATTTGGGAAGGATGACCATCAGGCTCATCCGGCCGTTTTTATAGGGTAGACTAATGGCCTGGACCTCCTCATCTTCATAATAGGGGAATGAACTGGTCTGATGCATGAAATCCATTGTCATGTTTTCCTGCCTGCTGACATGGAACAGGGATGGAGAGGTTGCCCCTTCTTCAAATGGGAACATCCAGGCCCCATTGAAATATATTGCATTGGTAAGTACCATTCGTGTACTGGCATCCAAAACACCTGGTTGTATCAAATCCTTGATCCGGTAATTTGTGTTTTTCTCGACCCATTGATTGATCTTTTTTCGGTTCTCCTCCCGGTTTGGTGTTTGGATAAAATCCATCAATGTTAGGGGGGCATCATAATACTGTTTCACCCTGTCCAGGTATTCTGGTGAGAAACTGAAATCCTGCTGTGCCCAGATTGCATTGGCAAGACGGATATCAGTCCCCGGCATAGTATCCATCGCCAGTATATGTTCTTTCATGACAGATTCGGCTGGATCCAACCGGTCTGGAGAAGGGAAATATAGAACTTCACTCATTTCTGCTTTCGTTTTACCTCCGCTTCCACTATATATCATGGCCAGCACAGTTCCTATACTATAGGGGGAAAAGATCAGATTATCCGATTTTGTTTGTATCTGCCTGAACAGATCAATGGTGAATAGATTGTTTGAATGGGCCAGGGATTCGACATTGAATTTTGCAGCTTGTTTGTCTGCTTGTCCAGTGGTGCTTTTCTGTGATTTGCAACCAGATAAGATGATGATTGCCAGAACGGAAATAGCGATTTGAATAGCAGGTTTCTGCATGGTTTCTGATTATAATCCGGGTTTAATCTGAGAATACATAGGCATAGCCGGTAGCATTCTTTGCTTTTTTCTTATATGCCCTGGCCTGTTTATTATCTCCCTTATCAAGGTAATAACGGCTGAGTCCGATAAATGCGTATGCTTTGGTATAATTCGCCCGCTCATCAAATGCTTCTGCGAGCCTGAGTCCCTCTTCATAATAAACCCTCGCCTTTTCCGGATTTTTCAGTTTCTTCTCCTCGTATATGCCCATGAAAATAGTCCCTTTCATTTTATTAAAATCATCAATTGTCATCAGTTGAAGAACATGATCCAATGCTGCATCATATTGATGATCTACCAGCAGCATCTCAGCATATTTGGAGAGAAAGTATCCATTGCCCGGGAAATCCTGATGCAATTGTGATGCATACCATACGGCACTGTCACTCTTACTTTCAAAATTGATATAAATAAGTGACAGGAATAATGATGCCTCTACATGCGTAAAATTGGATTCATCAGCGGCAAACCTCAACATCCCAATTCCTTTAGCCTTATCTCCCTTTCTGAAGAAAATGGCGGCAGGTTTGTATATAGGATAAGCTTCCGGATATGCTTCCCTGTAGTAATTGTAAAGGCCCGTAATGAAGAGGAACTCCCTGAACTGATCCTGCAAATCGAAACCTGCAAGAATGTCCCTGTAAATTTTCCCCAGATGGGTTATGGCCTTGGATGATTGTCCGTTATCAGCAAAGTACATGACGATAAATGTCCTTGACATTAGTTCAAAGAATACACCTTCGGTCTGCTGGCCATCTTTTTTTAAAATCCGTGACCGTTCCCAGGTGAGTTCCATGGCCTTCTCAAACTCTCCGGCTCCCGACTGCCCTGGAATAAGGGGATAATACTTCCAGTAGTATATGAGTCCCTCGAAAAAACTCGTTACCGGATGGGAGGGATATGACTCCCGGAGGGTACCCAGCGTATTTTCAGCCGAGTCGAAATCGCAGTTATAGATCTGATTGATCCCGATACGTATCTGGTGCAGGGTAGAGGTATCCCCAATCAGGTCCTTGCCAAAGACCGGGTGCAGGGAAAACCAGCAGAGCAGCAGTATGAGAAGCTTTACAAACCGCATAGGGTTGCAATTTACATATATGCTGTAAAAAATAGACATTTTTATTTTTTCTGGGATATTATGACGGACTCCTTTCACAATATTCCAGAAAAGTAATAATGCCATATGTTTATTGATACTATGAGGGTGTAATTATAAAGTTCGATGTTTATTAAATAGATGGCCGGTTCCATAAATGAGCCCTAATTCCGGCCGAAATGAATAGATTTGTGTTTTTACTCAAGGTCCTATGAAGAAAGATATACCTACCATGATCGAGCTGGGGGATAAAGTGGTTAGCCTTGATATCGTCCGGGAAAAGTTCATCTGTGACCTGGCAAAGTGCAAGGGGATCTGCTGTGTGCAAGGTGAATCCGGCGCTCCCATGGAGGATGATGAAGTGGAATTGCTCGAGGCGGAGTACGAGAAGATAAAACCTTTTCTGCGGGAGGAAGGAAGGAAAGCGGTGAAGGAACAGGGTACCTCCGTACGGGATGCGGATCAGGAAATGGTTACTCCCCTGATAAACAGGAAGTTTGAATGCGCCTATGCTCTTTTAGAGAATGGGATTGCACGATGTGGCATCGAGAAGGCATGGGAGGCCGGGGCTACCAGTTTCCGCAAGCCTGTTTCCTGTCATATTTACCCAATCCGGGTAAAAAATTATCAAAGCTTAAGGGCAGTGAACTATGACCGCTGGAAGGTCTGTGACCCGGCAAGGGTACTTGGCGAGACTGAAAACATGCCAGTATACCGGTTTGTAAAGACAGGCATCGAACGAAAATTCGGCGCGGATTTTTACCAAAAACTGCAGATCATATCTGAGAACCTGGAGGAAGATGAGAACCCGGATGAATAGAATTCATAATGATGGTGATTATTTAATTAACTTTAAAATTCATTTTAAAAATAAACCTAAACTATATCTCAATGGATCAATTAAATCAATACATCGAAGAACATAAACAGAGATTCCTTGATGAACTTTTTGAACTCATCAGGATCCCTTCAATCAGTGCAAAACCAGAGAACAAGGCAGATATGATAAAAATGGCAGGCTTGCTCAGGGATAGTTTGCTGGAAGCAGGCGCGGATGAAGCAGCGGTTATGGAAACAAGCGGACAACCAGTGGTTTTCGGATCCAAGCTGGTAGGGCCAGATCTTCCTACCGTACTCATTTACGGGCATTATGATGTTCAGCCGGTTGAGCCTCTTGAGCTCTGGGATTCCGAACCTTTTGAGCCGGAAATCCGTGATGGTAAGATATGGGCACGTGGTGCCGATGATGATAAGGGACAGCTATTCATGCATGTAAAGGCATTCGAGTTTATGGTTAACACCGGTGAACTTCCCTGCAATGTAAAATTCATGATCGAAGGAGAGGAAGAGGTTGGTTCATCCAGTCTGAAGGAATTTTGCAGAAAAAACCAGGAATTACTGAAAGCCGATATAATCCTTGTCTCTGACACCACCATGATCGCTACGGACACACCTTCTATTACAGTGGGACTAAGGGGACTCAGTTATATGGAAGTGGAATTAACAGGACCTGGTCGTGATCTGCATTCCGGGCTTTTCGGGGGAGCCGTGGCCAACCCGGTGAATGTGCTTTGCAAAATGATTGCCTCATTGACCAATGATAAGAATGAAATAACCATTCCGGGATTCTATGATGATGTGCTGGTATTAAGCCAGGAGGAAAGGGATGAAATGGCAAAAGCCCCGTTTGATACAGAAGCATATAAGAAGGAAATAGAGGTGGATGCGCTTGATGGAGAAAAAGGGTATACTACGTTGGAACGTACAGGGATCCGGCCAAGCCTTGATGTGAACGGGATCTGGGGAGGATATACCGAGGAAGGAGCAAAAACCATCCTTCCTTCCAAGGCATTTGCCAAGATCTCCATGCGGCTTGTCCCTCATCAGAACTCCACTGATATTGATAAATTGTTTGAAAATCACTTCAGATCCATTGCTCCGGAAGGTGTGCGTGTAGATGTCAGGAGTCTGCACAATGGACAGGGCTATGTATCTCCGACAGATACCATCGCTTACCAGGCAGCCAGTAAGGCCATGGAACAAACCTTTAACCAGAGACCAATACCTACGCGCAGCGGAGGAAGTATTCCGATCATATCAGATTTCGAGGAGGTGCTGGGGATTAAAACCATTCTTATGGGCTTCGGACTCGAGTCAGATGCCATTCACAGTCCGAATGAAAATTATCCACTCGAACACTTCTACAAGGGAATTGAAACCATTCCATACTTTTTCAAGTATTATGCTGAATTAAGCAAATAAATCTGGCTTTCCCCATATTTTCTGATAAGACTCTTATATTCTTTACGCTTTCTTAACAACTTTTGTGATTATTTAGGGGGTTGGTAGAAAAAAAGGGATATATTTGCCACCTGAAAACAATTTAGAAAGATCAGACCATGGCAAATTTACGATTCCAGGCTTTGCAGGAGGTACTCAGAAGGCAACCTGTAGAGATAGATTATCCTTCCAATAAGATATCTGATTATTTTGGTATCAATGTATTTGACAAGCACAAGATGCAGAAATACCTGTCCCTGGAAGCTTATCGCAGTGTTCAGCGTTCCATTGATAAAGGTGCCCGCATAGACCGGAAGATGGCAGATGAAGTGGCGGCAGGCATGAAAGCCTGGGCAACAGAAAGAGGCGCTACCCATTATACCCACTGGTTTCATCCACTGACGGATGGCACTGCTGAAAAGCATGATGCATTCATTGAAATATCTGATTCAGGTACAGTCATTGAAAATTTTTCGGGAAGCAAGCTGGTCCAGCAGGAACCCGATGCTTCCAGTTTTCCCAGCGGTGGAATCAGAAATACTTTTGAGGCAAGGGGTTATACTGCATGGGATCCTACCTCTCCGGCTTTTATTGTAGGCAATACCCTGAGCATACCCACCATCTTTGTTTCTTACACAGGTGAGGCACTGGACCATAAAACCCCACTGTTAAAATCAATGATGGCCATTGACAAGGCTGCCTCAGAGGTTTGTCTGTATTTTGACCGAAGTGTTACCAGGGTAATTCCAACCCTGGGCTGGGAACAGGAATATTTCCTGATCGATGAAGCCCTGTTTTATGCCAGACCTGACCTTGTATTGACCGACCGTACCCTGATGGGACATGCTTCTGCCAAGGATCAACAATTGGAGGATCATTATTTCGGCTCTATACCCGAGAGGGTTTCTGCCTTTATGAAGCATTTTGAAGTGGAAGCCTACAAGCTGGGGATCCCGGTGAAAACAAGGCATAATGAGGTAGCTCCAAACCAGTTTGAATGTGCTCCCATATTTGAAGAGGCCAACCTGGCCGCTGACCATAACCTGCTTATCATGGACCTGATGAAAAACATCGCCAGGAAACACCAATTCAGGGTTCTTTTCCATGAAAAACCATTTGCTGGGGTAAATGGTTCGGGGAAACACTGCAACTGGTCATTGCAGACGGACAATGGGATCAATCTGCTTGCGCCGGGAAAAACCCCGCGAACCAATCTTCTGTTCCTGACCTTCCTTATAAATACCATCAAAGCCGTTCATGAACATGCCGAATTATTGCGGGCTACCATTTCCACGGCCGGTAATGTCCACAGGCTTGGTGCCAATGAAGCTCCGCCTGCCATCATCTCCACCTTTCTTGGAGCAAAGGTATCTGAGATGCTTGATCTTATTGAGAACAACGTGACTAGTGAGAAAATGACCCCGGATGAAAAAACAGAGTTGAAGCTCAATATTGGTAAAATTCCGAGGATCCTGCTCGACAATACTGACAGGAACCGGACTTCCCCCTTCGCCTTTACCGGGAACCGTTTTGAATTCAGGGCAGTAGGAGGATCAGCCAACGTGGCTGCACCCATCATCGCCCTGAATACTGCCGTGGCTGATCAGCTGGTACAATTCAAAAAAGAAGTGAGCAGCCTGATCAAAAAACGCGTGAAGAAGGATGAGGCCATCTTCCAGGTCCTGAGAAAGTATATCATCGAATCCAAATCTATCCGATTTGAAGGAAATAATTACAGTGAACAGTGGGTGAAGGAGGCAGCCAGGCGTAAACTGACCAATGTGAGGGATGTCCCATCCAACATGGTTGCTTACCTGACAGATAAATCAATTGACCTGTATGACCGGCAGAAAGTACTCGACAAAAGGGAACTTGAAGGCAGAACCGAGGTCTTGCTTGAGATGTATACAAAAAGAATACAGATCGAGGCAAGGGTGCTGGGTGACCTGGCCATAAACCATATCCTGCCTACTGCCATAAAATACCAGAGTGAACTGATTGAGAATGTAAAGGGACTGAAGGAAATATTTGAGGAAGATGAATTCAAGGAGCTCTCTGCAGCCCGCCTGGACAGGATCAGGGAGGTATCTGCACACATTTCAGGCATCAAGGCAAAAGTCCACGAAATGGTAGAAGAACGCAAGAAGGCGAATGTTGTGGAAGACATCCGGAAGAAAGCCAGCCTGTATAGTGAAAAAGTATATCCCTATCTGGATATCATAAGGGACCATATTGACCGGCTTGAACTGATTGTGGATAATGAAACCTGGCCTCTTCCCAAGTACCGGGAATTATTATTTGTCAGGTAACCTGTTTCAGATATATTATTCGTCTTTTTTTTCCGTTGTTCATATTATCTGATATAGATATCGTAAAAATCGACTAATTTTATGACGAATAATGACTCCATAAGTATGAAGCCTTTACAGTACATTCTACTGGCCGGCCTGTTATTGGTTGTCTCTTTTAGTTTACAGGCCCAGAAAAAAGATCAGACCACCAAGGCAAGGGCAGCCTATGCTGCAGGTGAGTATACGGTGGCTATTGATCTATTCAAAGATGCCTATAATAAAGTCAATGACAGGGAGGTTAAGAATGAAATAATTTTCCTGATTGCTGAGTGCTACCGTATCACAAACCAGCCAAACAAAGCGGAACTTCGCTATAAACAGGCAATCCAGCGCGAGTATCCCAATCCAATTATTTATCTGCGTTATGCCGATGCCATGAGAATGGACGAAGAATACGAGGATGCCTTGGAACAATACCGGAGGTATAAGGAATTGGTGCCGGATGATCCACGCGGACAGGAAGGGATCACCTCCTGTGAACTGGCCGCGGAATGGATGGCGAGACCTACCAATTATGCTGTTGAAAACATGAAATATTTCAACTCAAGGCAAAGTGATTACAGTCCGTATTTTGCTGAAGATGACTATAAGATCGTTTATTTCACCTCATCACGTGAGGAGGCTACCGGGAATGATTTGCATGGAGCCACCGGTGAGAACTTTACAGATATTTTCCAATCAAGGATGGACAGGAAAGGAAAGTGGAGTGTGCCGGTTGCATTGGATGAGAATGTCAATACCGAATTTGAGGAAGGCACACCTGTGTTGACTGATGATTACTCCACGATGTATTTCACCCGCTGCCAAGTCAATAAAAACGCCAACTATGGCTGCCAGATCTATACCTCCAGCCGGACTGGTGATGAATGGGCCGAAGCGGAAGCTCTAACCCTGGCTGATGACAGCATTGTTGTCGCACATCCGGCCATTACCCCGGATGAGCTTACCTTATATTTTGTATCTGACATGCCCGGCGGAGTAGGCGGAAAGGATATCTGGATAGTATCACGTGACAGCAAGGGGGGTGAGTGGGGCAGGCCTGAGAACCTGGGAACCCTCAATACCGTGGATGACGATATGTTTCCATTCTTACATAATGATGGGTCACTTTACTTTTCTTCTAACGGAAGAATCGGAATGGGTGGACTGGATATTTACAGAGCCAACGAAAAGGAAGATGGATCCTGGAAAATTGAGAACATGAGATATCCGATTAATTCGGCTGCTGATGATTTCGGGATTGTTTTCGAAAGGGATATGGAACGTGGCTATTTCAGTTCAACCCGTAAAGGCAGAGGAAACGATGAGATCTATATGTTCGCATTGCCACCCATGAAATTCAATGTAATTGGAGAGGTCAGGGATGACAAAAGCGATGTACTCCTTGTAAATTCCACGGTGAAGTCCATTGGCAGCGATGGGATAACTGTAGAAACAACCACAGGCGAAGATGGGTCTTTCAGATTTATGCTTAAGCCCAATACAGATTATGTATTCGTTGCCTCCAGGGATGGTTACCTGAACGGTAAGGAGCGGGAGACCACCAAGGGTCTGGATAATAGTACAGATTTTCGAACGACCATTTACCTGTCCAATATTCGGGAGACAATTGAGCTATCAAACAGCAACGTATTCTATGATTTTGCTAAATGGGATCTCAGACCTGAAGCCATGGTCTCCCTTGATAAGTTGATCGAAACAGTGACTGACAATCCGACCATCACAATCGAGTTGATGTCCCATACCGATGTCAGGGGAACACCTGAGGATAATATTGAGCTCTCCCAAAAAAGGGCCCAATCGGTTGTTGATTACCTGATCGAACGCGGTATTGATCCTTCCAGGCTCACTGCCAAGGGATATGGTGAGGATATGCCCAAGGTTGTGACAAAGAGGATTGATGATAGTTATGAATTCCTGAATGAAGGGACAGAGTTGACAGAACCTTATATTAATTCCCTGCCCACTGTTGAACAACAGGAGATTGCCCATCAGCTGAACCGGCGTACTGAGTTCCGGGTACTTCGGACTGATTACAGGCCAGCGGATTAAGTCCCCCGCCCAGCCGGGCCCGGTTTGTCATTCCAGCTTATCCAGCACTGGAAAGATGTAACTGTTAAAGCAAAGAGCAACCAGTGCGGTGCCATATTGTTTGTGAGGAACAAATGTCTCTGTGATCAGCTGTAAGTCACCCAGCTTATACTTATCATATCCATGGTGGTATATTTCAAGCATGCTGTCATTCAGTTTCTCTTCAATTTCTTCCAATGGGTAATTCCCGCTAAGTTCACATACCAGTCCACCGAATTTCACACCGGTATCCTGTTCATACAACCAGGCGATCGCCATGCCGGCAGTGATCCGCTCACCCTTACGGCAATTACCTGCCGCCAGGATAAGCTCCATTACATCCCCCTGTTTCATATTTTCAGGCATGGATATCTGTTTGGCCTCTGCCGGAAGAACAGAGGAATATGGGACAATGTTCTTCATTCCGATGCCTGCCTGGCACAATGCCAGGTGGAAAGACCCGGCATGAATGGTAATATCGCTCTCCCCGGATCCCTGGGTAATAAAGAATTCATAGGGGATCCTGTTTCCCAGCAATAAGCGGTGATTATTATCGGAATTTGTCATCTTTATGAATCTTTGCGACATTTGCAATTACAAAACAAAGATAATTAAAGATCGCATGCAGGATCAATCGAAATATGATCAGCGTGGTGTATCCCATGCAAAGACGGATGTCCACAATGCCATAAAAAACATTGATAAAGGATTATTCCCCAATGCTTTTTGCAAGGTCATGCCTGACATCCTGGGGAATAATAATGAATTATGCACGGTCATGCATGCTGACGGGGCGGGTACCAAATCCTCCCTTGCATACCTGTATTGGATGGAGACGGGTGATCTTTCTGTCTGGAAAGGTATCGCCCAGGATGCCATCGTAATGAACCTGGATGATCTGCTTTGTATTGGTGCCTGTAATGATATCCTTATCTCCTCGACCATCGGAAGAAATAAAATACGGGTACCCGGAGAGGTGATCGCTGAAATCATTAACGGTAGCGAAGAATTCCTGCAATTGATGAGGGACTATGGCATAGGCATTTATGCTTCGGGAGGTGAAACCGCTGATGTAGGGGATCTGGTAAAGACAATTATTGTGGATTCGACCGTATCCTGCCGGATGAAGCGCTCAGATATCATTGAAAACCAGATCAGGGAAGGTGATGTTATCATCGGACTGTCATCTTTCGGGAAGGCCATATATGAGGATATTTATAATGGCGGCATGGGCAGTAATGGACTTACATCTGCACGACATGATGTGTTTTCCCGGATCTATGCTGAGAAATACCCGGAAAGTTATGATGAATCCATACCGGCGGAATTGGTTTATGCCGGGTCCTGCAAACTAACCGATCCTGTCCCCGGAACCCCCCTGGATGCCGGTAAACTCGTTCTTTCACCTACCCGGACATACGCACCTGTGGTAGCAAAGATCCTGGAACATGCTGGTCCCGGTATACATGGAATGATCCATTGTTCAGGGGGTGCACAGACAAAAGTTATGAACTTTATAGACCGGCTCCGCGTGATCAAGGATAATCTTTTTGACCTGCCTCCCCTTTTCCAGCTGATTCATGATCAGTCGGGCACATCATGGCGTGAAATGTACCAGGTGTTTAATATGGGGCACCGATTTGAGATCTATATATCTCCGCAACATGCGGATGAGATCATCGGGATCTCCAAATCATTCGAGGTTGATGCCAGGGTTATCGGCAGGGTGGAATCGGCTGAAAGAAAGGAAGTTGTTATCAAAGGCCCCCATGGTCAATATCATTACACCTGAACCACCTGGCGGGACATCTTCCCTGCCAGGCACTTCCAAGTATTTTTCTTAACTTTGCGAACTGTTTGAAATGGAGGTGTTTTATGAGTAAAAACCTGATACTGGATAAGCTGGAGGGTGTAAAAAACAGGTTTGATGAAGTTTCCAGGCTGATTAATGAGCCCGATACCATAACCGATATGAAAAGGTATGTTCAACTGAACAAGGAATACAAGGACCTTGAACCGATAATTCGCGCCTATGAGGAATATAAGAATTTGCTGAGCAATATAGCTACCGCCAAAGATATACTGGCCAATGAAAAAGATGAGGAGCTACGGGAGATGGCAAAAGGCGAGTTGGATGAATTGAGCGAAAAAGTAGTCCCGTTGGAAGAAAACATCAAATTTTTATTGATACCGGCCGATCCGGAGGATGATAAGAATGCCATGCTGGAGATCCGGGCAGGAACAGGCGGGGATGAGGCCAGCATTTTTGCGGGGGAACTATACAGGATGTATACCAAATTCTGTGAATCTAAGAAGTGGAAACTGGAAGTGACGAGTTTCACGGAAGGGACCGTAGGAGGATACAAGGAGATCATCATGTATGTGAAAGGCGAAGGTGCCTATGGGATCATGAAATACGAATCAGGTGTCCACCGGGTCCAGCGTGTTCCCCAGACAGAGACCCAGGGACGGGTCCATACCTCGGCAGCATCTGTGGCCGTACTGCCTGAAGCCGGAGAGTTTGATATAGATCTGAAACCGGAGGATATCAGGAAGGATACTTATTGTTCATCGGGACCAGGTGGACAATCGGTCAATACGACTTATTCTGCCATCCGGCTTACCCATACTCCGAGCGGGATTGTGGTAACCTGCCAGGATGAAAAATCACAGTTTAAAAACCTTGATAAGGCCATGTCTGAGCTCCGGACCCGGTTGTATAACCTGGAATACCAGAAGTATCTCGATGATATCTCATCCAAACGAAAAACCATGGTTTCGACGGGGGACCGGTCCGCCAAGATACGGACCTATAATTTTCCCCAGGGGAGAATGACGGATCACAGGATCAACCTGACCATGTACAACCTGGGTTCGGTGATGAATGGCGAACTTCAGGAAATCATTGATAAATTGCAGATGGCTGAAAATGCCGAACGCCTGAAAGAAAGTGAAGTTGAGGCTTAAGATAAACCGCTGATATGACAGCCGAGGGGCTTTACGAACAGATCCGCCTGAAAAGGTCCTTTCTTTGTGTGGGACTCGATACAGATATAAAAAAAATCCCACACCATCTGCACCGCGGGGCATCTCCTGTACTTGAATTCAACAAAAGGATCATCGATGCCACCCATGACCTGGCCATTGCCTACAAGCCCAACCTGGCGTTTTATGAAGCCAGGGGGACCGACGGGTGGACCGACCTGATAAAGACCGTGGAATATATTCGCTCCATAGCTCCAGGTGTAATTCTCATAGCCGATGCAAAAAGGGGGGATATCGGCAATACCGCCGCCATGTATGCAAAAGCTTTCTTCGAGGAGATGGATTTTGATGCCATCACCCTTTCCCCCTATATGGGAAAGGATACGGTCATACCCTTCCTCGGGTATGACGGCAAATGGGTGATCATTCTCGGACTCACCTCAAACCCGGGGGCCGAAGACTTTCAGTTCCTTCCGGCCGGATCAGGTCCAAACCGTTTGTTTGAAGAGGTGATTCGACAGGGGGCAGAATGGGGCGGGCCGGACCAGGTA
>DAOWJB010000348.1 GCA_030640625.1 Bacteroides sp.
AAAATCTATAAAAAGTGTTATCTTACTTGTGTAATATTCAAAAACCAATCCTATGGAAAACCGCAGGGAATTTCTCAGGACCATGGCAGGTCTGACTGCCGGTGTCATGCTGCCCGTCGGCTGGGGATGCAGGAATGCAGGCCCCGCCAGTGACCAATTTGGTGAATTACTGCCATTGCGTAAACTCGGGATTACCCGAGAGAAGATTACCATGCTCGGGGTGGGGGGATACCATATCGGTTGGACGACAGATAAAGATGCCCAGGAGGTGATCGAAACAGCCATTGAAGGAGGGATCCGGTTCTTCGATACGGCCCATAGTTATGGAAAGGGGACCAGTGAAGAACGATATGGCAAGTACCTGGTTCCCAAATACAGGGATCATGTTTTTCTGATGACCAAAACCCAGGCGCCAGATGGTGATTCGCTGATCAGGGAGGTGGAACTGTCCCTCAGGCGGTTGAAGACCGAACGGGTGGACCTGCTGCAGATCCATTCTCTAAAGAACCCTGAGGATGTAGATGAGCGGATCAGACAGGGTGTGATGGGTGCCATACAGTCAATCAAGGAGTCAGGCAAAGCCAGGTTTATCGGTTTTACCGGCCACCAGAGTCCTTATGCACACCTTCGCATGATGGAAAGGTTGCCGGAATCCCCCGGCTTTTCAACCCTTCAGATGCCCCTGAATATTGTAGATTTAGCAAGTGAACACAGCTTTGTGAGGCAAGCCTTGCCGGTGGCCATTGAAAATGAACTTGGTCTGCTTGCCATGAAGACCTTGGCCGATGGGAGATTTTTTGGCAGGAAACAGGTGAATGACAGGGTGCCCTGGGAAACCGATGCGCCGGTCATCCCAACGCATATCAGTATCAGGGAAGCCCTGTATTTCAGCTGGTCCCTGCCCATAAGCGTCCTGATCACAGGTGCCGAGAACAAAGATCTTTTGATCGAGAAGATTGCACTGGCCAGGGAATTTGTAAAACTTTCCGATGAGGAGAAGGATCAATTGCTTGAAAAAGCAAGCCAGGCTCCTGACCGGGATAAGGTAGAGTATTACAAGAAGATTGAAACTTAATTTGATGCAATTTTGCGTCTCACTCCATAAACTGATTAGATTATGAAAGCTCTTTGGACTAAAAATAATGCTGGAATAGTTTCTGTTTTACTCATCATCGCCCTTGTCGCAACAAGTCTGGGATGTAAACTGAAGGAAGGATCCGGACAGATATCCCTGCTGGTGGTAACCGGGGGTCATGCATACGATACTGCAGAGTTTGAACAAATGTTTGAGGCCCTGCCGGGTATTTCATTTGAAATGGCAGTGAAACCGGAAGCCTGGCAGATGCTGGCAGACGGTAAAGAATTCGATGTGATCGCATTTTATGACATGTGGAATGAAATAAACGAGCAGGAGAAACAGATTTTTCTGAACGAGTTTGAGAAAGGGACCGGGATAGTTTTCCTGCATCACAGCCTGGCATCCCACCCGGAATGGCCGGAATATATTGAACTGGTTGGCGGAAAATATAACCTGCCTGCATATACTGCTGATACCAATGAGTTTTCTGATTACAAGCATGACATTGTACTGCAGGTAAAGGTGCTGGATAAAAATCACCCGGTGACGGAAGGCATGGAGGATTTTGAGATCCTGGATGAGGGTTACAGCAATACCAGGCAGCTCCCGGGAGTGCATAATCTGCTGGAAACCTCACATCCGGATTGTGACCGCTATATAGGGTGGACCCATTCGGTTAAAAACTCAAAGGTGGTGTACCTGATGGGAGGCCATGATAAACATGCCTATGAAAACCCATCATTCAGAAAACTGGTGTCAAACGCAATAAAATTTACCAAACCATGATGTTTTCAGGTAAAAGATTCATTCTTTCAATTGGTTGTTTATTAATCACTTCATTCATCTTGAAGGCGGAAGTCCGGCTGCCCCATATCATCGGCAGTAACATGGTTATACAGCGAGACCAGGAACTGCGGATCTGGGGCTGGGCTGATAGAGGGGAAAAGGTAACCGTACACTTTAATGAGGCCGTAGAGAGCAAGAGGGCAGGAAAGGACGGGAAGTGGCTGATCACCCTGCCGGCCATGGAAGCCGGCGGGCCGTATACCATGAAGGTAAGGGGTAAAAATATCATAGAGCTGGAAAATATCCTAATCGGCGATGTCTGGGTATGTTCGGGACAATCGAATATGGAGTTTCAGGTCCAGTGGTTTCCCTGGGCAGAGGAGGAATCATCCCGGGCTGATTACCCGGAGATCCGGCTATTTACCGTACCAAAAAATGTTCAGCTGGCTCCCGCTGATGAAATTCCGGGCGGGGAGTGGCAGGAATGCAATCAGGAGACAGTAATGCCATTTTCAGCTGTCGGATATTTCTTTGGCAGGCATATACACGAGGAACTGAACGTTCCGGTAGGACTGCTCAGTACCAATTGGGGAGGGACCAATGTCGAGACCTGGACAAGCGGAGAGGCTATCGGCCAGGTCCCTGAATTTGCAGAACGGGTAGCCAGCCTGGCTGATTATGACCCGGAAAAAGACTTTGCCAGGAGAAAGGCCGAAATGCAGGAGATCATCGATAAATATGCTGCCGATGAACCCGGTATACAGGACGGTAAAGCGGTCTGGGCGGTCAGTGAACTGGATATTGAGGGCTGGGGAACAATGGAATTGCCACAGCAGTGGGAGAATGCAGGTCTCAGTGGACTCGATGGCATCGTCTGGTTCAGGCTGGAAGTCGATCTGCCAGGGGAGGTTTCCCAGAGGGGGATCACCCTGGAACTTGGACCCATAGATGATTCCGACTGGACCTGGGTCAATGGATACAAAGTCGGGGAAACAATTCAGAAGTATAATCAGGACAGGGTTTACACAATACCTGCAGAATATCTGCAGGAGGGCATGAATGTCATTGCTGTTCGGGTGGAAGATACCGGCGGTGGTGGTGGTTTCCATGGAAAACCAGAACTGATGAAGATCACTTCTGATGATTTCATGATCTCCCTTGCTGGTGAATGGCGGTTTCGGGTAAGCCCGGCCGGGTTAAGCTTGAATACTACTGAGGTTATGAGTCCCAATAGCAATCCAACCCTGCTCTTCAACGGTATGATCCATCCTTTGCTGAATTTCAGGGTAAACGGGGCGATCTGGTACCAGGGAGAATCCAACGCTTCACGGGCATACCAGTACCGTGACCTGTTTCCACTGATGATCGAAGACTGGAGAAAACAATGGGAATATCCCGAAATGCCCTTTGTATTTGTTCAACTGGCGAATTTCATGGAGGCTTCCAAAAAACCGGACGAAAGTACCTGGGCAGAGTTACGTGAAGCACAGTACATGACATTATCACTGCCCCGGACAGGGATGGCGGTGACCATTGACATTGGGGAAGCTGATGATATCCATCCCATTAATAAACAGGATGTTGGGGAACGGCTTGCAATAGCGGCCCTGAAAATAGCTTATGGAAAGGACCTAATATTTTCAGGTCCCGTTTACAGGGAGATGATCATAGCCGGAGAGCATACCATCCTGAGTTTTGATCATGTTGGCTCGGGACTGAAAGCGAAAAACCGGTACGGGTACCTGAATGGATTTACCATTGCCGGTGAGGATGGAAAATTCCACTGGGCCAGGGCATATATCCAGGGCGATAAGGTCTTTGTATACAGTTCAAAGGTTCCAAAGCCGGTAGCTGTACGCTACGGCTGGGCTGATAATCCCGATGATGTGAATCTTTATAATATGGAGGGACTGCCAGCATCCCCATTCAGGACTGATGACTGGCCAGGTGTAACGAAGGGGAAAAAATGATCAACCGTTGAATCCACCAACCCTGGTATAGCTTTCCTGGGCATTGATATAATAGGCCTTGTACTTGATATAATGGTTTCCCTTTACGTATTCCCAGTATGTATTTCTTGCCTTGAATATCTTGCCAATGCAAGCCTCAAAAATCATGGTCGGGTGAAGCCCTGTGGCCTGTGATGCTTCCAGGATGGAATTGAATTTCACGCTTTTATCTGCAAAATGCCCGATCACGGGAAGGTGGAATTTCTTCTGTGCAAACTTTTTCTTCACCAGCTCTTCACTGTTTCCTGAATGTGCGTGTGCAGTCATGGCTATATACTTTTATACAGTAAACGCAAGATAAGGAAATTTGTTACAAAAAAGAAAGCGATATGTTGCCTATATTTGAACAAATGAATTCACAATCTGTTGTGCAAGAAATAACGCGGAATTTCAGATATTTGTTATACCGCAATATGATTATTTACCATACTGTCAAAGTCTAGTGTTTCAGCTCCAGTCAAATATCGACGTCCAGTCAGCAGCATTCAAAAAAAATCTGTCAAATTATACTGCAATCCTTGCTAATTTCCATGAA
The DNA here is from genome assembly GCA_030640625.1 of Bacteroides sp. GTDB lineage: Bacteria > Bacteroidota > Bacteroidia > Bacteroidales > SM23-62 > SM23-62. Next base: position 4,409 of record DAOWJB010000348.1, read on the forward strand.
AGGATGGAAAAAATCCACCGGGGCGGGTCAGAAACAGCCGTAAAAAAGCATAAAGCCCGAAACAAACTGCTGGCCAGGGAAAGGATTGATTTGTTGGTGGACCGGAATACCCCATTTCTTGAATTATCCACTTTTGCGGCATGGGACCAGTACAGGAACCAGTTTCCAGCCGCAGGTATGGTTACAGGGATCGGATTGATACATAACAGGGAAACTGTCATCATTGCTAATGATGCAACCGTAAAAGGGGGGACCTACATTGAAGAAACCATTAAAAAACATATCAGGGCCCAGGAAATAGCTCTTGAGAACCGCCTGCCAATCGTTTATATGGTAGATTCCGGGGGAATTTTCCTGCCTGAACAGGATAAGGTTTTTCCAGACAAGTATGATTTTGGCCGTATCTTTTTTAACCAGTCCAGGTTGTCCGCGGAAGGAATTGTCCAGGTAGCCATCGTCATGGGATCATGCACGGCCGGGGGAGCCTATGTGCCTGCGATGAGTGATGAAGCCATTATAGTCAGGAACCAGGGGACGATTTTTATTGGGGGACCTCCCCTGGTAAAAGCGGCTACCGGGGAGGATGTGACCGCGGAGGAACTGGGTGGTGCTGATGTGCATACCCGGATTTCCGGGGTGGCAGATCATTTGGCGGAAAATGACAGCCATGCCATACAGATCTGCAGGAATATTTTTGAGCAATTGAATCCACCTGTTAAGCAGTGTCTGGCAACGGAAGCCGTTGAACCCCCGGCTTATGACCCGGCTGAATTGTACGGGATCATACCTGTTGATCCCAAAAAGTCAATTGATCCCAGGGAGATCATTGTGCGCATGGTTGATGGAAGTAAATTCCAGGAATTCAAAAAGAATTATGCGCCCACCATTGTTACTGGTTTTGCCAGGATCATGGGTTTCCCGGTGGGGATTATTGCCAACAACGGGGTACTTTTCTCTGAAACTTCTCTTAAAGCGACTCATTTTATAGAACTGTGCAATTTCCGCAAGACACCCATTTTATTTCTGCAAAATATTACCGGTTTCATCGTTGGCAAGGAATATGAGCATAAAGGAATTGCCAAGGACGGAGCCAAACTTGTTCATGCCGTTTCTACAGCGAGCGTACCCAAGTTTACCATAATCATCGGTGGATCATATGGAGCCGGGAATTATGCCATGGCTGGACGGGCATTTGATCCCAGGCTGCTATTCATGTGGCCGAATGCACGCATCTCCGTCATGGGCGGCGAACAGGCGGCAGAAGTTTTGAGCAGGATAAGGATTGATCAGCTTAAAGCAGCCGGGAAAGAGGTTCCCGGGGAAGAGATCAGGCAGATCAAGGATGAGATACTCAGTAAGTATGCTCATGAAAGTTCCGCATGGTACAGTACATCCCGGCTATGGGATGATGGTATCATTGATCCCCTGGATACACGGAAAGTGGTTGCCATGGGCATTGCCATGTCTCTCAATAAGCCTTATCCGGATCCCAAAACAGGGGTATATCGAATGTAAAAAAACCCGATTGAATGAACTTTACAAGCATTGAGTTTTCAATTGATGACCAGGTAGCCTGTCTCTGGTTAAACAGGCCGGAGAAGCGGAATGCACTGAATGGTAAAATACTGGGTGAACTCATTTCTGTGTTCGGACTGTTATCAAAGAAACTTGAGGCAAGGATACTGGTCCTAAGGGGGCGCGGAAAGGTATTCTGTGCCGGGGCGGACCTGGCATTAATGTCTGATATATCCGGGAAGTCTGACCTGGATCTGCAAGCCGAAGCCACCCTGTTTTTTGATTGTTTTGACAGCCTTTACAGGCTTCCCATGCCGGTTATTTGCTACGCCCAGTCGGCGGTTCATGGTGGCGGGATCGGACTGGTGGCAGCAAGTGATTTTGTATTTTCTACTGCAGATACCAGATTTTCGTTTTCGGAGGTCGGACTGGGACTGGTCCCCGCTACCGTCGCGCCATTTGTGGTCCGGCGGATGGGAGGATTCAAAGCAAGACAATATATGATTTCGGGTCAGGAGATGGATGGGACAGAAGCCTTTTCGGTTGGACTGGTTGACCATGTGGTCCGGCAGGAAGAGGCAGAAGCAGAAATAGAGAAAATGACAGGATTGCTAAAAGAAAATGCCCCGGGGGCTGTTTCAATGACCAAGAAATTACTTGTAGATATAGAGAATAAACATGTCACAAAGGAATTGAGACTTCTGACCACGGAAATTATTGCCAAAGCCCGCTTATCGGATGAAGCCCGGGAGGGACTGGATGCATTTTTCAATAATCGTATCCCAAACTGGAGAACCAGGGAATGACAGAGATAAACCGGATATTGATTGCCAACAGGGGAGAAATTGCCATCCGAATTATAAAGGCTGCCAGGGAACTCGGGATCACTTCAGTCGCTGTTTATTCTGACCTGGATGGTCCGGATGCCTATCATTGCAGAATGGCCGATCGCTCATTCCCATTGCATGGCACGGAATTATCAGATACCTACCTGAATATTGAAAAAATCATAACCCTTGCCAACATGGCTGAAGCTCAGGCCATCCATCCCGGATATGGTTTTCTGTCTGAAAATCATTTGTTTGCAAAGGCTTGTGAGG
>DAOWJB010000298.1 GCA_030640625.1 Bacteroides sp.
AATTTGCCCTTATACCTTAGTGATTCCTGGGGGTCAACACTAAAAAGCTTCTCATCGTTCCGGTATAGCGTTATGACAGAATCAAATGCCACCATTTTATAATTGGTCCATTCCTGATCCTGAACACAATATGTTTCGTAGTCCTCAAATAACCAGCTGAATTTAGTAGGACCGTCAATCCGGGTAAAAGCGCCGGATTCATTAACCTGAGAGCTCAGCTTTATATATGAATAGTTCCCAATATCCTGATACCCGAATACAATCATGATATCATTCTGATAGGTACCTTCGACAGACCTGGCGTCGAATGAGATCTCAAAATGCTGGAAGCTAGAGTCGTTGATCAGCATATACTGCCCACTGGTTGTAGAGTAATTATTCATGCCCACAATTACGTCTTCCCCTTCTTCGATGACCTCCCAGATCGTTTTTGTATTTACTGAATAGTTTAAAAAATCTCCATAATATAGGACATCACTAAATTTTGTAAGCGGAGCAATTGGGACCATTTTTGCTTTGAACTGGGCCAGGGCAGTTGCGAGTTCCGCCACAGCATCATTTATTTCTTCCTGTGTTGCAGTTGTATCCGCTGCTGTATTTTCGGCATCAGTAATGGCGGTTTTAAATATTTCTTTTGAACCTGCCTCATATTGCCCTTCTTCTGTTCCCTCCACCGCATTGTCATGGATTGTATCCGATTCCTCGATTAATTCCATCAGGATGGTTAAATCAACATTTACAGCTGCTTCAAAAGCATCGATGGCCTCCAGGAGATCAGCCAGGGCATCGTTTACCTCAGCCTGGTCTAGGGCTGTTTCAAAGACATTTTCCGCACTATCAATCTCCAAAGCAAACTGCGCTTTTGAACCTTCTTCGAATTCCCCGGGAGAGGTGCCTTCAACGGCTGCATCATGGATTTCCTGAGCTTCCTTAATGGCCTTTTCCAGATGTGTCAGGTTCATATTTTTTTTCGTGACAATCAGCTTGTAAGTAGCATCAAGATCAATCTGAAATGTTCCTGTCCCATTTGCATCCGTGGTGAATTCAATGCTGGATGTCTCTTCTTTCTTGAACATATAGTAGGTACTGTTTGCCGATAAGCCGCCCAGGGTAATATTTACTCCCTGTGTGGTATCGGAATCAGAGGATGGACCGATATGATAGATCAGCTCCGAAGTGTCTGCCGAGATGCTATCGATACCAAAATTGATCCGGTTATCCGCCGAGAACCAGGTTGTTGAATTAAACGCAAGGCTATCTCCATTCACCAGGGAGGCCGAGGCCAGGTTATTTTCTGACACATCTTCAATGAGAAGCAAAGTGTTCCCGCTAAAATGAATATCGCCGGCGGAAGCGGATTCATTATCCCCTTTCTGGAACAGGGTGTATTCATTGTTGCCACCGGTTGTGACTTTCACCCCTATGGTGCTGAATGTATTGTAACTTTCAGTAATGGCATTCAAATCTGCAGCATTTGGCCACAACAGGACCAGGAATTGGTTTGCTTGCTGTCCTGTAAGACGTGCCCTTAAAATCCTTCCGTTAATATTGATGGCTGTTGAGGTAGTGGTAGACCAGTTTGCTTCAGCCGGAGACAATATTCTGGCCAGGGCGCTTCCATTACCATGAGTGATTCTATACGTTTTTTCACCCGAACTTGCCAGTGCTCCTTCTGTTTGCAATCTCCATTCAAAAGTTCTGCCTGCAGTAAAAGAAGCAGCGTCGTCATAAATGATGATGTAATTGGCCTTATGTGAAACAAATGTCCGGTTCAGTTTATCCATGTTGGGATAAACCCCTTTCATATCACCAGAAAAAACAACCCGGTCATCGACTGCAAAAAAATCTTTTTGCCAGGCATACCTGCCCTGGTCAGCTTCAGGCTGGCTCCATTGTCCACCACCCCCGTATTGAGTACGATCATCGACAATAAATGTGCTGTGTTGAGTGGTTACTTTATCAACTTTCTCATAACCATCACCGGTTGTCAAAAAACTCCCTTTTGAGAATAGAAGAAATGTTCCGGCATCCGGATCATCATGGGCCACATTGACATAGTCTGTAAACCATGAGTATTCGGTTCCCCGGGTCTCATTCATTAATTTCCCGCCAAGGGGACCGCATTTAAATGCGACGGCCGTTGCGTCCGCACCCCAGTCGCTGCGGGATACGACAATTCCTATATCATCAAAATATCTGTAGAGGGGAAGTTCAGTGGACTCTTTCTTCTCTAACAGGGGGTCATTAAACAGGATAAACCATTGCCTGAGGAAAAACGAACCCGAATATTTCTCCCTCAATTTATGGGCTGTGTACTGAATATAGGGATCCTGGGTAGATTTAGCTATTTGAAACAAGTAATTTGGACCACTGGAAGCGGCTGAATTTCCGGCATCCCCGAAGCCAAAACCGCTTACCATTCCCGGTACCAGGTGGTGGATATAGTAATATCCCACATTATGATAATGTTCGCTTGCTGTGAGATCCATACCTGTACAATGTTTCAGTCCGGAGATACCCGGATACAACATCTGGCCGCCATAGTTTGAATAGTTTAAACCTTCATGATTTGAACCATCGTGGGGTGACATGTAGCCGATACGTCTCCATACTGTAATGACATTGTTTGCTTCAGACTGGAGAGCCGGATATTTATCAATCAATATTGCAGCACAATAAAGTGAGGCAGTCGCCCGGAAATGCATGTGGTTATTCTGGTAATCATTGGTCCAGTAATCACCAATATCATATCCATGTGTCCTGAATTTGATCAGTCCCGTTTCAAGCAACTCCTCGTAATCGTCCCGTTCACTCTGCGTAAGATAATTATACATGCAGTCATACAACAGGGCAAACCCAGCCAGTTTATGAGCCACATCCAGTCCAACCGTTTTGTTTGCATCAAATGCCCAATTTTCCCCATAAGCAGTTCCCAGCCAAACACTCCCCTTATCGATTAGCCGCTGGTCCCTTGTCATGGCAATGCCTATCCCAAGGCGACTGAAATACCACCACTGTTGCTGGCCGAGGATGGAAGTATTGGTCGTATATCCAATATTAAGGCAGTCATTAACAAATAGTTGCCATTCTTCCGGCATATATTTTTGTGCAAGGATAGCCCGGGCATCAGCTTCTGCCTGGGTGAACAAAATCCGGGGGTGTTGTCCGACCAATTCAGGTTTCAGGGTAAATACATCCTGGGCCTGAATTGTTCCGATCGAAAATAATAGGATCAACGAAATTGTCAAATACCTCTGTTTTTTGCTATTTTCTTTCATGTCCGTATCATTTATTGTAACTGAGATCCTATAAATGCTTTTTAAAAAATTGAAATATGCTTTCATTCTCAAAAACGTGTCCTCCAGGATGTTCGGAATATTCAAATAATTCTCCGACACCAAGTTTTTCATAATATCCTGCTGCTTTTTTTGCCTCACGACGCACCCCCTCAAGGTCGAAGAGGGTGTCTTCAATGCCCATTTGTATCATCAATGGACGCGGACAGATCATTCCTGCTACCTGGGCACTGCCAAACATTTTAAGGTGCTTACTGTCCAACCTGTTATTCGGATCATCCACCCGGTTGAGAACGAGTTCATGTTCACGGAAGTTTGCGGAAGGCACTGCTACCTTAATCTCTGGATATAAGGCAGCCACGTGTAATGTATAAAAACCGCCCCAGGAAAGTCCGGTCATCCCGATCCGGTCACCATCTATTTCAGGACGATGTCTGATCAGGGTTTTCGTACTCTCAATGATCATTTGCAGCTCCATTCCGATAATGCTGGTCCCAAGGAGTTTTAATCTTCTGTCAAGCAGGTTCCGCTCCGCGCCTTCAATTTCAGGATCATCACCATATCCGCAACGCATAACCAAACCAGGAGCCCACACGATGTACCCTCTCTTAACTGCCTCATGGCCAAAGGAATGGTAATTGATCCTGGTATCCAGGTCGCATATGGCCTCCGGGTTACCACCTCCGCCAT
>DAOWJB010000005.1 GCA_030640625.1 Bacteroides sp.
ATGCTTTCAGTTTCAGAAATATCAATGCTGTGGTTCTATATAGAAAGTGGGCAAATTTGGTATAGGGAAAGTACAGAATGATGATCCAGACCATCACCAGGTGCCAGAAGTAAATATGATAGGCGGAGCTCCATTCGAGAAACCGTGCAGCTTCCACAAGAATCCCTGATATGGTCAACAGCCAGAAAGATACCAGGAAAAACCAGTCCCCATAGTTGCTTTCCAGACTGTTCTTTTTTGTGAGCCGGTGGAAAATCATCAATGACGATCCCACAAGCAATAAAACTGCGCCTGTGTTTCCTGCAATCTTGATCGGATTCAGGAAAGTCAGTGGATAATCGAAAAAGATGGTGGACAGGATAGCAAAAAACGTCACAAACAGCAGCAGAATGAATCCCCAGAATACAAAGAGATGGGCAAGGGAGCGATTCTTCTGCTGGGTGCAGCTGTTGAAATCCTTGTGAACCATTATCTTTCGGATGACCTGCCATAATTTTGCGAATGTTAAGCGTCCGATCTGGCTGGTATCTTCCTGTATGCGTTTCATGTTTTGCCAGTATTTCCTGATACCCTGTACCGCAGCTATGGCTGACAACACAAACAGGAGGGTGAAAGAGCCATTCAGCCATCCATGGGGAAAGAATTTGCCGTAATTAACGGGACCTTCCGGCAGGGCAAAATTGTCAAAGTTGAACGTCCCGGCAAGAATTAAAATTGTCGAGATAATGACAGCTGGAAATAGGATCACCAGGGGAAGAAATCGAATATCTTGCATCCACCGGGAAAGGAATCCAGGCTTTGAATAGTGGGATATCTGAGCCTGGCGCAGGGCGGCAAGGATATCACCAGGTCTTATGCCCCTGGGACAGGAAACGGTGCAATCACCACACTGGTGGCAGGTCCAGACATTCGGATCGGCCATCAACCTGTCCTTCATGCCCCATGCAGAAAGGATCATTTGCTTCCTGGGAAAGACATTCTGCTCCTCTGACAGGCTGCAGGCTGCCGTACATGCCCCGCACTGCATGCAGGTGGTCAGTTGAGAGCCTGTTGCCTGCTGCAATTCCTCGATAAATCCTATGTCGGGCTGCACACTTAGCATCTACATGTCCTTGAATGGATTGGGACCAATTTCCTCAATGGTTTCCATGTAATCATCGATGATCTCCGGTATCCTTAAATATTCATCAATCTCCAGGAATACCGTCTGAATCCTTTCCGGTTCCAGCATCATGGTCTGCAGGGTCTCCTGTATATTCTCCGAGCGGATCTCCATTAATTCACTTCCTGTTATAAAATGACATTGATAGTCCTCGCCCGGCTTGCACCCGATCTGCAGAATGCCATCGTAACCCTGGGAGAGGGCATCAGACAGCCAGATCGTATTGATGGAGCCGATACAGCGGACAGGAATGATCCTTACATATGGACTGATCTTCAGGCGATGCTGCGCTGCGAGGTCAAATGCCGGATAAGCATCATTCTCACAAATGAAGGCCAATATCCGTGGTTTTTCCTCGAATTCATCCGGAATGGGGATGGATTTGATCATGGATGAAATGGCATGTATGGAGTAGTCCTCGAAATTAATAATGCGTTCCGGACAGGATCCCATGCAGATCCCACAGCGCCGGCACCTGGCAGGGTTGGGGAGGGGCGTTCCTTTTTCCGTTTCATCATAGGATCCGAAAGGACATTCTTCAGTACAGCGTTTACAGTCAGTGCAACGCTGGAGGGAAAGAATGGGGTAACTTTCATCCCCGGACCGGGGATGGACAGCCTGGCCTCGCTTGACACTCTCTATGCATTGAATGGCTTTCAGGACTGCTCCGGCGGCATCTTCCATGCAAGCCTGTATGCCCTGTGGTGTCCGGACAGCCCCTGCAGCATATATTCCTGTCCGCTGGGTCTCGTAAGGGAAGCAGATGAAGTGGGAGTCAGGGAATCCATATTTCCACTCGGGCAATCCTGTCCCTTTCCGGTATTGCAGGTTGAGATCATCAGATTGATTCGGCACCATTCCGGTAGCGGCTACAACCAGGTCAGCATTGATCCGGATAGGTTCACCTAAAAGGTTATCAGAGACAGTAATGGCCATGGAGTCATCAACATTATCTGCAATTTCCGTAACCTCTCCTTTTGTAAAGAAAATACGTGAATCAGCCTGAACCTCCCTGTAATAATGTTCGTTTTTCCCTGGAGTCCTGATATCCTTATACACAATGAAAACATTGGTTTCCGGATGCTGATTCCTGATATATTGTGCCTGCTTCAGGCTGGTCAGACAACATACATTTGAGCAATAGGGAAGGTGTTCCTTATCACGGGACCCTGCACATTGAATGAAAAGAATGTTTTTTGGTGGACTGCCATCAGATGGCTTGGTGATGCTTCCCGATTGAGCCATTGTTTCCAGCTCGGCCTGGGTAATGATGTTCTGTCTGTCGCTGTATTTTAATTCCTTCAGCCTCGTCACATCATAGGGTTTCCATCCGTTGGCAAGGATAATGGAACCTGCCCGGTGATCTGTGATCTTTCCCTGTTGATTGACCTCAATAGAAAATCTGCCGGGTTCACCGGATATGGAAGAAACAGTAGTATTGCATAGGACCTTTATTCCTGTTAATGATTTTATCTCATCCATTTTCTCTTGCAGGAAAAAATTCAGGTTGGTCTGCTTTCCTCCGGAGACAGGAATAATATCATGCCAGTGATTCAGCCATCCACCCAGGTCATTTTCCTTTTCGACAAGCAGTACCTGGCAACCGGCACTGGCAGCTTCGATGGCTGCCTGCATCCCGCTGATACCTCCACCGATAACCAGTATATCAGATACAGGGTTTTCGAGTAAGTATGGATCAGGGAGTCCGGAAGTTTCCGTCCGGGCAATTCCCATCCGGAGATAATCCTCGGCTGCCATCTGGGTATCTTCATTGCCATGTTCCATGGTCCAGGCTACCCCTTCACGGAGATTCACCCTTTCGGTCAGTACCTTATCGAAAGCAAAGTTTGCCACCGCATGGCGTGGGGAGCAGGCGGCTATGACAAGTGAGTCTAATTGATGTTTCCGGATATCTTCGGTGATTTGCTGCCTGGACTCAGCACTGCAGAGGAAGGTATGTTCAGTGCAATGCCTGACCGAGGAGGTTTGTTCTGCGATGGACCTGAGTTTAGCAGTGTCAATCGCATCACCGATCTGGCATCCGGTACAGATAAAAATCCCTATATTCTTTGATTCTGCCATCACCTATGCATTCCCTTTTAAGACATTAAGCACCAAACCGGTTGATTCCTGGACAGTGGCTGCTACATCTTTTGGTTCACAGCAGCAGCCCCCGGCCGAAAATCCGTTTTCAAGACTTTCTTTAATAATAAATCCATCCTGATCCAGAAGTGTGACTGGTATCCCTGGAATTTCAGGCACTATCCCTGTGGCCAGGACAACCAGGTCATAATCTGCCCGGATCTTCCGGCCTGATAAAATATCCTCTGCCTCTATCACCGGCCTGTTTTCGTCCAGGTCAACAGAAATTACCTTTCCTTTTATCAGCCGGATCTGATCATTGTCTTCCACCCTGTTCAGAAAATCTTCATTCCTGCCTGAGACCCTCAGGTCGATATAATATATGTCTGCCTTGTTTTCTTTGTCCTGTCTGGTAAAATAGATTGCCTGTTTCAGGGAAGCTGAGCAGCAAACGGCAGAGCAGTAGGGGAGATGGTTCTCGTCACGGGATCCTGCACATTGTACAAAGGCGATTTTCCTTGCCGGCTGCTGGTCTGATGGTTTCAGTATCTTGCCTTCTGTCGGACCATTGGGTGCCCCCAGCCGTTCCATCATGACATTGGTAAGAATATCAGCTGAATTTCCCCAGGAAAATTCTGTCAGGTTCTCAGGGTCATAGGATTTCCAGCCGGTACTCAGAATAACAGTGGTCACCTTAAATTCCCGGGTTTGGGCATTTGCGCCCAAATGAATGGCATCATATTTACAGGCAGCCACACATTTCTTACAGGAGTCCTTGGTGCAAACCTTATCATCGATATGAAAGCGCACTGGATAGGCCAGTTCATGAGGCAGGGCAATGGCCTTTCTCCTGGTCATCCCATGGTTAAAAGGATCATCTGTTTCGACGGGGCATACCACAGCACAATCTCCGCATGCAGTACAGTCTGGTGTCACATATTCAGGTGCAGTTTGGACCCGGACCTTGAAATCTCCAGGTATCCCACTGATTTCCTCAACCATTGAAGAAGTTAATACCTCGATCCCGGAATTGTTCCTGATCCGTTTGAAGTTTATCTCAAGTCCACAGTAAGGGGGACATAATTTCGGGAAATATTCATTTATCCTGGCAACCTGTCCCCCAAGGTAGGGCAGTTTCTCAACCAGGTAAACCCGGCAGCCGGTTTCTGCAGCCTCCACCGCAGCGGTAATCCCACTGATACCACCGCCAATGATGAGGACAGACTTTTCAGGAACAGTATTTTGATCAGGGGAGGGCATTAATCGACCAGGTCTATTACCTCACGTTTCAATACTTCCCATTCGTCAGATTCCGGGTTCCAGCGGCAGTTGGCGAAGACTTTCCAGTCTTCCGACATCTTCGGAAAATCGCTCCTGAAATAATACCCCGGCCAACGGGTTTCTTCCCGGAAGAGCATGGTCCGGATATGTGATTCAGCCTGCCAGATGCGATGGATGTTTTCCCAACAGCGCATGAGTTCATGGCTGTCTTCTGCAGCCAGTTTGGCGGCGTCTTCCTTCAGCATCTCCAGGTGCTCGAGTCCCTTTTCAAGCAAGGGAGCAGAAGTTTTAAAACCGCTTGATGCTCCACCGGCGTATTCGTCCATGATCTTTTGCAGCCGGAACATGAACATCTGGGGCTTGATATAGTTGGGATTGATATCGGGATCCTGTGTATAGCCCTTGTGGCTTTCGAAGATCTCAAGGGGCTGAAGGATCCCTTGTTTTAATTCCTGCAATCTTTCATCAGACAGGGCAGGAGAATCCGGATTATCCATGCAGAACGAGGCGGCAGCTTTGGCAGCGATACGTCCTTCCGTAAAGGACCCGGAGGAGAATTTATGGCTGGATGCTCCCGAGGCATCCCCGGCAGCGAACAGTCCACTTACCGTTGTCATGTTCGGGTATCCCCATTTGTATAGGTCTGGTGCAAGATCTTCCGGTCCGCTTACCCAGGCACCGGATGCCCCGGAATGGGATGAGATAAAATAAGGCTCGCAGGCCGATATTTCGGAAGGTTTTTCGTCGGGTTTGATATTCATGGATGCCCAGAGCAATGCCTGGCTGACGGTCATATCCAGAAAATCTTCCCAGGCCTCCTTTTCAAGTTCTTTCAGTTTTCGTTTTGCTTCTTTTTCATCCGGTATGCTCTCCACAATCTTTTTGATGGCCTCATCCGTACGCATGTAAATGGGACTCTTCCCGTCCTCTATCTCAAGCATCATAAGGTAATTCCTGAGGTTTGCCGGCGTGGGTTTGGCCAGGCTGTAGGGTGCCCATTTCTCCAGTTCTGCAGCACGGGTCTGCATATAGTTCTCTCCGAGGGCATTGGAGGCCTGTGCCTGGAAGAGAAGGAACCAGGCGCCAACGGGACCGTAGGCATCTTTAAACCGGACAGGTACGAATCGTACTTCCTGGCAGGTCATCTCTGCACCAGCCTTGAGGGTAAAATAGGCACTGGCACCACTGTTGAAGGGAGGATACCAGGATCTCCCGAGTCCCTCGCCAACCGATTTGGGCTTGAATATATGCACGGCTCCTCCCATGGTAGCCAATACAGATTTTGCCCGGAAAAAATATACTTTCTGTTCCCTGACACTGAATCCAATGGCCCCGACACAACGATTGTCCTCCATGATGGGATCTGTAATAAATACCCTTTCAAAATACTGGCCCTTATCACCCAGTTCGGCCAATGCATTCTTGGCTGCCTCGGCGACGATGGTTTTATAGGATTCACCATGGATCATGATCTGCCAGCGTCCTTCATTGACATATTTCCCTTCGTCGTCCTTCCAAATCGGGAGTCCCCATTTTTCAAATAGATGAACAGATGCATCGACATGACGGCCGATATTGGCCACCAGGTCATCGCGGGCAATGCCCATCAGGTCGTTTTTTACATAGTTAACATAATCGGCCAGGGTGTTCTTGCCTTCTTTCAGTCCGAGGTACATATTGATGGCTGAGAGTCCCATAGCAACCGCACCCGACCGGTCCATCGAGGCCTTGTCCACCAGGGTGACACGGAGGTTATTCTTTTTTGCCCAATGTGCGGCTTCATAAGCGGCCCCGCAGGCTGCCATCCCGCCCCCAAGGATGAGGATATCCGTCTGTATCTCGACGGTTTCAAAGCTTTCTATGATACTCATAATTAAATTTTTTCCAATTCATCAAGACCGGTGGAGCCTGGTTCTGTCCGGAGTAGCGGACTCTTCAGATCATCAGTGCCTGTTTCGAAACCAGCATCTGGCTCGGCAGTCCCTTCCGGGATGGTCCGGGTAGGGAACTTGAACCGCTTGATCTGCCCATCCCTGAACTTCACTGACCACATAATGGCATCTGAGCTACGAAGCGGTTGGACCACGCCTCCCAGGGGCATGAAATCGGCATAACCGCGGACCTCTATGGCCTGGGTTGGACAAATCTTGACACAATTATAACATTCCCAGCACATTTCAGGCGCCCGGTTCATGGCCTTGTTGCTTTCCCTGTCCAGGACCATCAGGTCATTGGGGCATATATACTGGCATGCTGTTCTGTCCAACGCTTTACAACCGTCACATTTATCGGTAATTACGAAACTGGGCATGTTATTATTGATTGGTAATGCCTACAAACATAACCAATTATGGGGATTTATCCTTATGACTTTCGACAGGCAGTCTAAATACGAAAATCAGTATCCGATCACCCAGAGGTTAAGATCTTCATCGATACAGAAGTCCACCAGATCCAGTAGCTCCTGATTGATCTTAACAAGCTTCTCATGGTAAATGGTCCAGTGATCCAACCAGGTCTTATCCGTTTTCACAAGGGACAGCAGGAAATCTTTTCCAAAAACCTTCTCATCAAGAAAGGACTGAAAAGCAGAAAGGGTTTTAATCTTTTGAATGGTAACCAGATGGGTGAGCAACTGATTTCTCAAAGGAATGATGTAACGGGTATTATACTTGGTAGCGTCGTAGTATTCATACAACGTGTTGGATTTTTCAAAACACCTGGTGAAAAGGTTAAAAACAACACTGTCAATATACTTTGATTCAGCATCCAGTTTGTTGTAGTCCTCATCGGTACCTGTTAAATTGAGCTCAACGAAGTTCAGATCTTTGTGGCTGTAGATGGTTAGTTTCACGATGTCAGTATTCGATAAAATGCGGGATAGCAGTTACTTATATTCTGGCGTAAAAATATAAAAATTGTTTTAATAATTGACGTAAACTTGAAGGTAAGCTTTTTTAGACCCTGGCATCTTTTATTTATTATTTTTGCATGTATTAATTAAATCTGATTTGAAACAAGAAGAACTGCTGGGACTATTCCGGCAACACTACGGTTCACAACCTGAAGACATCAGTGAATTGCCCAGATCACCTTCTCACAGGAGGTATTTCAGGATGGAGGGGGAGGGCTCAGGGTGCATCGGTGTGATCAGTCCGGATCCCCTGGTAACCAGGGCATTTCTTGAATTTACCAGGCACTTCAGGAACAAGGGACTGCATGTGCCCGAACTGTATGCTGTTCAGGAGGAAAAGGGAATATACCTGCTGGAGGACTTTGGTGATCTGATGCTGAAGCATATTGTTGATCAGACCAGAGAGGAGGGATTATTTCCGAAGAAAGCAATCCCCTTCTATCGCCTGGCACTTGAACACCTGCTGAGGTTTCAGCTGGAAGGTCATGTGGGACTGGATTATTCCGTCTGTGTTCCCCGTAAGGAATTCGATAAGCAATCGGTTTTATGGGACCTGGACCACTTCAAGTACTTTTTCTTAAAGCTGCTGGGCATCCCCTTTAACGAACAGAAACTGGAAGATGATTTCCAGTTCCTTGCCCGGACCATGATGAATGTGGGAAGGGATCATTTTCTTTACCGTGATTTTCAGGCCAGGAACATCCTGATCCGGGATGAAGAATTATTTTTTATCGATTACCAGGGAGGCAGGATGGGTGCCTTGCAATACGATGTGGCATCCCTGCTTTTTGAAGCCAGGGTTGATCTTCCAATAGATATGCGGGAAGAATTGTTGCAATATTACCTGGACTTACTAGGTAAAAAGAATAAGAAGGCGGCTGCAGAATTTCAAAAATATTACTATGGTTTTGTGCTGATAAGAATACTTCAAGCCATGGGAGCTTACGGGATCAGGGGGATTGTCGAAAACATTCCGCTCTTTCTGCAGAGTATTCCATTCGCCATTCAAAACATCGGATGGTTGCTTGAAAAGTCCCTCATCCCGAAAGAAATGCCAGAGCTAATAAAATGCCTCGAAAAGATAGCCGGTTTATCAGAATGGAAGCCTGCGGCTGAACAGAAGCAACTTACGGTAAGGATCAACAGTTTTTCCTACAAATTGGGTATCCCCCGTGATCTCAGTGGGCACGGGGGAGGATTTGTTTTTGACTGCCGGGTACTTCCCAATCCGGGAAGGATCGAAGCTTACAGGAAATCTACGGGCCGGGACAGGGATGTAATAGATTTCCTGAAAAGCAAAGAGGAGGTATCGGGTTTTCTGAAAACGATATTTGCCATGGTGGACCGGTCTGTAGAGGAATATTTGCAAAGGGACTATAAGCATCTGATGGTAAATTTTGGTTGTACAGGTGGACAGCATAGATCTGTATATTGTGCAGAACAGCTCAAGGCATACCTGGCTGGAAAATATTCAATAAATATAAGTCTGAATCACAGGGAGCTAGAAAAACAATGGGTGTACAAGCCTGGCAAAATTTAATCTTTATCAGTCCATATTATGAGAGCAATGATCCTAGCAGCAGGATTGGGTACGAGGCTGAAACCCCTGACTGATAATACGCCAAAGGCACTTGTGCCTTTCAAAGGGACACCAATGGTTGAGAGAGTTATCCGGAACCTGGCTGAGGCAGGAGTGGACAATATAATGGTAAATGTCCATCATTTTGGAGATCAGGTTATCCAATTTCTTGACAGCTTAGTCATCAAAGGAGTTTCCATCAGCATTTCAGACGAATCCAATGAACTGATGGATACTGGCGGGGCATTGCTGCAGGCCAGGCAATTTTTAATGGATGAAGAAGATTTTCTGGTCCACAATGTGGATGTATTCACAAATCTCAATATCGGAGAACTCATCAGGACACACAAAAAAAGTGATGCACTGGCAACCATTGCTGTGAAAAAGCGTCCGACTTCTCGATCCCTTTTATTTGATAATGAAGGATTGTTATGCGGGTGGAAACATAATGAAACAGGAGAAGCAAGAATATTAAGGCCCAGGACAGATACGCTGAAGGATTTTGGCAATACCTGTATACAAGTGATCAGCAGGGATTTTTTTAATTTTTTTCAGAAAACAGAGCCCCGGTCCCTGACCGAAATGTACCTGGAACTGGCCAACCATCAAAGGATAGTTTCTTTTGTGCACAACGAAGACTACTGGTACGATCTCGGCAGGTATGAACATTTCATAAAAGCAGACCAGGAGGTATTTTAATAATAAAATAACTATTTTCGCACCATATACTACAATCTACCACACCATGTCAGCCAAGCAATCAAGACCAATACCCACGCTTATTGGATCTTTCCAGAGGTTCTTTAAAGTCGAGGCAGCCGGTGGGATCCTCCTGCTTGTTTGCACAGCCATTGCCATGATAATGGCAAATTCCGGGGCTTCCGATTTCTATAACCGGACCGTTAACTGGGAATTGTCTGTTCAGGTCGGGAATGTGTTTAAATTATCAAAACCCCTGATCCTCTGGATAAATGACGGTCTCATGGCAGTCTTCTTTTTTGTAGTTGGACTCGAGATCAAAAGAGAGATCCTTGTGGGTGAACTATCTAGTTTCAGACAGGCTGTCCTGCCCATAATGGCCGCAGTAGGAGGGATGGTAATCCCGGCCACGATGTTTGCTGTTTTGCATGGTGACAATCCCGGATCAGAAGGCTGGGGCATTCCCATGGCGACGGATATAGCCTTCTCACTTGGGATCCTGAGTCTTCTCGGGAAGCGGGTACCACTTTCCCTGAAGGTATTTCTCGCAGCCTTTGCCATTGTAGATGATATGGGAGCAGTTGTGGTAATTGCTGCTTTTTACAGTGAGTCTGTCGGTTGGGATAATTTATTGATTGCGATGGTCCTGTTTATTATGTTGTATTTATCGATTAGGTCAGGGATGCGAAACCCGGGTGTTTTCCTGGTAGTCTCGATTTTTATCTGGTATTACGTACTGAAGTCAGGTTTACATCCGACCATTGCCGGAGTTGCGCTTGCCTTTATTATGCCCGCAAAACGGAGCATCAAATTGGGCGTTTTTAACCGGGTTATGAAATCCAATCTGAAACCATTCGAAAACCCTGATAATGATGAAAAAATATTGCTCAATAAAGAACAACTCGAAGCGCTTGATAACCTGGAGGTATATTTTGGCAAGGTACATAGTCCCTTGCAATCCGTTGAACACCGGATGCACGGCTTTACATCATACTTTGTAATGCCGGTCTTCGCCCTTGCCAATGCCGGCGTATTGCTCAGTGCACCGGCAGGAGGGTCTGTGATTGGTCCACTTTCATATAATATAGCCCTCGCCCTGATCGTTGGCAAGGTACTGGGTATAATGATATTCGCCTGGATTGGCGTAAAACTAAAAATAACGGCCCTGCCACCGGGCACAAAGTGGATGCATTTGATCGGACTGGGATTTCTTGGTGGCATAGGCTTTACCATGTCCATGTTTATCAGCAGTCTGGCATTCCAGGATGCAGGATTGCTGAATCATGCCAAGGTAGGGATACTGGCGGGCTCCTTACTGGCCGGTATCACTGGCTACCTGATATTGAAATCCACCCTTAAACCAGTGGTTGAAAAGCAGGAATCAAAGTGAGAAGGAGAAATGAAGGATCATCTGATTGATGAACTGAATGAAAAGTGGGCAGGCAAATCCCCGGAAGAAATACTGTCTTATTTTCTCGACAGATATAAAGGTAAAATTGTGCTTGCTTCCAGCATGGGTGTGGAAGATCAGGTACTGACCAAAATGATCGCTGATATTGATCGGGGAACCCGGATCTTTACCCTTGATACCGGCCGGCTGTACCAGGAAACCTACGATCTCATTCAACATACCAATGAGGAATACAATCTGAATATTGAAATATACTTTCCTGATTACCAAAAAGTTCAGGACATGGTGGCCAGCAAGGGGATCAACCTGTTCTACAAAAGCATTGATAACCGGAAGCAATGCTGCGATATCCGGAAGAATGAATCACTAAAACGCGCCCTCGAGGGTATGGAGATCTGGATTTGTGGATTACGCAAAGACCAGACAATTACGAGATTCTTCAATAAACTGGTAGAATGGGATGACAAGCATCGGTTGATGAAGCTGAATCCCCTGATAGATTGGGCTGAGAAACAGGTCTGGAAATACATCAGGGATCACGATATCCCCTATAATGTATTACACGACAGGGGCTTTCCAAGCATTGGCTGCAAGCCCTGTACACGGGCAATCCAGCCCGGTGAAGATTCCCGGGCCGGCCGTTGGTGGTGGGAAAATGAAGAACACAAGGAGTGTGGCTTGCACAACTCTGAGTAGAGAAACCCTTCTTATGATTGTCCTGGTAGGTATAAATTCTAGCAATGGCTTGCAGAATATGCTCAATGTATGATCTGAAGATCTTGCATGATCCATATGGGTTCTGAAATGAATTATTCGATCTCACCGGAACCAATGACTTCATCGCCCTCATACCAGGCGGCGAATTGTCCGGGTGTAATGCCCCGCTGAGGCTTATCAAAGATGATGTACATCGATTTATCAGTGGCATGTAGCGCACCTTGCTGCAGGGGCTGACGATACCTGATCCGGATGCTGAATTTTTTTGATTCACCCGTCTCCAATTGAAGATCCGGCCTTACCCAGTGAACATCGGCGGACCTGATTGCCAGCCCTTTCCGGTAAAGTCCGGGGTGACTTTTCCCTTCCCCGGTATAAATAATGTTCCGCCGGGTGTCAGTACCAATAATAAACAAAGGTTCTTTCTTGCCACCAATATTCAGCCCTTTCCTCTGCCCAATGGTATAATAATGTGCCCCGTTGTGGGTGCCGATAATGATCCCGTCCTCCGGCTGGTATTCCCATGGACGGGAAAGATACCCTGGATCGGTATTGGCCGGATCAAAATCCAGGTAGCCGGCAAATCTTTTGGGGATTTCTATCACCTGCCCCTTTTTAGGCTCAAGTCGTTGCTGCAGGAAGGTGGGCAGGTCCACCTTGCCAATGAAACAGATCCCCTGAGAATCCTTCTTATCGGCCGTGGGCATGTTTTGTTCACTGGCTATTTCCCTCACCCTTTCCTTGGGAAGGTCACCTATGGGGAATAGGATCTTCGATAGTTGCTCCTGGTTGAGCTGACACAGGAAATAACTCTGTTCCTTATTGGGGTCCAGTCCCGCAAGCAAACGGTAATAATTGTTTCCACCTTTCTCCAAGGTTTCTTTTCTGCAGTAATGTCCGGTGGCTACATAATCTGCCTTGTATTTTTCAGCCACTTTGAAAAACTCATCAAATTTTATCTCGCGGTTGCATAGCACATCCGGGTTAGGGGTCCGTCCCTCCTCATATTCATGGAACATATAATCCACGACCCTTTTCTTGTACTCCTTGCTGAGGTCAGCACTATGGAAAGGAATATCCAGCTTCCTGGCCACGAGTTCTGCGAAAACCAGGTCGTCCTTCCAGGGACAATCGCCTTCAAGTGTGCCGGTCTTGTCATGCCAGTTGATCATGAATATGGCAATCACATCGTAACCCTGCGCTTTGAGCAGGTATGCGGCTACACTGGAATCCACTCCACCCGATAAACCAACCACAACTCTTTTCATAACCATGTTATTGGCTGCAAAATTAGCAAATTCAATGGAATCGATAGATGCTGGCAGGATGTACTAGGGATGCAGGATTTTTTTGACTTCCTCGTTGCTGAGTATATTTGCTACGATCGCATAAACATTATCTGAACCGAAACCTTTCAGTTTTGTAACGAGGATTTTTTTCAGGTCTTCGATCTGTCTTTCTTCCTCCATGGCCTTTTTAATCTCACGGAACTGGGAACCGGTTAGTTCGTCCTGCAGGGCGTTCAATAGTATTTCAAATGAAATGGTATTGCCTGTTTCTTCCGGAGCGCCAAAAGCATCAAGCTCAACAATGGCTTCTTCCAGTATCTCCCTGCCGAGTTTTTTACAGGCTTCCATGGAATTGGTATAGCCCGTTTCATCTCTCAGGACCCAGCTTCCCTGATCATATTTGATCTTTTGTATGGCCTCAATCTTCCTGGTTTTTTTGTCGAAAATCCTTTCCAGCAGGAGAATGGTGAAATTTTTCCAGGCATTCAGATCAAAGTCCTTGGCCTCCAGCTTTTCAATCTGGTCCTGTAATACTTTTATGGTACTTTTCGGATTCATCACTCTCTAAAAGTACGAATAATCGGAGGAATCTCAAAGCAGGATCTGCCCGCAGACTGGTAAATTCAACAGCAGTTGATGCTTTTATTTATTTTGATATCGTTGCAACCTGCTTTGCAAATCATCCTGGTAGACTTGATTCACATCTGTTTTAGGGTCGGCACAAAAGTAAACCGGGGTCCCTTCCTGCCTTGCATGCGGGGTAGAGATCCTGCCAACGATTTCAACCTGATTGAAAAGCTCCTCCAGATTATCACTATCGCCGATCTTGATAAGGATTTCTGCATCGATGCTTTCCGGGGCCCAGTAAATATAACTGTCATTAAAACTGATGACCCTGGGAAGGCCGTATTTCGTACCATAGAAATTAACCGATCCGGCCTCGCCGTAATTATTTGAAATGATCACACACCTGGCTTGCTGTTCGGGTGTCAATTGTATATATGCATCCCTGACGATCCCTGTCAGTTCTTCCCATCCTATCATATCTGCATAGTCCTGCGGAAGGTCATAATATTCCCCGTCTTCCCATCGATGGAATTTTTCCAGGCCAATGGATTTGTAGAAACTAATAAATGCAGCAGGCTTGAGGATGGGAAGGCTGATGGGCAGGGCCACAACAGAAATGGTAAATATGAAAAAGATCAGCATGTATTTCACAAATCCCAGCCTGCCCGTAAGGAACCGCTCAATAAATAATCCTCCGAAAACAAACAGGGTTGAATACAATCCTATTGTATAATAAGGCTTACCCCGCAAGATTAGGAGCAACAGTGCCACGACCAGGTAGATCCATGCAAAGGCACGGAAGTTTTTACCTTCTTTCAGGAAAGCAGTGTAGATGAGTCCAAAAATCCAGACAAAAAATACAGGGAGAAACATCATGATTTGTTCCAGCAAAAAGACATCTACCCGGACGTGCACCAGCTGAGTCTCTGCCAGTTCCTTCATGTGGTTGATTACCGGCCAGTTATGATTTACCTGCCAGAGCAGGTTGGGCAGGGCTATTAGCAAGGCGATGACAGCTGCAATGTAGGGCTGGGGCTTCCGCAACCAGGTTCTGAGTGGAGTCAGCAGTACCGCCACTATGATGCCAATAAGGTAAAAGACAACAGAATATTTATTCAGGAATGCCAATCCGGCCACCAAACCTATCATATACCAGTATGCAGGTTTTTGGGTCCGGATCAGCCTGAAGATCAAAAAGGCCAGCAATAGCCAGTAGAACTGGTTAAACGATACCGGCTGGAAAAGGGTATTGCTCCGCAGAAATGCCGGGGCTGCCAGGAAGGCAAGGCAGGCAAAGAACAGGGCCAATTTACCACCTCCTGCCTCTTTTACCATGATCCCGGTAATGATCATGGACAAGGCTCCGATTATTGCCGGGAAGAACCTGATGGCAAAGGTAGTGTCACCCAACAGGAACCTTGAGATATTGGCGAAAACGGCAATCGATGGAGGCACCGAATGATAACCCCATGCCAGGTGGTTTCCCAGGTCAATATACATGAATGCATCGCGCTGCAATTCATAGTTTGTATTGGTAAGGAGGTGAAGCAGGAGTTTGACAATGCTGAAGAGCAGGACCATCCACCAGGCCTTGATCCATACGGAATCCAGAAGTTTGGACATCTTTTACAGGATTTACTACCTGCAATTTAAAAAAAACATGAATGTCTCAGCGTTTTTGCATAAGTTGATCACATTTGATCAGCATGCGGTTGGCCCAGATGGCATTTCTGCCGGGTGGTATATTTGGCATCTCAGAAACTGCTTCCTTGTAACTAACGAAAACCTCTCTGGCCTGTTCCACCTCCCCCAGTCGGATCAGAATGAGGCCTTTCTCAGCCAGGGCTTCCACAAAATCAAAATCATGCATGACCAGTGCCGTATTGATCAAACGCAATGCCTCCGCATTGCTCTGATAGGTATTTGACAGCGTCCTTGTCAGTTTGGCCCTGAGCAGATAATCTTCCTCACTGGCAATCCCCAGATCGAATACCCGGTCCATATACCTCATGGCCTGGTCATAATTATGATGATGATATTCCTGCCATGCGGTAAGTGACAGGGCAGAAGAGATATTGATCATGTATTCTTTATCCGGCAGGAATTCAAAATCTTCCCTTTGTTGTAATTCTTCCATAAATGCTTCGCTCAGTTGTTTTGAGCGCTCTTTTTGTTCACTGGTATATGAAGCCCCCGCGGATAAGACAATGGCATCAGATATGGCCGCAGCAGAAAGTCCGGTCAATACAAGGTCTCCCACATGAAAGTTCGTACCATACCTGACATTGCTGAATTCCATGGCAACTGCTGAAGCAATGGTGGCGAAAGCTGACCAGAATTCGGCAGAATTTTCATTGCGGATCTCCATCGTCAGGTTCATCAAGTTATGGTCCAGCACCACATGTGCGGTTTGTTCTGATAGTATGGTTAACAATTCCTTTTCACTCCGGGTTTTGGAAAGCAATCCGGTTGTGATCACAATGGTACCGTTATCGAAGGTGAATATCTCAGGTTTTATGGCCGTGATCATCAGGATATTGAGCCGTGAAGGAAGCTCTTTTATAAGGGCCTGCGGATGGAGAATAAGAATCAGCTGCCGCAGGTAATCCTCCAGGTATTCATCCCTGAATACCAACCCATTGATCTCCATTTGGGAAGCATACTCGTAAAAATCGTCTCTCAGGGTTGACCGCAGATCTGTTTGCCAGCCGTGTGAATTGATATGGGAAGATTGGTTCTCAAACCATACCAGCTGCCAGAAATCCAGTTGATCATCCAGCAGTTCAACCTTATCTGAGGATATGTATTTTTCATACATCCCATCCTTGATCAGGTAGTAGGTATTGCCATAGGATTTCTCCTTAAATCCAAAGATATCGACAGTATCGCCCGGATTATAATCATTGATCTTTCGCAAAGCGATGCCTTTGTAAACGGATTGCGCAAAAGTGATTTGCAGGCTGGCAAGTAAAATGATACAGGCGAGTATAAGTGATTTCATGGGTGGTGGTTTAATAATATTACCGCAAAATTCAAGCCAAAAATGCTCTAAATAGCTGATCTATTAGAAAATAAGGGAATTTTTCTTGAGGTGGCCATGTGGCATCCTGGAGAGGGTGGTATTTTCTGTATCTTTAATGGATTGATCACAGCCGTATGTCAGGGTTAACAGTATATAAAGCTTCAGCGGGGTCTGGAAAAACCTTTGCCCTGGCAAAGGATTACATCAGCCTGGTTATACAGGATCCTGAACTATTCAGGCATATTCTGGCGGTTACCTTCACAAACAAAGCGACGGATGAGATGAAAAGCAGGATCCTGGAGGAGTTATACCGCCTGGCTTCGGGTGTGGATTCTTCCATCAAGGGTGAAATCCTTGAAAAGCATAAACTCGGCAGTGATGAGATCAGCGGCAGGGCCCGGATAATCCTGGAAACCATCCTGCATAATTATGCCCGCTTCCATATAGAAACCATTGACCGGTTCTTTCAGCGTGCCATTCGTGCTTTTACCAGGGAAATAGGGCTGGCTGCAGGATATCAGGTTGAACTGGATGCTCCACGGATACTATCCGAAGCCGTTGACATGATGCTCGATGGTCTTGATCAGGATCCCGAATTACAGCAATGGTTCGTGGATTTTGCCAGGGATAAGGTAGTGGAAGGAAAGCACTGGAACCTGAAAAATGACCTTTTGGTCCTGGGCGCGGAATTAAACAAGGAACGATTCCAGGAAGGCAGTACTGATCTGGATCAGGAGCTGTCTGACAAGGATAATTTCAATCGGTTCCGTGAGGACTTAAATGCAATCAAGTTTGGATTTGAAAAAGGACTTGAGGGATTCGCCAGGGATGCCGTAATTATCATGAAGGGGGAGCATCTGGAAGAAGGAGATTTTAAAGGATCCTATGGTGTGGGGTATTTCTTTAACAGGATTCTGCGTGGAGATTACAGGGTTCCTTCCAATACCATTATTAACAGTGTGGATTTACCTGAAGCCTGGGTCTTGAAGGGATCTGAAGCCCGAAGCAGGATACTTGCAGCCTATGATAAGGGAATGAACGATCTGCTGAAAAAGACTGTAAGCCTGTATGAAAGTGATTACCGTAAATACAAAACTGCCGATTCTGTAAGAAGTTTTCTGTACACACTGGGAATATTGACTGATATATCGGCCAGGATGCACTCATATACCCAATCTCAGGGGATTTTCCTTTTATCGGATGCAGCCCGGTTTCTGTATGGGATCATTGATGACAATGATGCACCTTTTATCTATGAGAAGATCGGTAATTACTTCCATCATTTCATGATCGATGAGTTTCAGGATACATCCGGACTCCAGTGGAAGAATTTCAAACCACTCATTGATAACAGCCTGGCTTACAACCGGAAATGCCTTGTGGTGGGTGATGTCAAGCAGTCGATATACCGCTGGCGGAATTCTGACTGGGAAATCCTTAGTGAAGAGATCCCGCAAGCATTCAGTCCAACTCAAATGGAGGAAAAAGAACTGAAGCATAACTGGAGGAGCCAGCGTAATATAATTGCTTTTAACAATGATTTTTTTACAGAAGCCCGGGAAGTTTTTAAGGAAACCTTCGGACAGGAAGGGGAGGATGTAAGCCATTATCCCCGGAAAATTGACAGGGCTTACGGGGATGTGATCCAGCTGGTTCCCGATCTCCCCGGCAGGGAAGGGGGCCATGTCAGGATGACCATGATCCGAACGGAAAAAGGAACAGACTGGAAACCTGCTGTTCACATGCATGTGATCGCGATCATTGAACAATTACAGGACAAAGGAATGGATCTTTCAGATATGGCTATTCTTGTAAGGACCAAAAGGGAAGGGAAACAGATCTCGGATGCCATACTCCAACATAAGAGTCTGCATCCCGGATCAAAGTATAAGTTTGATGTGATCTCGAATGAATCATTGTTTCTTGGAACTGCCCTGTCCGTGAGAATTATTACCGGTGTGCTGAAGTATCTTACCCAACCCGGTGATCAGATCAACCTGGCACAGCTGATTTATGAGTATAAGCAATTCATGGGTGGTAGTGATGAGGGACTTGATCTGACAGGCAACGGGATACAGGAACTGCCTGAAGCATTTCTGGACAGGATAGACTCCCTGCGATACCTGACCCTGACTGAGCTTATCGACAGGATAATACGATTGTTCTCCCTGCAGAATCGTGAGGATGAAACACCTTATCTATTGGCCTTTCAGGATATCATACTGGACTACAGCCGGAACAATCCTGCTGATATCAATTCCTTTTTATCCTGGTGGAAGGAGAATGGAGAAGAAAAGTCGCTGACGGTGTCGGAGGACCAGGATGCGATACGCGTGATGACAATTCATAAGGCCAAGGGACTGCAGTTCATCGTGGTGATCATTCCCTATTGCCACTGGTCATTTGATCACCGGGGATTGAATCCTGAGATCCTCTGGTGCAACCCTGTTCACAGTCCCTTTAATAAATTGAGCCTCTTGCCTGTAAAATATTCCTCAGCACTCAGGGAGACATATTTCGAAAAGGAATATCAGGAGGAGCGTTTCCGTGTGTATATGGACCACCTGAACCTGATGTATGTGGCATTTACCAGGGCCATGGAAGGATTATTCATTTTTGCCCCATTGCCCGGTAAGGAGAAACTTACGGATGCAGCCGATATGTTGAACAAAATTCTTGTAAACAGGACCGGGGACAATCTTCCGGGCGCTAAATGGGATGAGCAAGACCTGACCTGGACATTGGGAGATTTTTCCTTCAGGGACAGATCTGGGATCACAAAAAAAACTGAACAGATGCTGATCCTGAATCTCTGCAGTCATGAATTCAGCGGCAAACTGCGTCTGCAATACCGGGGAACCAGTTTTTTTGACACGGAATCTGAGCAACGCATACATCAGGGAAACCTTATGCACGAGATCTTTTCAAGGATTCGATCATCCGGGGATGTTAATAAGGCCCTTGATGCCATCAGAAGGGAAGGGATGATCGGGACGGGCGATGCTGAACGGATGCAGGCAGAAGTAAGCAGACTGATCGAAACCCCATCGGTCAGAGATTGGTTTGATGGCAGCTGGAAGGTGATTACTGAACAGGATATTCTCACCCCTGAAGGATCATTAAAACGGCCTGACCGGGTGATGCTGAAGGATGACCAGGTGGTTGTGGTGGATTATAAGTTCGGAAAACAGCAATCCAATAGCTATAAATCACAGGTCAGGAAGTATACCGATATGCTGAAGCAAATGAATTATGGGAATGTAAAGGGATTTATCTGGTATGTGAACCTGGAGGAGGTGGTTGAAGTATGACGGCAGAAGGCAGGAAATATAGCTGGGGGCACAGTCGACGCTTTAACAGCTATCCGGAATTTTTCAAAAAGAAATTCGGAGGACGGGTTCAGAAACTGACCCTCGATGCAGGATTTACCTGTCCGAACCGGGATGGAAGCAAGGGAAAGGGGGGCTGTACATTTTGCAATAACAATGCCTTTAATCCATCCTATTGCCAACCATCAAGGTCCATCTCCTCCCAGATTGCCAGGGGCATCGAGTTTCACCGGAAAAGGTACAGGCGAACACAACATTACCTGGCTTATTTCCAGGCTTATTCCAACACCTATGAGTCCATTGATGTTCTGAAGGAAAGATATGAAGAAGCCCTGCAGCAGGATGAGGTAATCGGACTTGTCATCGGTACTCGTCCGGATACAGTCAATCCTGAAATCCTTGATTATATAAAAACATTGGCAGATGATTACTATGTGGTAATTGAATATGGTATAGAATCCTGCTATAACAACACGCTTAAAAGAGTGAACAGGGGACATACATTCGAGGATTCCCTGCGGGCCATTGACATGACTGCATCCCGGGAAATAAGGCAGGGAGCACATTTTATCCTTGGCCTGCCAGGTGAATCGGCAGCAGATATCATGGCCGAAATGAAGATCATATCCGGATTGCCGATCAACAATATCAAATTCCACCAGTTGCAGATAGTCAGAAACACCATCATGGCAAAGCAGTACCTGTCTGATCCGGAGGATTTTAAAATTTTTGACCTGGACGAATACCTTGAACTGATGTTGCAGATCATGGAGCAGCTGAATCCTGATTTTGTGGTCGAGCGGATTGCAGGTGAATCAAATCCGAAATATTTATTGAGCAAGTCCTGGGGATTAAGGTATGACCAGGTACTGGAGAAATTTGAGAATATGCTTGAAAAGGCAGATATATGGCAAGGGAAGCGGTATAAACAGGGATAGGTGATTGTAAATATATGTGAATGAAACCCTTTTTAAAGGAAATAGCGGAGGAGTTATTTCTGTTATATGGCGAACGGATGGAAGATCTATGCCTGGTCTTCCCGAACCGCAGGGCAGGGCTGTTCTTCAATAAATACCTGGGGACATGCCTTTCACGGCCTGTCTGGTCTCCTGCCATCTATACCATACAGGACCTGATGGCCAGTATCTCCAACCTGGCTTATGCTGATGACCTGGAATTGATCAGCGAGCTGTTTAAGGTTTATATACAGGTCAGGGAAAAAGAAGAGAGTTTTGATGATTTCTATTTCTGGGGAGAGGTAATGCTGGCTGATTTCGATGATATTGACAAGTATATGGTCGATGCCAATGATATCTTCAGAAACCTGGCGGATCTGAAGGATATGGAAGATACTTTCCAATATCTGTCAGAACAACAAATTGAATTAATAAAGCGTTTCTGGGGACATTTTTCATCAGATCAACAAAGTGAACATAAAAAACAATTCATTGAAGTATGGAACATCCTGCTCCCGGTTTATAACAAATTGAGGGATAAACTTCTGCAAAATGAGACAGGCTATGAAGGCATGATCTACAGGAACGTGGCTGAAAAGGTGCAGGCGGGAGAATCCCTTAACCTGCCCGGCTCAACCGTTGTATTTATCGGATTCAATGCGGTGAACCCTTGTGAAGAGGTCCTGTTCAAGTCCTTATCCAATGCAGGTAAAGCTATGTTCTTTTGGGATTATGATGATTTCTACCTGGAGAATGAAATGCATGAAGCAGGCAGGTTCATCAGGAAGAACCTGGAAATATACATGGATTCGGGGAAAAATATCAGCCATGACAACCTGCAGAAACAAGACAAGCAAATTCAGGTTTACTCCATACCGAGCGATAGCGGACAGGCGCAACTGGTGCACCATATCCTGGAGGAAGCCCGCCAGACAAAAAACCTTGGAGAAGAAACGGCCATCATTCTGGCGGATGAGGAATTACTGATCCCTGTCCTGCATGCCCTTCCTGAGAAGCTGGAAGAGATCAATGTTACCATGGGATTTCCGGTCACGGCAGCCCCGATATTCAGCCTGATTGAACATCTTATTACATTACAGCGAAATATAAGGGAAAGGAAAAATGAATCCAGCAGGTTTTATTATCCCGATGTGCTGGCCGTTTTACAACATCAATATATCCTGATGTCCGAACCCACTGATGTCCGGGAAATAGTTCGCGAGATCCATGAGAAAAACAGGATCTTTATCAGACCCGAAGACCTTTCAAAGAATGATTTATTTAAACATATTTTCAGGAAACTCAGCAATCCGGAAGAAATTGCTGATTATCTGCTGACCATCCTGGAATCGATAACCCGCGGGGATGATGAGGACAGTAATGCTGTACCCGCCCTGGAATTGGAATTCATTTACCGGGTCTATACAAGAATAAAGCGTTTAAAGGATGTTATCAGCCGGCTAAATCTCTCTTTCAGCCTCCAAACCTTTCTGCGTCTGTTTTATAAAATCCTGCAAAGGACGAGCATACCATTCTCCGGAGAACCTCTTTCAGGAATCCAGGTCATGGGTGTACTTGAAACCCGTGTGCTGGATTTCGACCGGGTGATTATACTCTCCATGAATGAAGGATCTTTTCCCAGAACCAGTGCAAGCATGAGTTTTATCCCCCATCACCTGAGATATGGCTTCAATCTCCCAACTCTTGAACACCAGGATGCAATCTACGCCTATTACTTCTATCGCCTGATTCACCGGTCACAAGATATTTCACTGATCTATAACAATAAAACTGAGGGACTGAATACCGGGGAGAAATCCAGATATATCCATCAATTAAAATACGAACCGGCATTTTTGGTTCGTGAATTTTCCGCTGGATTCGATGTTCAGACCAGGCAGATCCAACCCATTCAGGTGAGAAAGCATGACCGGATCATGGAAAAACTGTTGAACTATACAACAGGGATCAAAAATGGCAATTACTTTTCTCCAAGTGCCCTGAATAGTTTGATTGATTGCTCCCTGCAGTTTTATTTCAGGTATATAGCCGGACTGCAGGAACCTGTCGAGTTGCAGGAGGAGGTTGATCCGGCCCTGTTTGGCACACTTCTCCATGAAAGTATCAGTAAAATTTATGCAACGTTGGACAATCCTGTTGAGCGAGCTGATCTGGAAATGATCACCGGTGATCATGAATTGATCAGAAGGGCCATCGATGAGTCATTCCGCAAGCTAATCTATAAGGAGAGAGGATCGGGAAGCAAACCGGAGGGCCGGAACCTGGTTATTCGTGAGATTATTTTTACCTACCTTGAAAAGATCCTGGAACGGGATAAAGAATATTGTCCAATTAATATATTTAGTTTGGAACTTCCCTATTATGCCAGTCTGGATTTTAAATCAGCCGGGCAGGATTATACTGTAAACATAGGGGGAAAGATTGACCGTATCGATGAAACCGGAGGGTATTACCGGGTGATCGATTACAAAACAGGCAAGGGAGATATGAATTTTGAATCCATTGAAAGCTTGTTTGATGGAGAACAAAAAAACAGGAACCGGGCAGCATTCCAGACATTCCTGTATGCAAAAGTATTTAAGGCCATCGATGGGATGGAAGAAGCCAAAGTTATGCCTGGAGTATATTTGATAAGAGATATTTATAATCGGGATTTCAGTTACCGGTTTGGGATGGGGTTGCCCAGAAAACATTCCCCCATCACCGATTACTCAGCCCTGGATGAGCTCTTCACCAGCCATCTGCAGGGATTGTTCTTAGGCCTTTATGATCCGGAGGTACCCTTTCAGCAGACAGCGCAGGACGATACCTGCAAGTACTGTCCGTACAGCGGGATATGTCACAGATGACATTACCTTTCTGACTATCGGATACGGAGATTATTACCCTTCAGGGATTATTCGATGGGTCTCGAGTGTTGTTGGTTTTGTGGGACTTTTCCTGATGTCCTACTTCACGGTAGTATTCGTGAGAAAAATCCTTCGCTGATCTACTGCTGGTCCTTTAACAGGTCAGGCCGAATCTTTTTTGTTCTTGCCAGGGATTGTTCAAATTTCCATTTTTCAATTTCAGCGGCGTTTCCTGACATGAGTACCTCGGGAACCTTCCATCCCTTATATTCAGCCGGACGGGTATATACCGGGGGGGCCAGCAGACCATCCTGAAATGAATCTGTGAGTGCTGAAGTTTCATCCGAGAGCACACCTGGAATTAGCCTTACAATACAGTCGACCATCACTGCAGCAGCCAATTCTCCTCCGGTCATGACATAATCCCCGATTGATAATTCCCTGGTAACCAGATGATCTCTAACGCGTTGGTCTATCCCTTTGTAATGCCCGCACAAGAATATGAGGTTCTCACAGGTAGATAACTGGTTGGCTGTTTGCTGACGGAATGATTCCCCATCCGGCGATGTGTAAATAATTTCCTGGTATTTACGTTCTTTGGTAAGAGAATCGATGGCATCATCAATGGGCTGAATATTGAGCACCATGCCTGCTTCCCCACTGAATGCATAGTCGTCAATCTTTTTATGTTTGTCTTTTGAATAATTACGCAGGTTATGAATATAGACTTCTGCCAGACCCTTATCACGGGCCCTCTTGATGATGGAATGATTAACCGGACTATCCAGAAGTTCTGGTACACCGGTAATAATGTCGATTCTCATAGATCGGGATTTTCTACAAAAATAATCAACTAGCTCAAAAAAACTTTGACCATACTGCATATTTGGCTATTTTCGCAGGTAATTGCATGGATCAGCCTTGTTTAGACATTGATTGATGATGATACATAACGATCAGGTTCATGATGAACCAGTCGCCGGTGATTCCGGTGAAAATAAGAAGGACACGACCCAGGAGGATAACAACTCAGCTTCAGTAACTTCCGGTAAACAAGAAGTAACATCAGACAAACCGGAAACGCCGGATGCTCCACCTGAAGCTTCGCGAGACCAGGAGCAGGATAATAATGTTCCCGGATCAAGTGGCACAGATGAAACCACTGAATCAATTGCGGAGGAGTCACCAGAACCAATAGCCAAAGCCGAACTCTCGCCCAAGCCCAAAGCTGAAGTCAAGGCTGAAACCGAAACCGAGGCCACATCTGAACCCGAGCCCGAAGCTAATGCAGAAGCCGAAACTGAAGACAAAGCCGAGACCACAGTTGAAATCAAAGCCGAGATCATGACTGAGCCTGAATCCATGACTGAGCCCGA
>DAOWJB010000039.1 GCA_030640625.1 Bacteroides sp.
ATTACTTTATCGGGAATCATCCCGGAAGGGAATTCAAACTGGGCATATCCTATTTGATCAATTAATGTTTAAACTAAAATTACAATGAAAAAGTTAACTGTTTTTTTATGTTCAATCCTTCTCACAACCAGCATTTTTGCTGCCGAGGTGGTAATCTCCGATAACGGAAGTGGTACAGGAACTACTACCTGGACCTCGGATAATACCTATATACTCGATGGATTTGTATTTGTGAATAGTGGGCAAACCCTTACCATCGAAGCGGGAACCGTTATCAAAGGTATGCCCGGACAGATGGAGAATGCCAGTGCCCTGATCGTAGCCATGGGGGGAAAGTTGATCGCGAACGGTACCGCCGATGCACCCATCATCTTTACTTCACAGAATGACAACCTGGGTGGCTCTGTACCCGATGAGGCCAACGGACTGTGGGGTGGACTGATTTTGTTAGGAAAAGCCAAAACCAACAATGCGACCGTACCAAAACAGATTGAAGGTATACCCACCACCGAGTCTCGTGGACAGTATGGTGGCGACGACGATTCAGACAACTCAGGCTCCTTGAAGTATGTATCCATCCGTCATGGGGGTACCGATATTGGAGAAGGAAATGAGATCAATGGCC
This sequence comes from Bacteroides sp., assembly GCA_030640625.1. Lineage (GTDB taxonomy): Bacteria > Bacteroidota > Bacteroidia > Bacteroidales > SM23-62 > SM23-62. The sequence continues at coordinate 626 of DAOWJB010000039.1, forward strand.
TTACCCTGGGTGCCTGTGGTTCCGCCACCACGTTTTCTCATATTGAAGTAGTCTCTAACAAAGACGATGGTGTTGAATTCTTTGGTGGACTCCCCAGGCTTGACCATATCCTGGTTGCCTGGGTAGGTGACGATTCCTATGACTATGATGAAGGATTCCGCGGTTATGGCCAGTTCTGGGCTGCAGTTCAGATAGAAGCAGACGGCGACCGAGTGGGTGAGCATGATGGTGGACCCAGTGACTGTGAATTTTGTGAACCTTATGCCCATCCCATCATTCATAATGCCACCTACATCGGAGTTCCGGGACAGTCAAGGCGGGTGATAACCTTCCGTGACAACGCCGGAGGTGAATATCACAACTCCATCTTTGCAGAACAAGATAAAGGCATTGATATTGAGTACATTGAGGGTGGAGACGAAGGAAGTTACGAGGAATGGAAGAAAAGGGGCAACCTGAAACTCATGAATAACATTTTCCAGAATGTTGCAGATGGAACGACCGCTAAACTTTTTACGGTCAGTGTTCCTAAAGATCAAGATAACAATCCGAAATGGGGAATCCCAGCCGGTTATGCAGAAGATTTTGCTGCCTACTTTGCCACGGCGAACAATACGGTTGCTGATGCCGGTGTATCTGCTACAGATCCTGTTCCATCCAAAGATGTAAGTGGTGCCGATTTCACAAATGCTCCCTGGTGGTTCACGCGTGTGGATTATAAGGGTGCTTTCGGACCGGGAACCCAATGGGCCGGTGGCTGGACCCTCGCATTCGGAGATGTTGATTATATTTCAGACGGAGAAACTGTATCCGTTTCCAAGGTCGGGGAGATCAATCTTGCCAATATTTACCCAAATCCTGTTACCTGTTCAGCAACAGTATCCTTTGAATACAATAGCGGTATATACTCCTTTGTTGTTTACAACCTGGCGGGTGTCCGTGTAAAAGAAGTAAGGAATATCATGACAGGAGACTTCACATTTAACAGGCAGAACCTTGACACTGGAATCTATTTCTATCAGCTGCGCAATGAAAGCGGCAGCACCTATTCGGGCAAGATCATGGTTCAATTCTGATCAGAAACGGATCCTGGTCGAAGGCAGCTTGTTTCTCAGGTATAAGATCTTTTTTTCAGGAATTGGATTCCCCTGCAGCCATAATTCCTTTAACTGTACCATGTATTCCAGGTCCTCGGGTATATCGGTTAGTCCGTTATATTCCAGCCTGAGATTTGTCAGCTTGGTCAGTGCAGAGATTCCATCCGGGATCTCTGTAAGCTGGTTGTAATCCAAATGCAGGGATTTTAAAAGGCTGAGGTTATAGATTTCAACAGGGAATTCAGAGAGTTGGTTTGATCTCAGGTTTAAGACGGTGAGCCGAGATAATTTGTTTATATCGTGTGAGACATGACCTAGCTGGTTTTCGGAAGCATCAAAACTTGAGAGGTATTTGAAATCATAAACAAAAGAAGGGATTTCAATGATTTTGTTCCCGTTTATGTATAAGCCCTGCATGTATTTCAGGTCTTGGATGTATGGAGGGACCTTCAAGAGATCATTATAAGCAAGGTCCAGAGAATTCAGGTACTTGAGTTTTGCAATATCGGACGATATCTCCCCGAGTTTCTGGCCGTAGAGAACAAGCTTGTAAACCGTATCAGGAGAAGTAATGGCGTCCTCTATGGATTCAAACCTCTTGGTACGGTATAATTGAAGCATATTAAGGAGGGCTTTATCTTCAGATGATGGCTCCTGAATTTGTGCATCCAGGGATGTGCCCCGGGGTTTGAGTGTATCTTGCCGGCTGGATTGGTTTTGGCTACAAGCCGGTAATATGAAGATTCCCGTAAAAATGATAAGTAAAATCTGTCTGGATTTCATGATTTTGGCATTCAAGAGCAATTAGACTTGAAACGGTGTAAAATAATAAAAAACCTGCATGAAGGTACGCCGGATACAATAATGCCAGCATATTCTGGTTAAAATAAAAAAATACCGTATTTTAACAATAGATGAATCCCAGGTTTATACTGTTTCTATTGAGTCTTGTCTGGCTTCTTGCGATGACCGGCACAGGCGGGTATTGCCAGGACAGTATCCTGAATGAGGGGGACATTTATGTAGTCAGGGCAGTGATTATTGATGGGGATACCTTGTGGGTGGCTGAACTGGATGAAGTCTATATATTTCCTACCAAAAAATTCAAAAATCGCCGGGAAAGGAGGCGATATACGCGGCTGATCTACAATGTCAAGAAGGCTTATCCCTGGGCCAAGATAGCCGGGGACAAACTGGCAGAGGTGGAAATTCATATGGCTACACTCGAAAACGAGAAGGAACAAAATGCCTATATGAAACAGGTCGAAAAGGAATTACTGAAGGATTACAAAGATGACCTGAAGAAGTTAAGCATCACACAGGGAAGGATCCTTATCAAACTGGTTGACAGGCAGACGGGAGATACCTCATATGAACTGGTGAAGGAATTAAGAGGCAAAATTTCGGCTGTATTCTGGCAGGCCCTTGCCAGACTGTTCGGATCCAACCTGAAATCAGAATACGATCCTGAAGGAGAGGACCGGCTCATCGAGGAAATTGTGATCCTGATTGAGAACGGACAACTCTAACCGGCATTCCTTATGCCATCTCAAGAACTGCTTTAACAACGTTCCGGGCACCATCTCCGATCTGGACAATGTCTGCATCCAGCATATAACATGGCGTGGTGACAATTTTTTTCCTTTGGTCGATTACTACCTCTCCATGTGTGGTTGTTTTATGGGTGGCGCCCATCTCCTCAATGGCTTTAATGGTCCCTGTATCATTACCGATAGTGAGTTCCACATCGCCGAAAATCCTGGCCAGGATGACCGGTGATATACATAAAGCACCGATAGGTTTACCCAGGGAAACCATTTCAGTGACAGCTCCCTCTACATCACCGTTAACATTACAACTGCTGCCATCAAAAGCAAAGGAAGAAAGATTTTTCGCTGCCCCGAAACCACCCGGAAATATAATCGCATCAAACTCCTTTCCACTGAATTCACTCAATGGTTTGATTTTCCCCCGGGCAATACGTGCAGATTCGACCATTACATTGCGGGTTTCATCCATTTCTGCTCCTGTGAGATGATTTATAACATGATGTTGCTGGATATCGGGCGCGAAAATCTCATACAAAGCCCCGTTTCTGACAATGGCATGCATGGTCAGGACTGCTTCATGGATCTCGGCGCCGTCAAATACTCCACATCCTGATAGTACAACTGCAATCTTTTTCATAACTTATATCTGTTTTAGATTTTAATCAATTAAAATTATTCATTTTTTACATTCAATGCCAGTATTAATCCATTTTAGATAAATTTTCAGGACATGAAAAGGACCTTTATTGCAATGAAAACGGATCCGGGAGAAAAGATGAGGGATTGTATTTTTCATATTAAACATTGCCTTAAAGGGGAGGGGTTAAAATGGGTGAAGCCGGCACAATTACATTTCACTCTTGTATTCCTTGGAGATACCAGCCTTGATCAGGGCCATCTTACAGAACAGATGATCAAAAGGATCGTACCAAAATATGATGCACCTGTGATACAATTCAGGGGTTTGGGCTTGTTCAGGAATATCCGCGATCCGAGAGTTCTGTGGATAGGTTTGGACATTGATCCTGTGCTCCGTAAGTTTAAAGCAGAACTGGATAGGGAACTGAAAAGTCTGGGATTCAGGATTGAACAAAGGGATTTTCAGCCACACCTTACACTGGCCCGGATAAAATGCTTGCAACAAAAAGAAGCCCTGAAGGATCTGCTCCTTGCTTACAAGGATTATTATTTCCAGGAAAGCACCATCATGGATTTGACCTATTTCGAGAGCAGTTTAAGTTCCCAGGGACCAACATACAAGGTCATTAAAAATATCGGGTTTAGATATGCTTCCCCTTGATGAGGGTAAGGAGGGTATAGATCATGATCTGAAAATCCACGAACAGGGACATGTTTTCTATATAGAGGAGATCATATTTCAGCCTTTTGATCATTTCATCGACATTTACAGCATAACCATATTTCACCTGTCCCCATGAAGTTATCCCCGGTTTGACCTTATGCAGGTGAATGTAATGTGGCGCTTTCTCTACGATCTGGTCAATAAAGTATTTTCTCTCTGGCCGGGGACCGACAAGCGACATATCACCTTTTAATACATTCCAGAAATTGGGAATCTCATCCAGCTTTCTCTTGCGCATGAATTTGCCGAAATTGGTGAGTCTGCTGTCATTCATCCTGCTTAATTCGGGTCCGTTCTTCTCGGCATCTGCATGCATGGACCTGAATTTGTAGAGGGTAAATGGTTTGCCATATCGACCGATCCTTTCCTGCCTGAGCAAGATTGCACCTTTTGAGCTCAGCTTCACACCTGTAATCATAGCGAGGGTCAGGGGGGCAAGCAGGATCATGGCAAGAATGGAGAATAACACATCAATCGATCTTTTTATGTTTTCCTGCCAGACTGGCAACAGGGCATGTGATATCTGGATAAGAGGTGTTCCAAATATGGTGGTAACTTTCACCTTGCCTGTCACAATATCATGGATATCGGGTATGGCCTTAATTCTCACATTGCATTCACTGAGCGTATTTATGATGCTGCTGATTGCCTCGTGCTCGGCCGTGTCAAGAGCGATAATTACTTCTTCAATATCATGCTCTTCGATGATCTGTTTCACATCCTTTATGGACCCGAGATGCCTGGTCAGTCCGGCCAGCTGGTATTCATTGCCGGAATCACCATTGATGAATCCGATAAGCCTGCTCCCGGGGAAATTGTTCTTCTCAATGTCCCTGAATATTTCGACAGCCCGCTCATTGCTTCCTATCATCAATGTATTAAAACCAATTTTACCGTCCTGAACCCATCTGGACACAATGGTTGTTAAGGTAACGCGCGGTATATAGGTGAGGATAAACTGCAGTCCGACAAGTACAAAAAACGAGGTATAGTAATCCTTGTAGGATTTGATAACATCGTTAAGAATTAAAGCAAAGAATAAAATGATCACACCGGTCAGGACCAGGATAATGGTTTGTCCCAGCTCCCTGAGCCTGGATTTTACAGGTACATCTTTATAGGTCCCGGCCAGGTAATATAAGGTCAGCCAGAACAAGGGGATGGCCACAATGCCGGTATAGAATTTTATTCCAAGGTCAAAGGGAATTTCATATCCAAATACCTGTGGTTCTACCTGGATCTTACGATAAATATAGAAGATGGCCCAGCTTAGAGATGCTGAAAGAAAATCGAGTAGAACATATAGTATTACCAGGCTTCTTTTATTCACTGGAGATTGGGAATTGCCGGCTAAGTTTTGATCTTGAATGGAACAGATGAATCCATTCCAATATTAACAGTTTTTTACCTGAAAAATTGTCCAAAGGTATGTATTTTATAACAGTTTATATAGCCAGGGAATGGATAGGCAGGTTTTCAATCATTTTCCTGGCCAGCATAAAGGATTGGTAGTAATTATGAAAGGGGGCAAGATAAAAACTCTTATTCAGGATCATATCGATAAAATTCCAGATTTCTTCTGCTACCGGATCCTTTGATTTTATTGGTACGGTAAAAGATTTCAGTTTCTTTTTATCAGGGAGTTTATCCTTAATGACCAACTTTTGATTTATGAAATTCAGATTTGCATGACGGTTTTCCTGATAAATCAGGCAGGTTGATTTCTGTTGTTCTGCATATCCGTTGCATGTAATATTTGAGATACAGCCATTATCAAATTCCAATCGGCCATGAATGACTCCCGGAAAACCGAAAAGATCAGGCGAGAATACAGTACTGGTTTTTTTTATCCTTGCCGGATTAAGGTAAAAGATAGCATCCAGGCATTGGACAAGTGCCCGTATAATGAGATCCGGTAACTGTTCAGGTGGAGTCTCAGATGATATACCTATCTGGTAATCAATAAATGCCGGACTTTGAATATATGGTTCGGCGGCTTTGAGTACAGGATGAAAAAGAAAAGATTCCCGCAATTTGAACAGGATCTGGGCCTCTTCCGCCAGTTTAAATAGATATTCAAGCTCTTCATCCTGCCATTGCAATGGCTTTTCCAGCAGGATATGTTTAGAACCCTTTATGGCATTGATGATATGACTTGAATTTATCTCCTCAGTCTGATCAACAATGATGGCATCGCAGCTGGAAAGAAAGGCTTCATAGGATGAAAAAACCGGGATGTCAGAGCTGTCTGAAAATTGTTTTGCGCGCACAGGATTGGGATGGTAACTGCCGGAAAATGAACATGATGAAAGATCAGAAAGAATTCTGCTTAAACCCGCGACTGTATCAAAATCCCCGATTATTCCGATCTTAAGCATTGAAGATCATGTGTTTCTGCAAACATAAAGCATTTACTAGCTTAGATTCTAAATACTTTTCAACTAATAATTTTTTTTTGTTAAAAAAGTATCAAATTTGCAGGATCGGAAATATTGATGAAAGATACATACCGGCATAAGGGTTTAAGGATAAAATTGGTAGAGACCATCCGTTCGAAAGGCATCAGAGACGAAAACGTTCTTGAAACCATAGGTAAGATCCCAAGACACCTTTTCATGGATAGCGGGTTTATCACATTTTCATACCAAGACCAGGCCTTTCCAATAGGGGAGGGACAGACCATCTCACAGCCTTATACGGTGGCATTTCAAACACAGCTGCTTGAGATCAAACCACATGACCGGATTCTTGAGATTGGTACAGGATCTGGATACCAGACCGCAGTTCTTCTTGAACTGGGAGCATCTGTATTCACCATAGAAAGGCAACGGAAATTATTCCTTAAAGCACAGGAAAACCTGAGCATGCTCGGCTATAAACCTCAATTCTTTTACGGGGACGGATACCAGGGGAAGCCAACCTATGGCCCTTTTGATAAGATCCTGGTTACTGCGGGCGCTGATGATATTCCGGTGTTGTTAAAGGCACAGTTAAAGGTGAGTGGCATCATGGTCATTCCTGTCGGTGGCAGGATAAGCCAGAAAATGATCCGCATTGTGAGAAGGGGAGAGACAGATTATGAACGGACCGAACACGGAACTTTTGCATTTGTACCATTGCTAAAGGGCAAGGAGGATTAATTTCATTTTATGATCACAATAAAAAAACTCGAATTCAATCCATTCAGGGAAAATACTTACCTGTTATATGATAACACCGGAGAATGTCTGATAGTCGATCCGGGTTGCCAGGATATTGAAGAGCAGGACCAGCTCCTGGATTTCATAGAAGGGAATGCATTAAAACCCGTGAAAATGGTAAACACCCATTGTCATATTGACCATATCCTGGGAACAGCATTTTGTAAAGAAAGATTTCAGCTGCCTTACCTGATACATCCCCAGGAGCAGCCTTTACTTTCCTACAGTGTTTCCCAGGGCGAGTTTTTCGGCCTGGACGTACAACCACCACCCGAACCGACAGATTTTGTAGAGGAAGGAGATATTATCACATTCGGTGATTCCAGGCTCGAGGTTATTCATATACCAGGGCATTCTCCCGGGGGCATTGTCCTGTTGAACAAGGATCAGCAATGCCTGTTTTCAGGCGATGTATTGTTCCAGGGGAGTATCGGGCGAACTGATTTGCCCGGTGGTGATTATGACAGCCTGATAGACAGTATCCGTGAAAAATTATTAGTACTGGATCCTGATATCCGGGTTTACCCCGGACATGGTCCGGATACTACCATCGGCATGGAAAAGCGTTCAAATCCTTTTCTTCAGTAATCTATTTACCAGTATATGGTTTTAATTTTGGGAATTATTACAAATTAAATTATTAATGGATCAGTTTACCAGCCGTCACATAGGTCCCCGCAAGCATGATGCAGCTCTGATGCTGGACAAGATTGGGGTCAGTACCCTCGAAGAACTTATAGATAAAACCATTCCATCCTCAATCCGAATGGAGAGGCCCCTGGATCTGCAGGAAGGGATCAGTGAATATGAATATTTCAATCTGCTGAAGGAAACTGCCTCCAGAAATAAGCTCTTCCGGTCATTCATTGGCCTGGGATATTATAATACCATTTTCCCTGCCGTTATTCAGCGAAATGTACTTGAGAACCCTGCCTGGTATACTTCCTACACTCCCTATCAGGCCGAGATTTCCCAGGGCAGGCTGGAAGCTTTACTGAATTTCCAGACCATGGTCATGGAATTAACAGGGATGGAAATGGCCAATGCTTCCCTGCTTGATGAGCCAACCGCAGCTGCAGAAGCAATGACAATGATGTACAATGCCAGGTCCAGGGCCATGATTAAAGACGGTGCAGAAGCGTTTTTTGTGGATAAAAACATTTTCCCCAATACGCTGGATCTGCTCGAAACCCGTGCTGAGCCCCTTGGCATAAAACTGGTTCACGGTTCTTTTGAAACAGTCTCATTTGAAGATGGATTTTTTGGTGCCCTGGTTCAGTACCCGGCTGCGGATGGTAATATTGCTGACTACCGGGAATTTGTATCTGATGCCCATGAAAAAAACATACTTGTCGGGGTAGCCGCGGATCTCTTAAGTCTGGCCATACTGGTCCCACCGGGAGAATGGGGAGCAGATGTGGTGATCGGATCCACACAGCGTTTTGGCATCCCCATGGGTTATGGTGGACCTCATGCGGCCTACTTTGCCACCAGGGAGAATTTCAAACGGAATTTACCTGGCCGGATCATAGGGGTTTCTGTCGACCGGCATGGAAATCCTGCCATGCGTATGGCCCTGCAGACCCGCGAACAGCATATCAAAAGAGAACGTGCCACTTCAAATATTTGTACGGCGCAGGCCCTGCTTGCCACCATGGCCGGAATGTACGGGGCCTATCATGGTCCTGTTGGACTGAAAAGGATTGCCACGGAAATCCATCATGCTGCTTCCTTGCTGGCCGGGGAACTGGACAAACTGGGATATATCCTGCCTGTTAAAAATTATTTTGATACACTGACTATTCAGCTTCCGGAGGGACTGACAATTGAAAAAGCAAATGAAATTGCCCTCCAGTATGAGATCAATTTTTATTACCCGGATGAGAAAACCGTGAGGATCAGCCTGGATGAAACCGCAGGCTTAAAAGATCTGAATAATATCCTGCAAATCTTTGCTGTACTTGCAGAAGAGAAGTTTCTCCCACTCACGGAGATCCCTGTACGAATGAAAATTGATGCCAGATTCAACAGAACAGGTGATTTTATGAAGCAGGATGTCTTCAACAGGTATCATTCTGAAACCGAGTTGATGAGGTATATTAAAAAGCTGGAAAGAAAGGATTTTTCTCTCACTCACTGCATGATATCACTCGGATCCTGTACGATGAAGTTAAATGCAGCCATTGAAATGCTGGCCCTCAGCTGGCCTGAATTCTCCAACCTTCACCCATTTGTACCCATTGATCAGGCGGAAGGCTACCACCAGTTGATCCATGAACTGAGAAATGACCTGAAAACAATTACCGGATTCGATGAGGTATCCTTTATGCCTAATTCAGGTGCATCCGGGGAATTTACCGGACTCATGGTGATAAGGGCCTGGCATAAAAGCCGGGGAGAAGATCATCGTAACGTGGTTCTGATCCCTGCTTCTGCACATGGGACCAATCCTGCCAGTGCGGTTATGGCGGGAATGGAGGTCGTGGTTGTGGATTGCGATGACCATGGGAACATACACCTCGATCGCCTGAAACAACTAGCAGAAAATCATAATGACCGGCTGGCAGCATTTATGATCACCTATCCTTCGACGCATGGTGTCTTCGAAGAACAGGTCAGGGAAATGATCAGGGTGGTGCATGACAGTGGAGGACAGGTTTATATGGATGGCGCAAATATGAATGCACAGGTTGGTTTGACCAATCCCGCCCTGATCGGTGCTGATGTCTGTCACCTGAACCTGCACAAGACATTTGCCATTCCCCATGGTGGGGGTGGACCGGGGATGGGGCCTATTGCCGTTGCCGATCACCTGGTCGAATTCCTGCCTGCCCACCCACTTGCTGAAACGGGCGGTATCAATGGGATCACCGCAGTTTCCGGGGCCCCCTGGGGAAGTGCGAGCATACTTACCATCTCTCATGCCTATATTAAGTTGCTTGGTGGCCTGGGACTGACCGAAGCAACCAGGTATGCAATCCTGAATGCCAACTACCTGGCAGCCTCGCTGAAAGACCGCTACGAAATACTTTATACCGGTGAGAATGGATTCGTGGCCCATGAAATGATCCTTGATTGCCGGCCATTCAAACAGTACGGTGATGTCACCGAGGCGGATATTGCAAAACGCCTGATGGATTATGGTTTTCATGCTCCCACATTATCTTTTCCGGTTCATGGAACCCTTATGGTCGAACCCACAGAAAGTGAATCAAAAGAAGAACTGGACAGGTTCATTGCGGCGCTGAGATCAATTTACGATGAGATCATGGAGATCAGGGACGGGGACGCCCCGGCTGATGACAATGTCCTGAAAAATGCCCCGCATACTGCCGGGGAAACTTCCGGAGATTTGTGGGAACATTCATATGCAAGGGAGAAAGCAGCATTTCCATTGAGCTGGATCAGGGAAAACAAATTCTGGCCCGCCGCCGCCAGGGTGGATGACGCCTATGGAGACAGGAACCTGGTTTGCTCCTGCGCACACATTGAAGCATACAGGGATTCCAGGGGAACAGACACTGAGTAGGTACAAGACTGCAAAGAATACTCCGCGAGGGTTTTAGAGGTCAAATTTGTCGATCAGGTACAGAAGACTGGCAATGGCAGTGCTGCCCATCTGGAGCTCACGGATGTTCACCTGCTCAAAGGTATCATTCGGGGAGTGATGATAATCTCCATACCGTAGATTTTCATAGGCTTCCATGCTGGTGAGCGCCTCCTGAAAAAATGCTGCGGATTACCAGGCTATCCGGATCCTATCCCGATCCGGCCAGGGGGATCAGTATAAAGAAAAGGAATATGGTTTTTTTCGTGCGATGAGAAATAATGCCAAATGCACCAATTTTAAATAATGAATCGGTCAGGCAAAAAACTATCTTTATGATCATAAACATTAAATGACCTGATTATGAAATATGACCGCCGGAGTTTTGTCAGGACAGGAGGATTTTCACTGGTATTTTCAGGAATGGTACCGGCCTTTATTCAATCCTGCCAAAAGAAGGGCCCTGAGAATAACGCCCTGGAAGATCTCACAGCAGGCATACAAGCACTTTCCGATCAGGATTATATTTCCAGGCAGGAAAAAGTCCGGAAATTAATGGCCGAACGCAAGATTGATGCCCTGTGGATTGAGGGAGGGGTCAATCTGAAATATTTTTTTCGATGTCAGCTGGTGGACAAGTGAACGTGTTTTTGGTGTGGTATTACCAGTCGAAGGAGATCCGGTATGGATCTCTCCTGGTTTCGAGGGTCCCAGGGCAGCAGAAGTGATTCGTTTTGGCGATGACATCCGGACCTGGGAGGAACATGAGTTCCCCTACGTATTATTAAAAGGGGTTTTTAAATCCCTGACTTCCCCAGTGAAAAGGGTAGCCATAGACCCAAATGTCCGAAACTTTGTTGTGGAAGGGTTGACATCCTCCCTTACGTGAACGAAAGGGATTCCATTGGCTTTAACAAGCCACGGGCAGTACTTCCTCGCGGTTTCCTGCAGGTTCCTGCTGCCGACCGCTAACGCGGTTCGCTTGACAGGCCATCCCCGTCTGCCCGACGGTTAAAATATTCTTCGCAGCATTGACATCTGCATTTTCCTCATGACCGCAGGCCAG
>DAOWJB010000289.1 GCA_030640625.1 Bacteroides sp.
AAATGTTCGCACAAATCAATGTTAAACAAAAAACGTTTGCTTTGCAGGAAAAACTTACAATAGAGGAGTTATATTACTAAAATCTGACTAATTTTGATTACACCTACATTAATAACTATATCATGAAATCCTCTGACAAGTATTTTTCACCTATGAAATCACATTCCTGTTGTCCTTCACATGATGAAAATAATCCATTCTCAAATGGTTTAAGCCGAAGGAAATTCATAAAGGTTGCAGGGGGGTCAACCCTGTCTGTTGTTGCCCTGTCAGGCCTGTCATGGCAGGCCCTGGCAAACACAGATCTTGAAGAACATACAGGGATTGTTCGGCGGGCATTGGTTGTAAAGCCCATCCTGGTCTACAGCACACCTGAATACAAACATCAGTCAAGCTGGAGAGCATGGGGAGGAATTCAGACCGAACAGGATGCTGATGAGGAAATCTCAAGGATAAAAGGTGAACTAAGCAAACTGCAATCAGAAGCAGATTTTCCATTAAAATTCTTATCTGTAACCGGTATACGCGGATCTGGTGATATCGGCGGAATCAAAGACCTGGAATCTGCCGATGTTTTTCTGATTTATGCAGCAGGCGGTCGGATGGATACGTTTGATGCCCTGCATAATATGAATAAAGATATGATCTTTTTCTGCCGGCATAAGTCAGGCCCGGTTTATTTATGGTATGAAATAATCAGCCCTCGCTATCTAAGGCAGCATACTGACAGCCTTGCAATTACAGGAGTGGACGAAATGGATGTGGTAATCGACAGCCAGGATGAAATACTTTGGCGGTTGAGAGCTTTAGGAGGTTTGAAAAATACTTTGAACGCTGGGATCATTGCCATTGGTGGTCCTGGTGCATGGGCACAACCTGAAGGGGTAGTTCCAGGAATAGTCGAAAATAAATTCAAGTTCAGGATACAAACAGTATCCTATGATGAGTTGGGAAATCTGATCAGGGAAGCCCGCGGAGATACATCTGCAATTAACCGTTCTGAAAACCGGGCGGAGGAGTATCTCCGGGAAAGTGGCACCACATTGGAAACCAATCGCAAGTATGTCGATAATTGTTTTCTCCTGGATGAGATCTTCCGGAAGATTATGGATAATGCGAATTGCCGGGCTATTACAATTAACGGTTGTATGGGCACGATCATGCCTCTGGCTGAAACATCCGCATGTCTGACACTGAGCTTGCTGAATGATGCCGGATATCTTTCATTCTGCGAATCGGATTTTGTGGTTATCCCTGCTGGCATATTACTGGCAAACATATCTGGGAAACCGGTGTTCCTGAATGATCCAACCTATCCTCATGACGGGATCATTACCCTGGCTCATTGCACTGCTCCCAGACGTATGGATGGTCAGAATAAGGAACCGGCAAGGATTCTGACCCACTTTGAATCAAATTACGGAGCAGCACCAAAGGTGGAAATGCATAAAGGACAGGTTGTTACAAATATCATTCCTGATTTTCAGGTCAGTCAATACATTGGATTAAAAGGCACCATTGTTGATCATCCTTTTATGGATATCTGCCGCTCACAAATTGATATAAGTTACGATGTTGACAGTAATATACTGGCTAAACGCATGCCAGGATTTCACTGGATGACAGGGTATGGGGATTATTTACGGGAGACAGGCTACGCACTTAAACGGATTGGGATTGAATGGGAACAACTTTAGTGTGGTTCCTTAGGATTTCATAAAACGATAATTAGTTAAATTCCCAATTCTTTTTTCAATCTGTCTATTTTTTGTTCCAGTATTTCTTTCTCTTTTTGATATTCTTCTCTTTTTTCCAGTGAACCTTTGACACTGAAATAGAATTTGATCTTTGGTTCGGTGCCAGAGGGACGGATAGAGACCTTGGTATGGTCCTGGGTGATAAATTGCAGCACATTGGATTTTGGCAGCTCAATGGTGCTTGTTTTTCCAGTCCGCGTATCCAGGCTTTGGCTGCTCTGGTAATCATGGATCAGCACTACCCTTGAACCGGCCAGGTCAGCGGGTGGAGTTTCCCGGTAGTCCTGCATCATCCCGGCAATGATCTCGGCGCCTGATTTTCCTTTCTTGACTATGAACGTTAACTGCTCGAGGTACAATCCGAATTCCAGGTATATATCCAGCAGTAATTCATAGAGGGTTTTACCCTGGGTCCTGGCCCAGGCCGAAGTTTCTGCGATCAATGCACATGACATTACAGCATCTTTGTCACGCACAAAGTCCCCTGCTAAATATCCGTAACTTTCTTCTGAGCCAACAATGAATTCCTTCCTGCCTTCTTCGCGTTGCATTATATCTGCAATGAATTTAAAGCCTGTCAGGACATCGAATATCTCAACCCCATATTGCCTGGCAATATCTGCCAGTAATTCCGTCGTGACAATGGTTTTGACAGCATATTGGTTCCCGGTCAGTTTCCCGTTTTCTGACCACTTCCTGATAAGGTAGTAATAGAGCAGGGATCCGGTCTGGTTGCCATTCAGCAATATCAGCCTCCCCTGGTCATCACGCACGGCTGTACCCACCCGGTCAGCATCCGGATCGGTAGCCATTACCAGGTCGGCTCCGACCTCTTCTGCTTTTTGCATGGCCATGGCAAGGGCTGCAGATTCCTCGGGATTGGGTGAATGTACGGTAGGAAAATCCCCGTTTACCTCATCCTGCTCAGGTACATTGATAACCCTGGTGAATCCGAATTTTTTCAGGGCCATGGGTACAAGCTTCACACCCGTCCCATGGATGGGGGTGTAGACAATTTTAAGATCACGTTGTTGCTGAATCGCTTCCAGAGAAAGGGACAGGGTGGCCAGCTTGTCAACATATAATTCATCAAAAGAGGACCCGATGGTTTCAATTAGTCCGGGATCCCCTTCAAATTGTATTTCATTAATCGATGAAATCTTGTTTACCTCATTGATGATATTCTTATCGTGTGGGGCAATGATCTGTCCGCCATCATCCCAGTAAACCTTGTAGCCATTGTATTCTTTTGGATTATGGGAAGCAGTAATAACGACACCGGACTGACATCCGAAATGCCGGATCGCGAAAGATAATTCAGGTGTTGGCTTCAGGGTGTCGAAGAGATAGGCTTTGATCCCATTGGCTGCAAAGATTCCAGCAGTGGTTTTAGCAAATAATTGGCTGTTATTTCGGCAATCATAAGCAATGGCTACTTTTACCTGGGGTATATCCTGGAAACAGGATATGAGGTAATTACACAGACCCTGGGTGGCCATTCCCACAGTGTATATATTCATCCGGTTGGTGCCAACACCCATAATGCCACGCAATCCTCCGGTACCAAACTCCAGGTTTTTGTAAAAGGATTCAATCAGTTCATTCTCATCATTTTTGAGCAAATACTGAATACGCTCCCTGGTTTCATCATCGATTTTGCTATCCAGCCAGGTACCTGCTTTTTCCTGAACTTCCCTTAACAGGGTTTCATTATCCATGCCAGTGATTTATTTTGCAGTTAATTCATCCATACAGTCTTTCAGGCTGTTCATCCAGTGCGGAACTTCGATATCATACGCTGCCGTTATTTTTTCCTTGCTCATGACACTGTATCGTGGCCTCTTTGCTTTTGTAATATAGTCTTTCGATAAAACCGGCAGAATGTTACACTCCACCCCGGCAAAAGTGATGATCGAGGTGGCAAATTCATACCAGCTACACATTCCCTGGTTTGAATAATGGTATATTTCATGCCGGGGCGTCTTTTCGTGGCTGATCTCTGTCCGGATCACCTGCAGGATGGCCGCAGCCAGGTCACGGGCGTAGGTCGGGCAACCGGTCTGGTCAAATATCACATTCAGCTGGTCTTTTACTCCCGAGAGCCTGAGTATCGTTTTGACAAAATTTTGTCCAAAAGAGGAATATAACCAGGATGTGCGAATGATGATACCCGTGTTTAGTCGCTGCAGTGCCAGTTCTCCTCCCAACTTGCTTTTCCCGTAAACCGATTGGGGATTCACCGGGTCATCTTCCTTGTAGGGATGGTTTTTTTCTCCGTCAAAAACATAGTCTGTTGATATATGGATCAGCTGGATATCCTGTTCTGCAGAAATCTTTGCCAGGGATTCGATGGCTTCTGCATTAAGCTTGAAGGCCATTTTCTTATCATCCTCAGCCGCATCCACCGCAGTGTATCCTGCGCAATTGACGATAAATCTCACCGGGTTGTGATCAAGATAGGTCCGGATATCACCGGGGCGGGTTATATCCAGCTCTTCCAGGTCAGTAAAATTAAATGACATTTCCGAAAATCCGGAGGAGAGCCGCTGGATCTCACTGCCAAGCTGTCCCTTGCAACCAGTGATCAGTACAGGGGTCATTGGTATTGAAAATTCATTTTTGCCTTTTTAAGGGCTGGCATGGCCAGATCCCGTGCAGAAAGAATCCTGTCTTCCGGAGCCAGCTTCCAGTCTATTCCGATCTCCGGATCATCATAGCGGAACCCTGTCTCGAAATCAGGCGCATAAAATTCATCACATTTGTAAAGCACTACAGCGGCATCACTCAGGACTGAAAATCCATGAGCAAAGCCTTTTGGGATGAGCATTTGCAGCTTATTTTCTTCGGAAAGCTCAATGCCTCTCCACTGCAAATATGTCGGAGAATCTTTTCGCAAATCAACGGCTACGTCCCAGATACTGCCCTCGAGAACCCTTACGAACTTGGTCTGTGCTTTGGGTTCCAGCTGGTAATGCAGTCCCCGGATCACCCCAAACTGTGATCTGGACTGGTTATCCTGTATGAAATGGAAAGGATGTCCGGCTTTTTCCAAGTCTGACTCATTGAAGCTCTCAAAAAAGTAACCCCGATCATCTTTATATATTTTGGGTTTTATTACCAGCAGTCCCGCTATTCCAGTCTCTCTGATTTCCATATTTATTATTCAAATGTAAAAGTGAAGATCTTCTCTTCGGCAATGTTCATAAGGTATTGTCCGTACTGGTTCTTAAGCAGGGGTTTTGCCAGCCGGATCAATTGTTCTTTGTCAATATAACCGCGTTTATAGGCGATTTCCTCAATACATGAAACCTTCAGTCCCTGTCTTTCTTCAACGGTATAAATATAATTGGATGCCTGCAACAGGCTTTCATGGGTTCCTGTATCGAGCCATGCCATCCCGCGTCCCATGATCCTGACCTTTAACCTTTTTTCTTCGAGATAAAGACGGTTCAGATCTGTTATTTCCAATTCTCCACGTGCGGAAGGCTTCAATGATCTGGCCTTGCCAATGACATCGTTACTATAGAAATACAACCCGGTTACCGCATAATTGCTCTTGGGCTGTTTTGGTTTTTCTTCAATGGACAGGGCCTTCCCTGAAGCATCAAAATCAATCACACCATATCTCTCCGGGTCGGTCACATAGTAGCCGAATACGACAGCCCCGTCTTTCAACTCTGCCGTGTCAAGAAGCACCTTGCCAAATCCATGGCCATAAAAAATATTATCCCCCAGGATCATGCAAACCGAGTCACTGCCTATGAATTTTTCACCAATGATAAAAGCCTGTGCCAACCCATCAGGAGAGGGCTGGATCTCATATGTGAGGTTGAGTCCCAGCTGGCTCCCGTCCCCCAGCAGATCTTCATACAGATGTATATCCTCAGGGGTGGAAATGATCAGTATTTCACGTATCCCGGCAAGCATGAGCACGGATAGCGGATAATATATCATGGGTTTGTCGTAGACCGGGATGATCTGTTTTGAAATACTCTTTGTAAGAGGGTAAAGCCGTGTTCCGGCACCGCCGGCGAGAATGATTCCTTTCATGTTGATATTGTGTCTTTAAAATAGGCAATTGTTTTAAGTAATCCCTGTTCCAGTTGGATCATGGGTTGCCAGTCATCAAGCAGCCTGTTGGCCAGGGATATATCCGGCTGGCGCTGGATGGGATCGTCCTGTGGAAGCGGTACATTAATGATCTTTGATTTACTTTTCGTCAGCCTGATCACTATCTCCGCAAGCTGCTTGATCGTAAATTCCACCGGATTCCCGATATTGACCGGACCGGTGACATCGTTTTTGGTTTCCATCATGCGGATCAAGCCTTCAACCAGGTCATCAATATATTGAAAGCTGCGGGACTGTGAACCGTCCCCGTACACTGTCAGGTCTTTTCCCTGAAGTGCCTGGACAATTAAATTGGATACTACGCGGCCATCATTGGGATGCATCTTGGGACCATAAGTGTTAAAAATCCTTACAATTTTAACCCTTACCTTATTCTGTCTCAGGTAGTCCATGCAAAGTGTTTCCGCACATCTTTTGCCCTCATCATAACAGGAGCGTATCCCGATCGGGTTCACATGCCCCCAGTATTCTTCCGTTTGAGGATGGACATGCGGATCACCATATACTTCACTGGTGGAAGCCTGCAGGATCTTGGCTTTTACCCGTTTTGCAAGTCCCAGCATATTGATGGTGCCCAGGACGGATGTTTTGATGGTTTTGATGGCATTGAATTGGTAATGCACCGGTGATGCAGGACAGGCGAGATTATAAATCTCATCAACCTCCATGAAGTAGGGCATTATTATGTCATGCCGTACGAGTTCAAAATAGGGATGGTCGATCAGGTGAATAATATTCTTTTTGGTTCCGGTGAAGAAATTATCCAGGCAGGTAACTTCATACCCTTTATCCAGGAGTCGTTCGCACAGGTGGGAGCCAATAAAACCTGCTCCGCCTGTTACCAGGATTCTTTTCATAACAGGTAGTTTATTCTACATTTCGGCCTATCCCATAGTAGGTTATGCCGTTTTCTTTCATTTCAACAGGATCATATATGTTCCGGCCATCAAAGACAACATGTTCTTTCATGAGTTTCTTTAGCAGGACATAATTCAGGATCCTGAACTCTGACCATTCAGTGATCAATATCAGCCCATCTGCATCAATCAATGCCTCATACCGGTCTTTTGTATATTCAATCTTGCCGCCAATGCTCTGTTTAAACTCTTCCATGGCTACCGGATCAAAAGCTTTGATATAGCAGCCAGCCTTCAATAATTCAGAGATTACCACAGCAGCAGGGGCTTCACGTGTATCGTCGGTGTTTGGTTTGAATGAAAGTCCCCAAACAGCAAAAGTCTTACCCTTGATAGACTGACCGAAGTGTGATGTTATCTTACTTACAAGGACAGCTTTCTGGTATTCGTTCACTTCCTCGACTGATTGCAAGATCCGCATCGGATATCCGTAATCACGTCCCGTTTTGATAAGGGCCTTTACATCTTTTGGGAAACATGAACCACCGTACCCAACGCCGGCATATATGAATTTATTCCCGATCCGGCTGTCGCTTCCAATCCCCCTCCTGACCAGGTTAACATCGGCCCCGGTTCGTTCACATAGATTGGCGATATCATTGATGAAACTGATTTTGGTTGCCAGCATGGCATTGGCTGCATACTTGGTCATTTCTGCAGAAGAGATATCCATGAAAATAAGGGGATGGCCATTCAGCAGAAATGGATTGTACATCCGCTTCATGATCTTTTCAGCGCGTGGAGAATCAGTCCCGATTACGATCCTGTCAGGTTTGAGAAAATCTTCAATGGCGTTCCCTTCTTTCAGAAATTCAGGATTAGAGGCCACATCAAACGGGATTTTTACATTCCGCTTATCCAGTACTTCCTGAACTGAAATTCTCACTTTTTCCGCTGTTCCGACAGGCACGGTACTCTTTGTCACTATGACGATATAATCTGTGATTAATCTGCCTATCTCCCGGGCTACCTCAAGAACATATTTGAGATCTGCGCTGCCATCTTCTCCCGTAGGCGTTCCGACAGCAATAAACACGGCATCTGATTCAGTCAGTGCATTCTGGTAGTCTGTCGTAAATTGAAGTCTTTTTGATTCGATGTTTCTCTCAATAAGCCTGTCCAGTCCAGGTTCAAAGATCGGCATAACACCTTTTTTCAGGTTATTTATCTTATCAGCGTCGATATCAAGACATATAACATCCAGTCCCGTTTCAGCGAAACATGTTCCGGTGACCAGTCCCACATATCCGGTTCCGACTACAGTGATTTTCATAATTGGTGCTATAAAATAATTATAATTTTCAAGGTCTTAAAGATAGACCTTTTCTCTAATTTTCAACAATGATCAATGTTTGGAATATTAACAGATAAGGGTAAAATATTCAGCGAATTTTACCCGAAATCTGGTGCAATTAAGAATAAAGTCTTATTTTTGCACCTCAATTTACTATACATATTGTCTAACTTACTAATTATTAATTATTTTGTTAAATGAGTGAAGAAGCAAAAAGCATTGAGGGGGAAAGCAAAGAGAACCCCGAAAATGTGGAAAAACAGAAAGCGGAAAGTACGGATGAGAAAGTAACTGAAACCCCAAAGAAAACTGCCAAGCCCAAAGAGGCAAAAACCGATACTGCAAAAAAAGTAACTGCTGCAGCTACCATCAATAAAACCACAGCTGAATCCGAGGCTGCGGAAAGCGAAAAAGCAAAAGCAACGACAAAAGCCGGGTCATCCAAAGCCGAAAAGGAGGCTGCCGAACCTGCCGATGTTAAATCAGGAGTAACCGGATCCACAAAGGAGAAGGCCGCAAACTCAGAAACAAAAGCTGAAACAACGGATGTAGTGCAAGAAGATGGCGCAGCATCTGAAGCAGAAACTGAAACATCCGGGACTCTCAAGGAGGAACCTGCATCCGCAGGTCCTGAACCAGAAGAAGTAAAAGCTGAGAAACCATCTGAAGACAGTGCAGCAGCTGCTCCTGCAGACGCTCCTGCCGATACTCCTGCGGACGCTCCTGTTGATACTCCTGCAGACGCTCCTGCCGATACTCCTGCGGACGCTCCTGCTGATACTCCTGCCGATACTCCTGCAGACGCTCCTGCCGATGCTCCTGCAAAAGACGAGGAAGAACCTGCTGTCGCTGAGGAGGCTATTGAGGTTCCGGCACCGGCGCCTGTAAGTCTGGGGGACAGTGCAGGTGAATTTGACTGGGATAATTTCGGCAAATCAGAAGAAGTGACGATGGACTCTGAAAGGATCAAATTTGAAACCATGTACGATGAGACCCTTTCCACCATTGCTGAATCTGAAGTAATTGACGGGACCGTAATTTCTATGAATAAGCGGGAAGT
This sequence comes from Bacteroides sp., assembly GCA_030640625.1. Lineage (GTDB taxonomy): Bacteria > Bacteroidota > Bacteroidia > Bacteroidales > SM23-62 > SM23-62. The sequence continues at coordinate 9,160 of DAOWJB010000289.1, forward strand.
AGTCATCAATATTGGCTTCAAATCGGAAGGTGTTGTCAGCCTGAACGAATTCAGGTATAATCCTGAACTGACGCAGGGTGATACTGTCGAAGTGTATGTTGAAAGCCAGGAAGATAAAAAGGGACAACTTGTTCTGTCACATAAGAAAGCACGGGCCATGCGCTCCTGGGACAGGGTCAATGCTGCACTTGAGCAGGATGAAATTATCAAAGGGTATATCAAATGCCGTACAAAAGGAGGAATGATCGTCGATGTATTTGGCATTGAAGCATTCCTGCCCGGTTCACAGATCGATGTTAAACCCATTCGTGATTATGACGCTTACGTCAGCAAGACGATGGAATTCAAGGTGGTTAAGATCAACCATGAATTCAAGAATGTTGTTGTCTCACACAAAGCGCTGATTGAGGCTGAACTCGAACAGCAGAAGAAAGAGATCATTGCCAAGCTTGAAAAAGGACAGGTGCTCGAAGGGACCGTCAAAAATATCACCTCATACGGGGTCTTTATTGACCTTGGTGGTGTCGATGGATTGATACATATAACAGACCTGTCATGGGGGCGTGTGAATCATCCTGAAGAGATCCTGCAACTGGACGAGAAGCTGAATGTGGTGATCCTCGATTTTGATGATGACAAGAAGAGGATTGCACTCGGTCTCAAGCAGCTGACACCTCATCCATGGGATTCCCTCGATGAGAAGCTGGCCGTTGGAGACAAGGTAAAAGGGAAAGTTGTAGTGATGGCCGATTACGGAGCCTTTGTTGAAATCGCACCGGGTGTGGAAGGACTGATCCATGTTTCAGAAATGTCATGGTCTCAGCATTTGCGCAGTGCACAGGAATTTCTGAATGTTGGAGATGAGGTCGAAGCAGTCATCCTGACCCTCGACCGTGAAGAGCGTAAGATGTCCCTGGGTATGAAACAATTGAAGTCTGATCCGTGGGAGAAAGTTGAAGAAAAATATGCCGTTGGCACAAAACATAACGCAAAAGTTCGTAACTTTACTAACTTCGGAGTCTTTGTAGAAATAGAGGAGGGTGTGGATGGATTGATCCATATTTCTGACCTATCATGGACGAAAAAGATCAAGCATCCGGCTGAATTTACAGCCATCGGGGAACAGATTGAGGTGGTCGTGCTGGAAATCGACAAAGAAAACAGGCGCTTAAGTCTTGGGCATAAGCAGCTGGAAGAAAATCCCTGGGACGTATTTGAGACAGTATTTACACAGGGCTCGATACATGAGGGAACGGTCATTGAAATAGTTGATAAGGGAGCAGTCATTGCTCTTCCGTATGGTGTGGAGGGTTTTGTGTCGCAGAAGCATATGGTGAAGGAAGACGGTTCTGTCCTTAAAGCAGATGAGAAGCTGGAATTCAAGGTCATTGAATTTAACAAGTCTGCTAAACGTATCGTACTGTCACATACCCGTATATTTGGGGACAAGCAGCGAAGGACAGATGATACCAAAAAACGAACCGCCGAGACTGAGGCCAAACGTGCTACGAGGAAATTGAAAAGCAGTCTTGAAAAGACAACCCTGGGAGACATTTCCGAGCTGGCTGCACTGAAGACCGAAATGGAACAAAACGAAAAGAAAACGAAGCAAGACTCCACGAATGATAAGTAGTCACAATTTAAAATTCAATAGCATATGGAATTCAAGATCGAAAAGCTTGATAATTACACATTGATTCAGGTGTTGGAGGAAAAACTCGACACGCATATCGCTCCAACCCTAAAGTCAGAACTCGTACTGGTATCGGGAAATGGTGAGAAAAACATTGTCCTGGACCTGGATCATGTGCGTTATTGTGATTCTTCAGGTTTAAGCGCGATTCTTGTGGCCAACCGACTGTGTAAAAATGCCAATGGCACATTTGTACTTACAGGATTGAATGAAGCCGTTGAACGGCTGATCACCATTTCTCAACTTGACACTGTATTAAATATCACCAATACAGTTAAAGAGGGTGAAGAAATGATCAAGGCAGCCGAGTAAGTTCAGGCTGTGCTGTTTCGTGTAACTATACTGGGTAGCAGTTCAGCGCTGCCTACTTCAGAAAGATTTCCAACCGCTCATTTACTGAATGTGAATGAGCGGTTTTTTTTGATTGATTGCGGAGAAGGCACCCAGATGCAACTTCGTAAATTCCGGATCCGTCTTGGGAAGATCCATCATATTTTCATCAGCCACCTGCATGGAGATCATACCTTTGGATTGTTCGGTTTATTATCCTCGTTCAGCCTGCTAGGCAGGGAAGAGCCATTGCATATTTTCGGACCCGGGGGACTGGAAGAAATGGTCCTTGACCACCTGAAATTTTTCCAGAACGATCTTGGATTTGAACTGTATTTTCACAGGATTCAGTGCAGGAGACCAGCCCTGATCCATGAAGATAGGCATATAGAAGTGCACAGCCTGCCAATGATCCACCGCATACCTACCTGCGGATTTCTTTTCAGGGAGAAGACCAGGGAAAAGAATATCCTGAAAGAAAAGATCAGTGAGTATAAGATCCCGATAAAAAATATTGTGGAGATAAAACAGGGCGCAGATTTCATTATGCCGGACGGAAGCATTATTCCAAATTCAGAACTTACGCTTCCTCCTCCAGTGCCGAGAAGCTATGCATACTGTTCGGATACCCGGCCGAATAAAAAAAACATTCATCTCCTGAAGGATGTGGATCTCCTATATCACGAGGCAACATTTGCCCATGAAGATGCCTCTTTGGCCCATGAAACCTTCCACAGTACAGCACGGCAGGCAGCCGAACTGGCGGCTGAAGCAGGAGCAGGTAAACTGATCATCGGCCACTTTTCGTCCAGGTACAAAGATATATCCTTACTGGAAGCAGAAGCCCGGGAGATATTCCCGGAAACTATCGCGGTGAATGACGGGGACCGCTTTGAGGTGGATTGATTATCTTTGCCCTTTCTAAATTCATAATTATGCAGGAAACAGTTTATATACTGGATTTTGGTTCCCAATATACACAGCTGATAGCAAGGCGGGTAAGAGAACTCAATGTCTATTGTGAGATCCATCCTTATAATAAGGTTCCTGCATTGGGACCGGAGGTAAAAGGAGTGATCCTTTCAGGTAGTCCGTTTTCAGTCCGGGACAAAGATGCACCGGTTCCCAACCTGGAGAACATTAAAGGCAAACTTCCATTATTGGGAATCTGTTACGGTGCCCAACACCTGGCCCAGTATAATGGTGGGGAGGTTGCTCCATCAGCAAACAGGGAATACGGAAGGGCCAATCTGGCCTTTGTCGATCCGGAAGCATCCCTGCTGGAAGGGGTCAGTAGCGGATCCCAGGTCTGGATGTCGCACGGGGATACCATCGTAAGGCTTCCGGATAATTTCCAGGTTGTCTCCAGCACAAAGGATATAGAGGCCGGGGCATTTCAAATTGAAGGAGAACAGACATTCGGACTCCAGTTCCATCCTGAGGTCCATCATACGATCGAAGGCAGGCAGATCCTGCATAATTTCCTGGTGGGAATCTGTGGATGCAGCCAATCCTGGACCCCCGACTCTTTTGTGGAATCTACCGTCAGTGAACTACACGAAAAACTGGGAAATGACAGGGTGGTGCTCGGACTCTCCGGTGGTGTTGATTCATCGGTAGCAGCCATGCTTCTGCACAGGGCCATTGGTGAAAACCTTACCAGTATTTTCGTGGATAATGGACTGTTGCGTAAGGATGAATTCCGGAAAGTCCTGGAAACATACAAGAAATTGGGATTGAACGTCATTGGTGTAGATGCGCGAAAAAAATTCCTTGATGACCTGAAAGGGATCACTGATCCGGAACTTAAACGGAAAAGTATTGGTCGTAATTTCATCGAGGTCTTCGAAGAACAGGCCAGTAATCTTAAGGATGTAAAGTGGTTGGCCCAGGGCACTATTTACCCTGATGTGATCGAGTCTGTTTCCGTGAACGGTCCTTCCGCCAAGATTAAATCCCATCACAATGTGGGCGGATTGCCTGAGAAAATGAAACTGAATATTGTCGAACCCCTTAAGCTGCTTTTCAAGGATGAGGTGAGGAAAGTTGGTAAAAGTGTAGGGCTCGATCCCATCATCCGGAACCGTCATCCTTTTCCGGGACCGGGACTGGCCGTCAGGATACTGGGAGATATCACCGAAGACAAGGTGAGGATGCTCCAGGAGGCAGATGATATTTTTATTGGTGGACTGATGGAAACCGG
>DAOWJB010000098.1 GCA_030640625.1 Bacteroides sp.
AAATTCAAAAGCTGGTTATATGTACTGACAAAGAATCATTGCCTGATGCAGATCAGATCGGATAAGTCTGAGTCCAGGCAAATGGACAACTGGATAAAAGATCAGGAAGATTATATGGAATTTTATCCTGATTTGCATCCTATTGATAAAGAAGGGCAGGGAGACTATCCCGGACTAAAGGAATGTATTGAAAAACTAAAGCGTGAACAGAAAACATGCATTGAGCTTTTCTATTACCAGGAAAAGAGTTACCGGGAAATAGCCCTTGTCCTGAATATGGAAGAAAAAAAGGTTAAAAGCTATTTGCAAAATGCCAAAAGAAATCTGAAAATTTGTCTGGAAGGAAAAGATGTCGAAGAGGAATAAAAATACGAAAAAAGAACTTGAGGATTTTCTCAGGTATTCGCAGGATCAAATGAGCGATGAGGAAAGAAATGCCTTTGAGAGATCGATGCAACAGGATCCTTTTGATGCCGAAGCACTGGAAGGCCTTTCTTCCATAACCCCGGAAGAAGCCCGGTCAGATATGGCCGGACTCCAAAGCCGGCTTCACAGACAGCTTCACAGGCGGACCAGTCGGAGTACAAGGACAATGTGGTACCGGATTGCAGCTTCAGTTGCTGTCCTGGTGGTTGTAACATCAGTTCTTTTTACCCTGTTTAATGGCAGGATGGGACAATTGGACAGGAAAGTAGCCGATGCACCCGAACCGGAAATGGAAGAATCCACTACCGGCACTCTTGAAACAGATGCAAAAAGCGAAACTTCAGGGGAAATCTTACCGATGCAAACCATCGAAAAAGATGAAGAACCTGCTAAAATTGCTCCTGTTCAGGCAAGGAAATCTGACCAGGATGCCATTGAGATAATGGCAATGGAAGCTGAGGTAGAAGCGGACATCACAGTGGAGAGAATTTCTGAAGAACTGGCAGAAACAGATGAGCTTGCGGATATCCGTACAGAGGAAATTGCAGACGTCAATGCAGCAGAAATGGAAATCGAAACAGAAATCCTGCCAGATGAGGTAGCTGCACCAGCACCGGCAATGGCTGTAGAGAGCAGGGCTGTTGCAAAGTCCAGAAAGAGGGAAGCTACTGAACAGTTGCAAATGGCCGGTGTTGAAGTCAGTTCCCAACATACCCTGTCTGGAGTTGTCATCTCCGGGGAAGATAACCAGCCACTGCCCGGGGTAATTATTGCTGTAAAGGGAAGTAACACAGGAACGGTAACAGATCTGGAAGGAAAATTTCAAATATCCATTGAGGATGATTCAGATAATACCTTGATCGCTCAATTCATTGGCATGGAACAGAAAGAAATACCCCTGCAGGATCAGAAGGACTTGGTGATAACCCTGGAACCCGATGCCCAAACCTTTGAAGAAATAGTTATTATCGGGACAGGTGCCCGTCAGATCGAAAAACCTGTTGGTTATACAGTAACTGTTACAGATTTAAATGAGCCGCAGGGAGGATCAGATTTCCGTGGTGCAACACCTGCCATTGGTAAGAAAGAGTACAATGAATATATAAAAAGTCAGTTGCGCTTCCCGGAAGAGGAAGATCTGACCAGGGCTGTTGTCGTGTTGAATTTCGTGGTTGGACACGATGGAAAGCCCGGGCAGATCAATGTATTAAAAAGTCCGGGTAAGGCATTTTCAGATGAAGCCATCCGCTTGTTAATTGTGGGACCGGATTGGGAACCTGCCGAGAAGGATGGACAGTATTATGATCAGCATAACAGGATCCGCATTGTTTTCAAAAAGGAAAGACCTTAGTGGTATTTTATTTGCTTGAGTCAGCATTATAGGTCTCAAGGATTTTTACCGTATGATCCAGAAGGCGTGCATTGCCATGGGGACCATGACCTGGGATAACGGTTTCACTGGAAGGGAATTTCTGGATCACCTTATTTACACTTACCGGCCATTCAATCATATTGGCGTGGTCAATAAAACCAGGTCGCTGGTGTCGTATAGACAAGATCATGCAACCTCCGAACAAAACCCTATTATTATGGAGATAAACTACCGTGTTGTCTATAGTGTGTGATTCTCCCGGAAAGTACACTTCAAAGGTTTCCCCTCCTTTCTCGAGCAGAAGTCCCTCATCTATGGGGAAGGTATGATCAGGTGGCAGGAAATTCAGTTCTTTGTAAGATTGATAATAGCGCTTATCGTCCAGTGAACTTGTTTGTTCGAGTACAAGATCTTTAAGTTCGTTCCCATGATCTGTAATGAGGCTCGCGGTAAGCCCGGGACCGTAAACTGGTATTTTCAAAGATAGAAGGTATTCATTTCCGCCGAGGTTATCCTGATGCCAGCCGGTATTGATGGCAGTTAACTGCAAGTCCCCGAATGAAAATTTAATCCATTTCAACAAAGACCTTGTACCTGTGGTTTCGTGTGGCGTGTCGATCAATACTCCCTGTTTCCCGGACAGCAACACAAACAGGCTGTTACTACCATATGTGGGGAAATGGTGCGTGATGAGGTATACACTGTCCTGTATCTCGGAATAATAAAGATCTGCCGAGATTTGATACCGGTCCTGTGCCAGGCATGCCAGTGACCCTAATAAAAATATCCAAACCGATGTTATGATCCTTGTAATCATATCTCACATTCAGCTTCAATCTCTACCATCCATGCCGGATCGATTAAACGGGAAACCTCAACAAAGGTGGAGGCAGGACGGATATCACCGAAAAATTCACCATGGGCCTTACCTGCCTCTTTCCAGGTATCACCGTCGGTAAGGTAAACACGTGTCCTGACCACATCTTTAAGTTGACCACCAGCCTCAATAATGGCTTTTTCAATGATCTGAAGGCAATGCCTGGTTTGCCCGTATACATCGCCAGGGAATACAGCCGAACCATCCTCTGCAATTGGGGCTGTGCCCGAAATCAGTATCCTGTTACCTGTTCTGACTGCCCTTGAAAATCCAATGGGTTTTTCAAATGGTGATCCAGAAAATATATTCTTACGTGCCATCTTATTTAAAATATCGTATTAAAATACGAAAAAATAGATCCTGTTTAATAGATTTGCAGGTTCAAATATTTTACTAACACAGAAGTAATATGAAACCGTGGAATGCCAATAAGTTATTGAGAAGTTTTAGTAATTTGATTTTTGCCCTATTGGCCCTATTGATGATATCTTCATGCACTTCAAAATGGCCACAATTCAGAGGACCTGAAAGTAACCAACTGACAAAGGAAAAGAATCTGCCACTGGAATGGGGCAATGACAAAAACATCAGTTGGAAAATTAAGGTAAATGGCAGGGGATGGTCATGCCCGGTTGTATGGGGGGATAAATTATTCATTACCTCGGCTGTATTGGAAGATTCGACACAACAACGAATACGGCGTGAGGGAGGAGATGTACGAAAGATTAATCCATCAGATGCAATCTATAGCTGGGAGGTATATTGTCTGAATTTCAATACAGGTGAAGAATTATGGAAGCGGACTGCATATAAGGGAATTCCAAAAATACCCACACACAGAGACAATACATATGCTTCTGAAACTCCGGTAACTGATGGCAAAAGGGTTTATGTTTATTTCGGAATGACAGGGTTATACTGTTATGAGATGGATGGAAACCTAGTTTGGGAAAAGGATCTTGGATCATACCTTACCCAAGGGGATTGGGGTACATCCACTTCCCCTGTACTATTTAAAAATAACCTGTATATGCAGTTTGATAATGAAGAGAAATCATTCCTTGTGGCACTTGATTCGGAATCGGGCGAAGAAATATGGCGTGTTTCTCGGGATGAGAAGACCAACTGGAGTACACCTATCATCTGGAAAAATAGGATCCGGACAGAACTGGTTACCAGCGGACAGAATGCCCGTTCCTATGATCCTCTCACCGGAAAACTTTTGTGGGAGTTAAATCTGGGTGGCGGGCGGAATATTTCTTCTCCCGTAGCCGACAATGAGATGATCTATCTGGGAAATGAAAAGCGTCGCGATGGTGGTGGCACCCTGTTTGCGGTAAAGGCTGGGGCTGAAGGTGATATCACACCAGGGGAAGGAGAAACTGTTAGCCCCGGAGTTGCCTGGTCCCAGCCGGAATCAGGATTGGCCATGGCGTCACCTTTACTTTATGAGGGTCTCATATATATTGTGGAACGCAGAAGAGGTATGATATTTTGCTATGAAGCTTCGACCGGAAAGCCCGTTTACCAGAGCATCAAAGTGCCCGATGCAGGTCCTTTCTGGGCATCACCCTGGGCTGTTGATGGCAGGATCTACTGCCTGGATGAGAAGGGGACCACACATGTGATCAGGGCAGGGGAAGAATTCGAGGTTCTCGGCCAGCATAAACTTGATGATAAATTCTGGGCATCAACAGCCATTGCCAACAAATCTTATATTTTTCGAGGGGTGGATTACATCTACAGCATTAAACATTAAACCATCGGCAATTAGTTTTTCTTTGCTATGTAAAGGCTCAGATTATGACTGGGATTATCTTCGTATGCTGTAAAAGCCTTGTATTTTGTCTTTTTTAAAAGATCAAAATCATGCCGGTCAAACAGGTCCAATACATAATGGTCTGCATGCCTGTATACCGGGAAGCCATAATGTTCATTCATTTTCAAATAAATGCCCCTGGTTTCTGTTTCTTTGTAATCTGAATCTATCCCGGGATCCTGTTCATCAATGGTAAAACCAAATAGCCCACCTTTTTTTAATAGCCGTTTTATTTCTCTAAGGGTTTTTTCAATTTCTCCGATAATATGAAAAATGGCATTGGCAATGGCATGATTGAAAAATTCATCAGTGTATGGGATGTCTTTCCGGAGGAGATCCAGTTGCGTTAGTTCAACGGCTACCTGTTTTTCTTCACAGATTTTCAGCATTTCTTTTGAGCCATCAATACCATAAACCTTTATACCGGCTTTTTGAAAAATAGCTGCATCAAGGCCGGTACCTATTCCAATATCCAGTAATGATTCACCGGGGACAAGATATTCATACATGAGTCCGAATATTATATCGGGACCGTACCAGGACCTTTGCTTTCCTGCCTTGTCATACTTCCTGGCATATCCATCAGCCGTTTCCAGGTGTTTATTATGTTCAGCCATAAAATCCAAATTTCCGCAACGAGCAAGCATTCATTGAAATTATGTGATTAAGGTTAATTATGAGAGAATTTACCTTGAGTCATCCGGCATGAAATCATCCGACATGAAATCATCCGGCAGCATGTTTGCTATTCTTTGTCCAGCGATATAGCCTGAAAATATAAGGCAATAGTCAAAAGTAGTCCCAATGGAGCGAACCACGCATCTCTTACTGACAAAGTTCACCTCAGAATAGTGATGGATCAGATCAGTACCCTTTCGCTTATTGAGATTCAAAGGTTCTCAGGAATATTTTTGTACAAAATCAATGGTCATTGTATGATTGGGATAGAGTAATATCCTGTCAGGGTATCCGTCGGAATCCAGGAAGATGAGTTTTATACCAGGCCAGTGCATATCGCTGTTTCCGCTTATAGGAGCCAGGTAGAAGTCCGGTTTAATATCATATCCATGTTCTCTTGGGTTACCCAGATAAAGGGACCTGAGAAAGTGCATTCTTGAACCGAAATAGGCCTTCAATCTGGATTTTGTGATTCTTTCTTGTTTTCCTCTTTTCCCGGGAGGATGCGGGATGAAAAAAAATTCACCCAGCATCTGGTACGTGGCGCCTGCAATGTATGTCTTACCCTTCTTGTTTTTCCGAATCTTCTCGAAGGCCACCGGATCATAAACCAATTTAAACTCATTAAGGATGATCTTAATCCTGTAACCCAGTTTACTATTATCTACCAGTAAGGGCTGATAGGCTGAAGCCGAGAAAACTGAAGAATCCCATCTGAACGAAAGGACCGAATCATTGAGGATGGTTCAAGCATAGGCAATTTCATCCATACCGAGAAATGCCTGTCTGAACAGCTCCAGGTTTTCTTTTCGCAGATTCATTGCCTCAATAGATATCTCCCGGATCTCGTGTTCATACGGGACCAATTTAATGGTAACAAATGTCAAGGTTTCCAGGTCAATCAAAATGGAGAAGGGCGCATAGGAAATATGGCTTACTACCAGCTGGCATGGGAGGTACCTGGTCTTGAGCCCGAATTCACCTTTTTCATTTATAATGCTGCCATAGGTGGTACCGGAAATAAATACCTCAGCCATTGGGATGGGTTTTCCAGTCTCCTGGTTTAAAACAATTCCCTTAATTCTATGAATGTTTATATCACTTCCTGAAACAGAAAGTGCATAAACCAGCATAAGAAGCATTACCAGGAGACTTGCTTTTTGTGATTTTATGTTCCTAATTTACAACCAGTATTCCTCTCTTTTTCAGTTTCTCTATCTGATCTGTTGATACAGGATTCCCTGATATGTTTACATATTCGAGGTGTTTCAACCTGGATAAAGGGGCCAGGTCATCCACCTGGTTGTATGATAAATCCAATTGTGTTAAATCACCCAGGTTGCCGATGGGGTCAATAATGCTGATCTGGTTATTGGATAAATACAATTCTTTTAATAGCCTGCATTCAATGATTTCCGATATATCATTAATATTATTGCCAGAGAGATCCATGGAAACAGCATATTTGCAAAACCTGATTCCATCCAGTGAGCTGATTTCATATTCAGCCATTTCTATCTCTTCAAGATCTTCGAGCTGGTGCACCGGCAGGTCAATTTCCATGCTTCCATAAATCTTTCTTTTTACCGCCGATATAAAATCATCATGCTGCTTTTCCTCTATTGTATTCTCACCAATATCATCAGGCATGTTCATTTGTTCTTCATTAAAAAATACGAATCCCGGATCAGAATCATCCCAAACCTCCTCAGGATGGTAATCAATGTCTTCATCTATTGTTGCTGACCGCATGGTGGCGAAATCCATATCTTCAACCAGGAAAATATGTTTGAGGTGCTGAAGCTGATCATAATTTCCTGAACGGTAATGCTCACGAATGAAATTGATATAGTACTTGGTTCTGTCAGGATGATACAGCTTTAATAAATAAGCAAAACATCTTTGAATTTTCTCTTCCCTTACGCCTGTAAATTCAGAGACAGTGGCCATAACCTCACGCAATATATCATATTGTTTTTCCTGATATAATCCGATCAATTGGGTGGTGATACCGGTCAGGTTTTTTTCAGAATAGGACTGAAGAAGTTGATCGTATATTGTATTATTATTCAAATTGGTATTGCTTTTAAGAGTTGTTTATAGGCCACGGTTTCAATATTTGCTATATCATTAAGCTTGTCATCGGCCTGTTTGATCCGGTCTGCCATGTCATAGAGATTCTCAAAGTCTTTGAACAGTTTTCCGGTTTCGGAAAACTGCATGCCGGAGCCTTCGATGATCTCACCGATTTCTGAGAGAGCTGGATTCGAGGTGATCTCAGAGGCTTCCTTCAGGAATCGCGAATACATGAACCTGAAAATACCTCCACCCGTACCACCGATATCAATAAAAATGTGGATGTTGAACAGGACCATTCGGGCAGTCTTTTCATCATACATTTTCGTCCATTTCTTTATCTCTTGTCCGGTGCGTCGGATTCCTTTGATTCCGGCATTACTGATGGTTGGATGCAGCATATCATTAATGGTCTGGCGGATGGAGCTGTAGATGTCTTCCGGACGTGGAGGATGGAATCCGTTAAAATCAAATTCAAGCCAGGTATTTTTAGGTGGGAAAGGCTTATGTCGTGAGTTTCTGGCCTGTTCAAGCTGTTCCAGGGTAATGGGTGCATAAAAACCTTTTTTGGTTCCACTTGTCTTGGGATCGATATCAGAGGCAAGGAATGTTTTTCCCCAGTCAAATCCGCAGATAACAAAGGTATGTCCCCCAAAATGATAATCATCAGGAATATGTGAGAACCATGGTATATAAGCCATATCTCCAAAGACCATCAGCGGTTTCCTCCTTCCCATTTGTTTAATCAGGGCTTTCCTGGCTTTTTTTACATTGTAGGTTGATTTGCTTTCGATGCTCACCCCACATCGTGAACCGAGGTCTGTAAAGAAATTTTTTACATTGCTTCTGCCACCAATAAATGGCCAGGCCCCTTTCTGGTGCCAGAAAAAGAATCCTTGTCCCGCTCCCAGTCCAAGTAACATTTCCTCTGAAATCGGATGGAGTGCATGATGAAAGATCTTGGCCAGGGAATTTGTCTGGCAATGGCAGCCATCCAGTGATGGACAATTATAAAAAGGTTTTACTATTGGAGCTTCCATAAAATATGAGAAATACTAACGCATCAATTTATCAAAACTTTTTTAAGATCTGTAATTGATTTTAAAATCATTTTTGCCATGGTAAAATCATGCGTGCTGGTAAATTCATTCTCGACCACGATACAATCAATCCCGGCAGCAACTGCAGATCTCAATCCCCTGCCTGAATCCTCGATCACTATGGCTTCTTGAGGGACCGCTCCATACTTTTTTAAAGCGGCAAGATAAGGTTCCGGATCGGGTTTGGCTTTCCGGTAATCTTCAACAGTCATAACGAAATCCATAAACCTTACAATAGACCTGTTCTTATGGATCAGCTCAAAATCTTTACGTTTTGAAGTTGTGACAATAGCCATTGAATAAGTCATACAGAGCGCTGCCAGAGTTTCTTCCACCCCAGGAATTTCAATATCCTTATTTAGCAGGAAATCCTGGTAATAAATATCTCTTTTTTTTCTCTGATCGCTTATCATCTTATCTGAGAATCCCTTACTGTAAGCAAGTGACCACATACTCTTTCCATCCTGCATAAAATCCAGATAACGCAATTTATCCACCTCTATCTCAAATTCTGACAATGCCTTACGGGTTGCCTCGAAATACCATTTTTCAGTATCAACAAGCACACCGTCATGATCCCAAAGAATGATTTTTTTATTTTTCATAATTCCTTTTCCAGGATATTGTAGAAAGATTCCCTTGCCACTGTCTCGCTCCAGGGCTCATGCCCGCAATCCTCCAGAAGCAGGAACCTGAAATCTCTGATTACTTTTTCAAGTGGAGCCCTTACGCCTTCGTACGGATGAGGGTCATAATCGCCATGAATGGCCAATACCGGACAGCCGACCCTGCTGGCATGCGATAGTAATTCACCGCTTGATCTAATTTTTTCAGCCTCAGCCCAAACGGATTCATAGATCTTAAAGTCAAATGTTGCATTATCGTACTGCCCTGAATCCGGTTTGAAACCATCTGCTTTTCTTATTAATTTAGCAATTTCAAGAAAAAGAGGATCCTTTTCACCGGATGGCACTATATTTATCTGGTTCATAAGCCTGATCAATAAATCAGCATCTTTGGCCTTCAAACGTTTCAGGCGTGTTTCCATGACCTCAGATGCATGACTTTCTTCCAGCGGAGCCGAAGCGACAAGGATAATTTTCTTTACCTGGTCAGGATATTTTGAAGCGAACAACAATGACAGCCATGCACCCCAGGAATGGCCGATTAGAATAACAGGTGGATTACCAAACAAGCTGACCACTCCCCGTAATTCAACCAACAGGCTATCAATGCTGTACCTGGTCTGAAGAGACTCAATCACTCCCCTGTGTCCGGATAATTTCTTTGCAACTGGTTCCATGGTACCGGCTGCTCCGGGTCCGCCGTGAACAAGTATAACAGAATAGGGCAGTTTTCCATATTTCCGGATATCCTGCAATGGAATGATTATTTGGCTTTGTATCTTTCCTTATCTGCGAAGAAATCCATTAACCAGGTATTCTGCCTGAAGACGGCTGAGTGTACTACACCATCAGGCACGAAATAGGAATCTCCCTTTTGATAGGTTCTGGTCAACCTTCCCATAGTCAGGTCCATTTCTCCCTTAAACACAGTGCCCCATTGTGCTCCATGCTTATGAGCGGCAACTTCACCGATTGCTTCAATTTCAAAAAAGACAATTTGATGATCCGGACCCTGAGAAAGCCATCCCTTTACACCTTTAAAAGGAATGTCTGCTTCAGGCAGGCTGGTAATTGTCTCTGGATAGAATTCATTCATGGCCTTGGTATTTGTGATTTGTAAAAATACCAATAATATGCCATGTAACCAGCCAGCTGATAGCTGAATGGTGTTACAAATTATTTAAAATTCATAGCTGATCCCCAGCTGGATGTTGAATGGATTGCCGGGGGTAAAATGAAGCTCAGATACAGAAAATGGTTCGTAAAATAACCTCGATTCCGTATCAAACTGGGCTTCGTTCCAGGTGATATTGAATATGTTCTCCGCCTGGGTAAAGATCTTAAATCCCCTGAAGCGATAGGCCAGGACGAGATTATTCAGGAAGTGACCAATGGCCACAACACTGTTGTCTTCGTTGGCGGGGCGGTCTCCTACGTACCGGTACCTGACCGCAGCTTCAAAACCAGAAGGGTGCAGAAAGTTGATTCCTCCCTGGGAGGTTAACCGGGGGGCCAGCGGAATGTAGTTGGCATCTGCAGGTTCATTGATGTACCTGCCGTCTGACAGGTTCAGGTCCACATCGGCCCATATCCAGCTGGCCAATTGCATACGGATTTCCGCATCTATCCCTAATCGACGGGTTTCTCCACTTATCTCGGTACTGCCCTCGTCCCCGACAAATACCAATTCCTCTTCCATATGAAGGTACCAGCCCGCCAGGCTGACCAGTATATTTTTCCCAAGGCTGAAGCGTGTACCAAGTTCAGCACCTGTGGCCCTGGGCAAGGTTTTAATATCGCTGTGCGCCGGATCAAAGTTGCGATCCTCAAGTTCCTGTTCCTCTCCTGCATGGATAATCTCCCGGATGCGTTGGGCAATAATTACATCCCGGGCATCATTGGAATGAAAGCCGGTACCAATATTTGTATAAATATCAATATTGTTGGTGGGTGAAAGCACCATGTTTAACTTGGGACTCAGGATGGCAGACTGGGCATAACCACTTGCATGGGGAAGTTCATTCCCTGCGAATTCAGGGTAATCAAGATGATCGAGTGAATTAAAAGTAAAATAATCCCCCCGAAGTCCCAGCTGCAGCTTAAACAAACGACTGAAAACCAGGTCCTCTTCCAGCCAGAATGCCATATTTACCTCATTTACAGTGTTATCGGTCTGAATAGATTTACGTGTCCGGTTTGGACTTTTCCACAGGCTTAAATCGATATTGTCACCCCGGTAGTTTCCGCCCACCTTGGTAAGGGTACGCAGGTTGCCAAATGTTTTACGAAGACTGTAGTGGGTGTTAATACCATAAACGGTCCTGTTATCAGTCTGTTCGATCATGTCTCCGTCAATACTGTCGTTCAACCAGAAGGTGAAATTCGAATAAAGCTTGAAATCATATTTTGAAACAAATGCCTGGACCATGAAATCATGTTCATAGCCTTCCTTAAAATGGTAATCGACGGAAATATTATACCTGCCTGTCGTGCCTCCCTCCAGGTCATCTATGGCTCCCCACCGACCAATTACCCCGTTGTCAATGGCCCGCTGAGGGATCTGTCCGGATGCATCCCAGGCTGAGGTAAAGGCACCGACTCCGATGCCCAGTTCACTGCGTGGAGTGAGATGTGTGTGGAATTTTCCATAAATGTTGGCACGGTTAAATCCTTGTGGACTTTCAAAAGGTCCATCTGAATAGTAATACTGTCCAGCGAGATATGCACTCTGATGTTTACCTGTAGTAGGAATTTTAAGTACGGTAGTTGCCTTGGCTGTATTGAACATACCCCCTTCCAGTTTCACCAGGTTATGATCATGCTGTCCCAAAATTACCATACTGACTGAAATAGGGTCCCTTGTAAACGGTCATAACATCAATAATCTCCGGGATTACAAAATGCAAGTCAGCATATCCCTGGCCGTGACCATGTGTTACCATATTGACCGGCAGGCCATCAACGGAAATTCCTACATCTGTGCCATGGTCCGCATCAAAACCCAGCATGAAAATTTGCTCAGCCTTTCCTCCCCCGGCATGCTGGGCCAGGAATAAGCCAGGAACCAGCTGCAGGAGATCCTGTGCCGATCGTACAGGCTTTATTCTCAGGTCAAAATCACGGATGGCTTTCGAAGATGCAGCTGAGAAAGGTTGCCTGGCCTTCACAGTAACGGAGGAAAGATCTATACTGCCCGGGATCAGGGCAAGATTGTATTCCTTCTCTTCACCCTCCTTGAAATTAATTACCACCTCATGCGTTTCATAACCGATGAAGGAAAACATGATAGCCTGTTGCCCTGATGGGATCTATTTTAGTATATAATCCCCGTGTATCCCGGAGACGGTCCCATGTACAGCACCTTTAATTATTATATTAACCCCGACCAGTCCCTCGTTTTTATTTTCATCATACCTGTTGATTACGCCCGCATTGTGAGCAGCTATAATAATAGAAATGGATCAGTCCTCCGCAATCTTTACATGCATACCTGTTCCGCTGGTATTTGATATAATTTTCAAATCCAAGTTTTTTCATTTTCATGAAATTCCCAGGGATCTCCCGCCGGTAATCGAATCTAGCATCTCCCGGATGCGAATGTCCAAGCTTAGACAGATGGATCTTGCATGGATACTTTTCACAGTCCATGCAAAAATCAACAGCTTCCTTTTCATAAGCACATACCCTGATTCGGCAGCCCCATTTACTGGTCCGCTTTTGTTTCCGTTCTTCAGAAGCACATCCATTGCAGGTTTTCTGATAAGAGGGACAGGCGCCACACCATATCCCACAGGGTGCCAGTTCAGCAGGAATCTGAGTTTTCAAGATCCGGGTTTTAGGGATAATAAAATTAATAATAATATGGGCTGAAAACGCTTGATTATATAAGTTTTAGGATAAACTCAATGAAGTATCTCATTAATTAACTCACTGATTTCATCTCCGCGGATGTAAACCATCATATGTGTTCCGTTTTTAACCAAATGGTCATATCTTAATTTTCTATACGGCAGGGTATGGTCTTTGTCACCGTGAATGTGAATGATCCTGCTATCATAACCTTCCTTATTCCAGTTAATGATCATATTCACAGTTCTCTTAAGGTAGTCCGGATCCTTGGCCTCAATCATTGAGTTGAAGGTTTCCTTATCCACTTTACGGGCAGGTTCTACAATGGGAGCGATGACCTTTGCTCCCCATTTTGTCATTCCTTTAGGGATAATCCTGTTTAGTGGAATGGTTTTCTGGAACCTGTACCTGCCAGGCAGTTCATTTCGGCATTTGGCACTGGAAATAACGATTATTTTTTCAGGTTCCAGGGTATCTGCAAGTTCTGAACAGATCATACCACCAAAGGATACACCGATCAAAATAAATGGTCTTGCTGTATCAATCCTGGAAATAAATCCATGGGCATACTCTTTGAGAGTGGTTTTCTTATCGGGGACCGGAAACTCCAGATGAACAGTGTCATACGGGAAATCAATGTATTTAAAAAGCCGCCAATCGGCACTCTGTCCAGGAAGAAGATAGATAATTTTTTCGTCTGATGGGTCCCGCGCATAGTTTTTTTTACCTGTTCCGGGCAGGATTATAAGCATAAGCACCAAAACATGGATATGTCGGTTCATAAATGTATTATCCCGGTAAAAATGATAAAATGTTTCATGCTTTTACTAAATTGACTTGCCCTACTAAAAATATAAAATTACATGAAAAATCTGATTTTCATTTTTGCCGGAACATTGGCCCTGTCACTTATATTTGCGGGTTCCTGTACACGATCAGCACCAGAAACGGAAGTTGAAGGATTACTTACAGAGAAAGAAC
>DAOWJB010000128.1 GCA_030640625.1 Bacteroides sp.
AATCCAAAACAAAAGCCGAAGGATGGTACAGGCCCGACTTTGATGACAGCACCTGGGACTCTCCCTTCAGAGCGCCTGAAAAGATTTACAGCGAACGAATTGAACTGTTCGATAACCCCAAAAAGAATATCGGTCCGCACGAATATGCCTGGTGGAGGATCAATGTTCCCCCGGGAGCCGTTCTGGCAAATCTGCCCGGGATCTCAGATCAGTCGGTGGCCTGGTCAGGTGGTGAGCGATTGACCATCCAAAACTCTAGGATTGAGCTTCCCGCCAAGGCGCAAAGGATTTACATACGCCATGATCCCCGGGCATACTCAGATCACCTTACTTCCCCGGTAGAATTCCAATGTAAGGGAAAATCCCCCGGAAAAACAGGATCCTGGTATGATTACGGATTGCACAGGTTTACAGGCTTTGTAGATTATGAAACAACATTTCAACTGGATAAGGCATATCCGGAGGCCAACCTAGACTTGGGAAACGTACTTTATATGGCCGAGGTCTGGATTAACGGGGAAAATGCAGGCTCCCGCTTATGGAGACCATTCCGATATAATATCTCCGGCTTCCTGAGGGAGGGAGAAAACAGCATTCGTATCCGGGTAGGGAACCTGGTTCACAATGAGATGAGTTTAATAAATGATGTCGAGGAGTCAATCCATTTTTGGGGGAAAACGGGCATTCCCCTTTTTAATGATCTCGATGCCGGACTTTTCGGACCAGTGAAAATAACAATACCATGTATACCGGAACCCGTTTAATATTTTTATTGATTATCATTTCACTGTTTTCCTGCAGGAACGATGCCTACCGTTACCCTCCAGGCATCACTCTTCACACTGATTCGGAGCTTAGCGAAACGCTGTTTGCCAAAGTACAGGGAAGGGAACATCCTGTACGCATCGGTATTTATCTTCCTGAAAACTATGCCGCGGAAAAGGACTTCCCCCTGGTCTTGTGGCTGAACGGAGGTGATGGGGGACCCGGAAACAATGTGAGAATACCCAGATCTGTGACAGTTGAAAAGGATTTCATATGTGTGAACTTCCCTCTTTTCAAAGCATCACTTGACAGTGTGAATGCGGATTCTTCCAATTACTGGTCCAGGATGGCATTAACTCATAAAGAATCTGATATCATCTGGGAACAGTACCGGGTTATGCTGGAAAAACTTTATGAGGTAATCCCGAATATTGACACAAACAACACTTTTATGGGAGGCTTTTCGAACGGAGCCCATACAACTTCCATTCTATTGAGCCGTGAAAAGACGGAAATCAAGGCGTATTTTGAGAATTTCTACATCATCGAAGGAGGGGGACATCTAAAAGATCCTTCTGTCCTCGAGAATCATAATTTTCTGGTTATGATCGGGGGTGATATGAAGCGGGAGAACACGGGACATGCCTTCCCTGTTGAATTTCATCAGGTGCTTAGAGAATGGATGGTAAAATGCAGAAGATGACAAGCAGATTGATATTAGCAATACTGCTTTTGACCTGGATGACCCGGGTGAATATGAAAGCCGAAGTTTTCCCGTATACCTATCCTGAGAACGTTCCACTGGCAGGGGACTTCAAAGTCTGGGCAGACGGACAGGAGATACTGGTCTATGACACGCCGGTGGGGGGAATGGCTTCCTTTGGTTCAACAGGTAATGTCAAGGTCAGGATCCGGATAGAATATCCATTCAAGTCCATTGACATTCGCCCGAAAAGCCTGGGTATAGAACCAGAAATTGATGGCCAGTATCTGAGCTTTTTAATGCCGGAAAATCAGAAAATTTCCGTTGAGTTCGATAAGCATATATACAGGCCACTATTTGTATTTGCCGAAAATCCGCTGAGCGAGGAGCAAAAAGCCGCTGCGGATATAATTTTCGAAGCAGGCAAAAAGCACGAGCTCGGGATATTTAACGTTCAAAGCGGACAAACTGTCCTTGTTGAAGGCGGGGCCATCCTTGCGGGATCCTTTGTGTTGCAGGACATCCATGATGTTTCAATAATCGGCCATGGCATACTGGATAACAGGGATATTTCACGTCAGGATGGTAACTATGCATTGGTGGGCATTAATTCCCGGCGATTCAGCATAAATAATATCCATGTAATTGGCAATCCAAGATGGACCACTGCCTATTTTGCCTGCGATGATTTCTCCATTAATGATGTCCGTATCATAGGCTGGCGGCCTTCCGATGATGGCATGGATATCGTGGGCTGCCAGGATGTTGTCATTGACCGGTCCTTCATCCGTTCCAAGGATGACTGCATAGTTGTAAAAGCTTGTTCGGTGAATAAATACTTTCTGGAAAACGCCGCCAGGAAGAATAAGGAGGATTGCATTGGATGTCGTAATGTCAGGAACATTAAAGTAAGGGGCAGCACCTTATGGAATGCAGAATGGGGAAATGCCTTTGAGATCGGATTTGAGACCCGGGCAGAGGAAATGTCTGATATCTCCATTGAGGACTGCGATATTATCCATGTGGAAGGAAACGGGGGTGTATTCAGCATACATAACGGCGACCGGGCAGTGGTCAGGAATATTCGCTACAAAAACATACGCATCGAAGATGCCAGAGGATATCTATGTCATTTCCAGATCCTGCATTCCCATTACTCGAAGGACAGTGAACGGGGACATTGCGAGAATATACGTTTGGAGCAAATTATAGTCTCAGAAGGTGTCCCGTTGAATTCCATAATCACTGGTTTTGACAATGAGCATATATACCGGGATGTATTTTTTAAAGACCTGATCATACATGGAAAGGAAATTAAATCTGCTTTTGAAGCAAATCTATTCTCTGAATTTGCTGATAATATTAGATTTGAATAATGAAACATATACTGTATACCCTGATCATGCTATCTTTATTGGGAAACTGCAAACCAGATTCGTCCTGGCTGCACCTGTCCGGGGAGATGGAAGGGGTTACTTACAGTGACTTCTATCAGGTCCGGGTGAACGGACATGCAGCTCCGTTGTATTATTCCCAGGTTGGAGCCTTTGTCAGTTTTACTTTTTCCGGGAACGTGGAAATTGAGATCGAATGCGAGGGTGCGGTGCACAAAGCCGAAGTATTGCCAGGTCATCTGGACATCGGGAAAAAGATTGAAGGGAAAAAAGTGGTCCTGAGCCTGGACCGGGCGACGGACTGTTTTGTAAAGATCAACGATAACTACGTGTATCCCCTCATGGTATTCGCCCATGGTGTAAGCGACTGGATGGTCGACTCCCTGGATGAGAAGGTACGGTATTTTGCGGCAGACAGGGTTTATGAAGCAGGGGAAATTCACCTGAACTCCGGGGAAACCCTGTTTATAGAAGAAGGTGCATATGTAAAGGGTTGTGTTGTAGCAGAGGGTGCAAGTGATATACGAATTTGCGGGAACGGGATCCTGGAGGGATCCATGTATCCCCAGATGGAAAAACCCGCCATTAACCTGAAAGATTGCCGGAACGTAAGGATAGAAGGATTGATCAGTGTGGATCCGAGTTTCAGGAACCTGGTGCTGAACCGGTGTACGAATGTGGAAGTCAAAGATTTTACGGGAATTGGCACCCGGGAACGCCGGATGAGCGATGATGGGATCAACATCATAGAAAGCTGCGATGTGATCATTGAGGGTGCATTTATTAATGCCCGGAATAACTGTATTGCCCTGCAATCAAATCCCAATGTAACCCGTCCGGTTGAAAGGATCAGGGTCCGTAATTCGGTTTTCTGGAAAGGTGATTTCGGAATGGTCATGGAATTCGGTTATAAAACGGATGATCTGATTGCCAGGGATGTGGAATATAGCAATATCGACGTTCTGCACAGTCTTTCAGGAGTATTTGGTCTTTCTTCGAAATCGGGTAAAGCCAGCAATTTCCGCTTCAGCAATATTCGCGTAAGTGATGTACGGCATATGCTGTTTGCCATAAACCAGCTTGGCGAAAATGCCAGCATGGTGAATATCCGGTTCGAAGATGTGACTGTGCTGGACGGTCCAATATGTTTTTCGGATATACACGCGATCACGGAAGATGGTATCAGAGGTATTTCTTTTGAAAATTTAAAGTACGGAGAGAAAAAGATACTCAATCCCCTGGATGCTCATTTCAGGAAGTTCAAGGGGGATGTGATATTCAAATAAAACAATTAAAATGAAAGACATCAGGATTGCAACAGCCCAGTTTCAAACCAGGAATGGTGATAAGGAATATAATTTTTCGAGGATTGAGCAGCTGACTGGCAGCGCAGCAGACCAGGGTGCCCAGCTCATTAGCTTTCATGAACTCTGCATCCCATCCTATACATTTCTCAGGGACCTGGGCAAAGAAGAAATATTCGAACTGGCAGAGGAAGTCCCTTCCGGGGAAAGCACCAGTCGCCTCATACAAATAGCAGCCAAATATAAGGTAGCGGTTCTTGCCGGTCTCGTCGAGAAAGAAGGAGAAAAGCTTTTCAATACCTATATCTGCGTTAACGGCGAGGGAATGGTGGCCAGGTTCAGGAAATTGCATCCCTTTATCAGCAAATACCTCTCAGCAGGCAATGAATATGTCGTCTTCGATCTCTACGGCTGTAAATGCGGAATCCTGATCTGTTATGATAACAACATTATTGAAAATGTAAGGGCTACGGCACTGTTGGGAGCAGAGATTATTTTCGCACCTCATGTTACCTGCTGTACCCCCTCCCCCATGCCCGGACGCGGCTGGGTGGATAAAAAGCTCTGGGATAACCGGCATAATGATCCCAACTCGCTGAGGAAAGAATTTGACGGCCCGAAAGGGAGGGACTGGTTACTAAGATGGCTGCCTGCAAGGGCTTACGACAATGGCATCTACCTTGTTTTTTCAAATCCCAT
The DNA here is from genome assembly GCA_030640625.1 of Bacteroides sp. GTDB lineage: Bacteria > Bacteroidota > Bacteroidia > Bacteroidales > SM23-62 > SM23-62. The sequence continues at coordinate 4,866 of DAOWJB010000128.1, forward strand.
CGGCATGGATGACAACCAGGTGAAAAACGGGAATTCCATGATCTTTGATCCCTACGGAGAGATCATCAGCGAATGCCGGAGTTTTGATGATGAGATTGTCGTTGGACTATGCACCGCTGATAAGCTTGAGCTGGCGGGAGGTTTTCGCTACCGTAAGGCAAGGAGGCCTGAACTGTACGGAGACATAATTGGCAAACCACATGATTCTTCAATAAAGGTTGACTGGATGTAACGGAGATCGACAAATAAGCATTAATTAATTTAGGCCATGAAATTTATTACATTTATTACCCTGTGTCTTCTGCTTATGTCTTGCAGTAGTCAGGAGAAACCAATTGAAAATACAATGTCAGAAAAAGTCTTGTACGAAGAATTGACCCCGACTGAATTCAGAGAACGCCTGGCAGAAGCGCCTGTGGCTTATCTACCTTTGGGGACCATCGAATGGCATGGTGAACACCTTCCCCTGGGCTCGGACGGGCTCCAGTCCAAGGAATTTTTTATCATGTTGGCCCGGGAAGCCGGCGGGATAGTATATCCAATGTTGTTTATGGGGCCCGACAGAAAGAAGATTATCAATGAGGAGGAACTATATGGGATGGATATATATATGGGGGAAGAAGCCTCCAAAAACGCCTATCCGAGTCAAAAGCTGGATGGCAGCTCATATTGGATTTCACAGGAAGATTTCAAGGCAATGATGGAAGCCATCCTGAAACAGGTTAGTCGTTCCGGGTTCAAGGTCCTTGTTGCCCACGGTCACGGGCCCTCAACAGGATTCGTAAGAGACCATACAGAAGAGTGGGAAGAAAAATATGGCCTGAAAATCCTGCATTGCTGGGGTTACAGGGATAAAGAGGGAATGGGCATTATGGTCGACCATGCTGCCATGAATGAAACATCCCTGGTAATGGCGCTGAGGCCAGAGCTTGTCAAAATGGAGTACCTGCCTGCTGATACATCAAAATGGCCGGTCGGGGTTGGGGGAAAGGATCCCAGATTGTGGGCAAGTCCCGAAAAAGGTAATGAAATCCTGGCAATCCAGAAAGAAAGAATGGTAAAACTGATTGTTGAAACCCTGGCAGGGGTCAGGTAAACATACTCCGGGTAAAGGTATTGATGCATGAACAGACGCTTTTTTATTAAAAATGCCGGTATGGTTACGGCCATACTTTCTGCCATGCCTGCGGGACTGGCAGGTTGCTGCAACAGGGTACAGGAAAAGCTGATGCTGATGCGCTACGATACCGAATGGTGGGGCGAACCGGACGAGATGGCCGGTTTTCTTGAAAAGCTCGCGGAGGTCCATCGCAAAGATGAGATCCCGGTTACCATGTTTTGCAGGGGCTTTACCCTGGAAAATATGAGATCCGAATTCACTGCATTTCATCAGGAGACCGCGGAAGATCCCCTCTTCGATATGCAGGATCATTCATATTCCCATATTGGCCTGGGATATGAAAGGGGGAAACCTGTTGATATCCTGAAGGAAGATTATGAGTTGTCCTTCCGTACACACAGTGAAGTATTCGGGAGACGCCCGTCCGGGATCTCAATGTGCGGTACCGGTGATGATGGTCCCTCCCTCTCAGGTTTTGATGCCACAGAAAAATCAAGGGCAGAATTTGAAATGGTGGTTAAACTGGGAACAAGGATGATAAATTCATTTTTAACCGGGATTGATGGAAGCAGGGAATTCATCAATTATGAAATCCTTGGTCATCCTGAAGTGATGGGATTTATCAGCGGATACAGCGATACAGCCTGGATGGATAGAAAAGAGTATGGCGATCCCCTGGAATATATGCTAAAAGAAATTCACACCCGGAGCGAGCAGAACGAACATATGCCGGTCATGTTCCATGACTGGGTTGCCTGGCAGAAGGCACCTGATAAAGAACTTACGCATGTGAGGAGAATAGCCGAAACCGGCAGGAAACTAGGGTACACCCTGGTAACACATATGGACTGTTATAATAATAAACCGCTCTGGCAAAAGGCTGAAAATCTCATGTCCTGGTTCCCGGTTCAAACTTCCCGAGAATGATGTATAGAAAATAAATACAATCTGAAATGAAAAGAAACATCCTTTCAGCAGTTTTATTGAACCTGATTGCAATTACAGGTTTTACGCAGAAATTTAATCCGGAGGAAGAGGTATATCTGCTTGTACGCGGAGATGATATCGGCTTTTCCCATGCCGCCAACGTTGGCTGTATAGAATCCTATCA
>DAOWJB010000072.1 GCA_030640625.1 Bacteroides sp.
ACCAACAATAAATGTCACGATCATGGCAGCCACAGCAATATGAAAAGTTGCAAATCCCCCTGTAAATCCTTTCTGGGCACTGTACATCACAGTGATCAAACCCAGTTCCGTTCCAGTCATGGTTGCAATACCCAGCCAGAGGCCCAAATTGCGGCCGGCAGTAACAAAATCCCGCATGTTTTTTATGAATTTCCTGACATAAATGCCAATGGCAACAGAGATCATTGGGTAAAGGATGACAATCACCCAATCCAGTGCGGTAAAATTGGTATCTGATAAAATATCGCTAATGGCCTTATTTAATAGGTTCCGTATTGTTCAACAACCTCATATAAAATATCAAGGTTTTCAGCCGGAGTTGCCGGAGCGATGGAACAGGCAGTACTCAGGATAAAACCTTTTGCCTTCATTCCAGCCTCCAGACATATAATGGCATTTTCCCTCACCTGTGACGGGGTGCCGTTCATCAGTACATTTACCGGATCAATATTTCCCTTGATAAAGGCCCGGTCCCCAATCCTTCTGACCGCATCTTCGAGTTCCACATTTCCAAGCGGTGGTGGATCAAGACATTCCAGTCCGCTGAAACCTAAATCAATGATCAACTCCAGCCGGTCATCAATCGAACCACATGTATGGCAGTAACAAGGTACACCATTTTCATTGCAGACATCGGCAATAACTTTCTGTGCAGGGGCAATGATATTTTCATACATGTCAAGGGAAATGAAATTCTGTCCGGTCCAGGGAGCAGAAAAATTAATGGCATCCGCACCGGCATCGATTTGTTCTTTTACATGCCGGGAAGTTGCCTGGGCATATCGTAAAAGAATTTCCCTGCATTTATCCGGGTGGGTCATCATGGCCAGGAAAGCCTCTTCCACACCCAGCTGGTCTATCAGGTAATCCTCAGGTGCATAGGTGGAACCATGTATGGATAAATTTCCATCCACGTATTCACGGGCCTGGAAGATTTCTGCAACCCTTCCCGGATTATCCTCATTTATCCACATCCTCAAATGATTTGATGGGGTATGGTAGCTGATGGTGTCAGGAATTTTTTCCGGGTCCAGTTCATCGATGCTTATCTCAGGAACCTTCTCATAGAAATATCTTGGCAGATCATCCCGGCAATAGATGCATTGATCTCCATTTTCAAAATAGATTGATGGTCCCTCCGGAAAGAGTGGATCTTCACGGAGGACCTGATCCTGGTCCAGTGCGGCAAGACCTACAGCAGGTATAAGGACACCATCGAAATGGAACCGAAGGCTTATATCAGTGAAAGACCTGGGAAAGATCCCGTCCATATTATGCCATAGATCGACCGGGTTAATTTCCGGTAGCTGGGTCAGGACAAAACCCCAGGATGGCTGGCACATCAACGGCACCCTGTCAGGGGATGTAAGGTTCATCGCCTTGCGGATCCGTTCGGTAGAAGTCATCAATTGGTCTGGCTAATAAAGGTAAAGATAAAAATGATTTGGCATTATCTGCAAGCATTTAGTAACTTGAAAAAAAATTGAGATGGCTAAAATCTATTACGTAGGGGACTGGGCCGTAATGACGGGACCTGTTTTCGCAGAAACTCCTTTTAATTATGCTCATAAAGGACTGGATATCTTCAATTATGGCAAATGGTTGAAAGAAGCGCTTGAATCCACAGGCAAGCATGAGGTTGAATCGGTTCCTACCTGGGAATTTTATAAGCTTGCCCCGGGGGAATGGGAGCAAATCCTGGATGAATACGATGTGTTGGTTTTCAGTGATGTCGAAGCAAAAATCTTCCAGTTGGCTCCTGATTTTTTTAACCGGGCAAAATTTGGATCGGAACCGCTTACCTATCCCGACCGGGTTCGGCTGACGGTGGAAGCCATACGTAATGGAACCCATGCCATATTTTGTGGTGGTTGGCTTTCATTTACCGGGGAGATGGGAAAAGGAGGCTGGGGAAGGACCGGCCTGAGGGATGTGCTTCCTGTTAACTGCCTTGATTTCGAGGACCTGGTTGAGAATACTGAAGGCTTCACGGCCAAGGCTAGCGCTGAAAAAACTCCCTTGTCGAAGATAGATTTCTCTGGCTTTCCGCCGATCCTTGGATATAACCGCACCCTGCCAAGGGAGGGATTTAATACCCTTCTGGAGGTAAGGGAAACCGGAGATCCCCTCCTGGCCTTCGGGACCTGCGGCAAAGGCAATGTAATGGCATACATGTCCGATCCGGCTCCACACTGGGGTTGTAATTTTGTTTATTGGAAACATTACAATGATTTCTGGATATCCTGCCTGGAATATCTATTGGAGATGTAATTTGATAAAATTCCGGATATTGGTAAAGGTCATATGATAATCAGGAAAGAGGCGGTTGGAATTCAGGACCCCTGGCGATATGGTAAAATCAAACCCGGCATCTTTCAGGGGATCGATGAATTCAGCAAATGAATCCCGCGCGTCGTAGTTCCATGCACCGGTCAGGATATGATCAGGCAGTTGGTCAAGTATCTCCGGATAATCCATGATAATATCCCCCCATATCAATGTCCTTTTCCCAAGCTCAAGCAATATGGTATCAATCCGTTTGATATGATCTGCATAGATCCGGGCAACTCCCAGCTTCGCAGCTTCGCCTGTAAGTTCAACCCGGGACAAATCCCATGCTTCATCGCAATGGGCAATGAACAGGGTTGAAGTAAATGCCGGGGCCATTTCTCCGTAGACATCCAGGAGAAAGGCAATGGCTTCAGGATTCAGCGGATCAAGCATACGGTCAGTGGCACCCAGATGTCTGAAAGCCGGAACCTTCAGGATCTCGGCAAAATGGCCGAGGGACTGAAATCCACCGATGACTGTAATATGATAATCTGCAGCGTAATCAGATATTTCCCTGAACTCCTTAATAGTAATGGCCCCATCCGGGGCAAATCCAGGGTGTTTTTGGGTCTTGACCACATGCTCGATATAGAATGACATATGGTTGATCTTCAGTTCGGAATACCTTCTGATCTGTTCTTTGATGTATTCATTCCTGGGGATGGGTCCCCTGCTGATATCATCCATCACCACCCTCATTGGGATCGCTGGCCAGTCAGTAATCTCCATACAAGGGATGCCGGGCTTTTCCGGGTAAGCACGCCAGAGTTGCCTGAGGGTCTGGACCCCGTAGAAGAGTCCCACATTGGTACTGGCTGCAATCAGCACCCGCTCACTGGTTATTTTCAATACATAAGCTTCTTCTCCGATTTTTTCCGGAGGCTGAATCTGTTCAGCTTTACAAACAGCAGCGAAATCAGGATCTGTCCCGGTAATGCCAATCCAGATAACCGGTGAGCCTCCATCACAGGTTTCTAAAGGCTTACCATATACATCTCTTGAAGCCGTGTCAAGTTGTGCAAAAATTACAGGGTCAGTATTTGCATCAGTACCCGAGGCTTTAAAACATACCGGTCCATCTCCAGGGTGGAAGGTTCCTTTTTGAAGTTTAACCTGCTGGGGATATGGGAGAAGGGAAAGAAGTTCTCCTGTACCACTTTCCTGGTTTCCTGAGCACCCGGTAGCCATGATAAGTAAGCAGGGCAGTAAAAGTCGATAAATGGTTTTCAAGGTTTTGGTGCATTTTCAATGGTAAGTCCCTTGACATCATCCGTCAAAACTGGTTTACGCTTATCTGTATCATGTGTGGAGACC
>DAOWJB010000018.1 GCA_030640625.1 Bacteroides sp.
CCAGGATGAACAGCAGCTCTCCAAGAAAGAATTAAAGAAGTTGGAGAAAGAACAGAAAAAGGCTCAAAAGGCAGAAGAAGCGGATAGGATGGCTGAAGTGACCAGATACATGGTCCACCAGCAACAATTCGTCCTGGAAGCAGATTATATTAGTGACAAATATGGCCAGCGTATATCTGTCAGTCCAACAATAAACTTTTTCATGCTTGATTCCTTGGCAGGCACTATCCAGCTAGGATCTGCCAATACAGTTGGGTATAATGGTGTTGGTGGTGCAACTGTTGATGGTCGAATCACCAAATATGAATATACCGTGGTAGGCAAGAAAGAAGATTCTTACAGTGTGAGATTGGTATTTATGTCTTCCTTAGGAACTTATGATATTACATTAATGATTAATTCTCAAGGAAATGCAGATGCCTCTGTCAGGGGAAACTGGTCCGGGCAACTGAATTACCATGGAAAACTGGTACCCCTGTCACTTTCCAGGATTTATAAAGGAACTCCAAGATATTAGATAGACCTTCTTATCTGAAAACGCCCCATAACCATTACCCATATGAAACACGCTCCTTTATTACTGATCCTGCTTGTTCCGCTTTTTATTCTGTCTCAGGGCTGCGCCACAATCCTTGGAAGCTGGCGGAATACTCTTGTATTCGAGAATGAAAAGGAACAAACTGCTGAAATCTACCTGGATGGTGAATTAATTGGCAATGCGCCAGGGAAAATCCATCTGGATTCAAGAAGGATTCAGCATGGCAGTACTCTCAAGATCAAAGCTACCGGTCATGAAACACAGGAATATATGATCCTTCGCAAACCTCATCCCGCCTATGTTGTTGTTGATGCACTTGTAGGAGGGATCCCGCTGGGGATCGATTATTCGACGGGACAGATCTATCGTCCCAAGCCCCGTAAGTTCCTGTATGAACTAAAGCCTCTGTAGATTATGAAAACCATTAAACTGATCATAATTATCCTGCTTGGTTCGGCAACTATTCTGCAAGCACAGGAAAGATCTACATTCTCTCCTGAGGATATGGATTTTGAAACGAACTACGGCCATTTTAATTTCTGGGAAGTAAAATTGCATACAGGAGGCCATGTAACCTCAAGGGAAGAGGTAGAAGATATCCTGAGTAACGGTTATACAGGTATAGAACTCCGGGTTGGGGTGCAGTCCGCCGGACGCCAGAAATGGCAACGGCTACACAAGTATCCCCAATATGGTCTTGGATTTGCCCTGTTTAATGTGGGCAGTAAGGAGGTTATTGGTAATCCGAGTGGCCTTTTCGGCTTTATAAACCTGCCCATTATAAGAAGACCGAAATTTGTACTTGGATCTGATATAAGTGTGGGTCTATCATATGATTTCAATCCATATCATGTTGACGATAACCCACAGAACTCTGTGATCGGCTCCAAGGTCAATTTATAGGCCGGTTATTTTCTGACCGGACAATTTCAGATTTCTATGCGCAGTGATATTACTGCAGGATTGGGGTTCATCCACTTTTCAAACGGCCGTACCCATACACCCAATATGGGATTGAACATGCTGGGATTACAGATTGGTTATAGCTATCATTATAATCCCATTAAGAATTTTACCAAAACCATAGATCCGGACTTCCAGCCCCCAATCCGACCGGAAATTGTGAAACATCCCAAGCCTATCGTAACTCCCTACTGGGAATTCACCTTGTTTGCAGCAGGTGGTATTGTTTCGACCGAAAGGCCTATCGGTGAAGAACAGGGGCCCAGATATCCCACATTTTCATTTGCCATGGATTTTAACCGCAGAACAACCCCTAAGCTTTTGCTGGGGGTGGGAACGGATGTTTTTTATGATGCATCGATTGTTGAAGATTTTGGTACCACACCCAGCTCACCCAGTGATTATTTTTTGCTGGGCTGGCATTTTGGTCCCCAGTTCATGATCGAACGTTTCACTCTCGTCGGACAGGTAGGTTTTTATTACTACAAAGGAAATCCCGACATCAGGGGTAATTATTATTTCCGGGCAGGGGGCAAATTTGATTTCACTGATAATTTCTTTGGCCAGATCAGCTTGAAAACACGCAACGGATTTATTGCCGATTGGATCGAATGGGGTGTGGGATTAAGATTTTTCAACCGGGAAAAATTTAATGCGAATAAATAGGGATTAAAGCCTATCATGTGCCTGGTTGATCTGGCTGAGCGGGAATGACCTGTCCGGCCTGATCCCTTTCTCAGTTTCCTTCAGGGAGCAACACTGGTTCTCCAGATCATGGTAGAAGTAATAGATATAATCATTTTCCAGCGATTCTTTAAGGAAATCTTCCTTTTCGTGCAGTGAGACCAGTGGTTGGGTATCGTAACCGCACACCCACGACATGCTGATGTTTCCCAGCATGGGCATCAGGTCAGCAATATTAACCATGGTTTGATTTCCGTATCTGACCAGTGCTATGGTTTGACCGACAGTATGTCCATTGAACAGTCGAAACTGTACATTTGGGGTAAGATCATACGTTCCTTCGAATAACTCAAGCTGTCCGTTTTCCCTTATCGGTAATATATTTTCCTTAAGGAAGGAAGCACTCTCCAGCGCGTTAGGATCCATGGCAAGCTCCCACTGAGACTTGCTCACCCAGTATTGTGCCTTTGGAAAAACTGTCAGCAGTTCCGATCTGTCTTCATTGTATTTAATACTCCCCCCGCAATGGTCAAAATGCAGGTGTGTCAATACCATATCGGTGATGTCATCCAGTCCATATCCCAGTGCTGCCAGAGATCCC
>DAOWJB010000073.1 GCA_030640625.1 Bacteroides sp.
ACCGGTATCTACAAGTACACGGGTAGGCAATTCCAGCTGGGCAATGAGGGATGAAAAACCGGCAAAGGTGAGTCCCATGAAAAACAGCATAGCCGGGGGAGATCCGAACATCATCCGGGCAAACAACTGGGGCATCCAGATAAAGGTAAGTCCCGTTGAAGCGGGACCGCTGGTTTTCATAATTTCCAGTACCTCAGAATTCATCATGCCCATTTCTGTTCGAAGGACAGCAAAGACGGTCCCAAAGATCATGATCCCTGACAACAGGGAAACGGTGTTGTTTCCAATACCGGTCAAAAAAGCATTTTTAACCGTCCCATGCTCCGCCTTCATATAGGCTGCGTAAGTGAGGAAGAGTCCCCATCCCGCTCCTGTATCAAAAGCATTCTGAGTAAGTGCGGCGATCCAGATCTTTGGATCCTTCAGCTGGCTCCATTCAGGCCTGAACAGGTAGGCAACCCCATCCCAGGCACCAGGGAGGGTCACCGCCCTGATCACAGAAATGAGAACGATCAGCAGGAGTGCAGGGATCAATATCTTATTTACCCTTTCGATGGACCGGATGCCTTTCCATATCGCCAGGGCTCCCAGTCCGATGGCCAGTATGTGAGTGAGGAAAGGCCAGGCACTGCTCTGATAGGTGTTCCATATATCCAGGGCTGCTTCTGAAGTATGTGGCAGAGGATGGGTCAGGGTCTGGACAAAATAAAAAATGCACCATCCGACCACAACGGTATAAAAAAACGTGATGGCCGTGGAGACGAATGCCACGAAGGTTCCCATCCAGGCAAATTTTTTCCCCAGGCTTTTAATGAATACCCCCACCACACCGGATCTGTGTTTTTTCCCCAGGGTGTACTCAGCAATAATAAGGGGGATGCTCCAGAGAAATAAAAAGATGATCCAGGCAATGAGAAATGCTCCGGCTCCCTGGTCTCCTCCCGCCTGCGCTGCAATTCGGGGAAACCTCCAGATGTTCCCGGTACCCACCGCTATGCCCATGGCACTCAGGATTAACCCCAGTCGTGAAGAGAAGCGTTGGTTTACACTTGAATCTATCTGGTTGTTCATGAAATACTATTCACTACCACAATTATAGCAACTATTATGGGATTTCCCCCCTTGGATCTGACTGTTTCTATGAATATCCCAGTGCTGGGAGTATTTTTGGTTTTGTAATTTACATTTTGTAAATTGCAAAATGCGAAAGAGAAGGCCTTTTACTCCTTTTCCTACCACCGGTTATTACGGACCTGAATATTTCTGTGACCGTGAGGAAGAATCACAGACCCTTATCAGTAATGTCAGGAGCGGGCAGTCCACCACCCTTGCAGCCATTCGAAGACTGGGTAAAACAGCACTTATCAGGCATGTACAGCAGATATTGAAACCTGACTGGATCCCTCTCTATGTAGATATTCTGCCTACGGAAAAAACGGATGATCTCCTGAAATACCTGGCTACAGCCATCATCCAAACGATACCTGAGAAAAGCAGACAGGGGGGGAAAATATGGAATCTGATAAAATCCTTGCGTCCTACTATCAGTTATGATGCCTATTCGGGTATGCCGAACCTGTCATTTTCATTAAGACCTGAAGAAAGCCGGCAACCTGTCCAGGAACTTCTGGCCTTGATGGAACAGGGTGATAAACCAGTGCTTCTTGCCATAGACGAATTTCAGCAAATACTCAGCTATCCTGAATCGAACGTGGATGCCTGGCTGCGAAAATCGGTCCAGGAATTAAAAAATGTCGTTTTCATTTTCTCCGGAAGCCAGCAGCATCTGATGAATGATCTGTTCACCAATCCTTCCCGCCCTTTTTTCCGAAGTACGCTATTCCTGCAGCTGGATAAGATACCAACCGCTACCTACGCTGGATTCATAAGCAAACAATTCCAGGAAAACGGGAGAAAGATCCCGGATGAAAGTGTTAACGAAATGCTTGAATGGACGGATGTACACACTTATTATGTCCAGCTGTTATGTAACCGTGTTTATGCAAACATCCCGGGGAATGTGCAGAAAGATGCTTGGAAGGCAGAAGCCGCCAAACTGCTGAAAGAACAGGAATATGTCTTTTTTGGCTACCGTGAAGTGCTTACACAGCCCCAGTGGCATTTACTGAAATCTGTTGCTCTTGAAGGGAAAGTTTATGCACCTACATCCAAGGATTTTATCGCCAGACACCAGCTTGGCAGTCCGGCAACCGTACTGAGATCCATTGACTCACTGCTAAGAAAGGAATTGTTATACAAACACTTCGACAAGCAGGGAAAAACATATTATGGGGTTTATGACATCTTGTTCAGGCGATGGATAGAAACCATATGATCCTACTTTCCCCTCAATCGATGATCCAAAGCCAGAACCTGGCCCTTTTCGGTCTCAATTGTAGATGTTGCCCCGCCATATTTGATATTCAGGGTATTGCCCAGCTTTGACAGCACCTTTGCTGAAGTCAGTGTCCCGTTCTCCCACTCCATGTCGACCTGGAACCCTCCCCTTGCCATCAATCCTTTGACCTTACCATCAGGCCAGGCTGCTGGCAGGGCAGGCAAAAGCTCAACATATCCGGCATGCGATTGCAATAACATTTCTGCAATGCCTGCTGTCCCACCAAAATTCCCATCAATCTGAAATGGAGGGTGGTTATCAAACAAATTGGGCAGTGTGGATTTTGCCAGTAATTGCTGGAGATGATGATGAGCCTTTTCACCTTCTTTCAATCGGGCATAGAAATTGATCATCCAGGCCCGGCTCCATCCGGTGTGCCCACCACCATGTTGCAGGCGGTAATCCAGGACATTCGAAGCGGCTTCCATATACGCCGGCGTTTCGCTCCAATTATACTGAGGCGAAGGATAGAGGCCATAGAGATGGGACATATGCCTATGCCCTGGTTCAATTTCTTTCAGGCTCTCTTCTGACCATTCCAGGATCCTTCCATCCGTACCGATCCGGACCGGTGCAAGCTGGTCCATTTGATCTTTCAGTTTTGACCTGAATTCCTGGTCCCGGTCAAGGACCTCACTTGCAGCAATAACCGAGGTAAACAGATGCCACACGATCTGCAGGTCCATGGCCGGTCCCATATTGATGGCTGCCGTATCACCCGATGGGGTAACGAACAGGTTTTCAGGTGAGATGGAAGGCCCCGTTACAAGGAATCCTGTCTCCGGATGTTCCACCAGGTAATCTGAAATAAACAGGGCAGCCTCGCGCATGACCTCATATCCATACGCTTCCAGGAATTCTCTGTCCTCCGTAAAGAGATAATGTTCCCAGATATGGGTCGACGCCCATGCGGGACCCATGGGCCAGAATCCCCATTGAGGTCTTCCGAACAGCGCCGTCTGGTGCCAGGCATCCGTGGTATGATGGGCAGTAAATCCCCTGCTGAGATAGGTTATCCGGGCTGTACGCCTGCCGTTTTCCCTTAATTCGCCAATGAAATTCAGGAATGGCAAATGACATTCTGAAAGGTTGGTGACCTCGGCAGGCCAGTAGTTCATCTGGATATTTATATTGATATGGTAATCGGCATTCCACGGTGGTATCAGCCTATCGTTCCAGATGCCCTGCAGGTTGGCTGGCATGTTGCCAGGCCTTGAGCTAGAGATCAGCAGGTACCTGCCAAAATTAAAATAAAGGTTTGCCAGTCCCGGATCAATACCATCCTCCCCAAGCATCGCTAATCTTTCATCTGTTGGCATGGTATTGGATAAACTTCCTTCCAGCTCAAGTGATACCCTGTGAAAATATCCCTGGTATTCATTCACATGATCTGATAGCATCTGGTCAAAAGACCGTCCCTTCCCTTTGGCCTCGGAGGCATCACATAGCATTTCCGGATCCTTGCCAAAGTAATCGGTACCAGCCCCCAATCTCAATTCCAGTGCGGTGGCATTTTCTACAATCAATCTTCCTTCTTCTACCCTGATCGTACCACCCGTGTTAAACACCTGGAGCCTGGCCTCATATTTTACTCCCTGCCCATTTTCCACATGTTGCTTCATGATGATCCGGTTCTCATCCAGGATAATCTCCTCTCCTTCTCCAGGTCTGGACAGGAAAACCTGGCACTTGATTTTCCCATTCTTGCCAGCTATTTCCCTGAAGACGACCATATCATCCACGGCCGATGAGAAAATTTCCCGCTCAAAATTCACCTCATCCCTTGTGTAACTTACCCTGACCAGCGCACTGTCAAGCAGCAGGGTTCTGCGATAGTTTGTGTATTCTCCCGAATCGGGGTATTCTATATGCAGATCCCCCAACGTCTGATAGGCATTGGTCCCATTGGGAAGTCTTTCATCCATCAGCTTCCCCCTGGCGAGCTCTTCGGCTTCTTTATACTGACCGGCAAACAGGAGTTCCCGTATCCTGGGCAGGACTTCTTCCCCCTTCCTGTCCCGGTAGCTTCCCTGCCTGCACCAAATAGATTCCTCATTAAGCTGCAGTCTTTCCTGGTTCACCCCACCAAAAACCATGGCGCCCAGACGGCCGTTACCGATCGGCATTGCTTCATTCCAATCTTCAGCAGGCTGGTTAAACCAGATATGGTATTGATTACCGCGGTCTTGTGAAATTCCTTCATGCTGAATGCCAGAAGAGCAGACCAGGAAAAATAACATCAGGATACAGGTATGCAAAATTTCTTTAGGTTTTAATTTAATCATGATTTTGGCAATTAAATTGAATTAAGATCTGATTTTTAACCCGGTAAGTGGATGGTGAATTACATGCGGCCGTCATAATCGTCGCCAAATTCAGGTTTCAGGGGCCATTTTACCGGTTTGCCATCGCGTGTTGAACGATAGATGGCCGTAAATATCTCAACTGTCACCCTCCCATCTTCCCCTGTGATCAGTGGCTTTCTTCCCTCCAGAATGGCCTGCAGGAATTCCTCGATCTGCTGCTCGTGGAAATATTCCATCGGATTTTTCAGTCCCCGGAAAAAATCGGAGTCTTCCTTCACCCAGCTCTCCAGCATTTTCTCTTCTCCCGGAACGGTCCAAAGATCGTTTACGGGCGGTTCAAGTATGCTTGACATCCCGGCAATGAACATGGCCCCTCCATCGGTCTGTACGCCTACCGAAGCACCATTTTCTCCGTGGACATGTACTTTACAGTAAATACCAGGCTTCTGGGAATTGGATACGATAATATTGGCCACCCCGCCATTTTTGAATTTAAGTATAGCATTGGCGGTATCCTCCACTTCAATAAAGGGATGGTTGAGATTGGACCAGTGACCGTATAATTCATCAATCTCCCCCATATACCATTGAAGCAGGTCCAGTTGATGTGGAGCCTGATTAACCAGCACACCCCCACCTTCCCCTTTCCAGGTTCCACGCCAGGGATCACTGTCATAATATGCCTTATCCCTCCATCCCAGCATATTGATGGTCCCGAAAACCGGGTTCCCGATCTTCCCCGAATCGATTGCCTCCTTTACACGTATTGATGGCATGTACCATCTCCGCTGGCAGATGACACCAATCTGTCTTCCATGTTTTTTTGAGGCTTCAAGCATGGCATCACAATCTTCGAGGGAGGATGCAAAAGGTTTTTCGATCAGCACCATGGCTCCTGCCTCCAGCGCGGCAATGGAGGGCTCCCTGTGTTGCGGATGAGGCGTACAGATATTTACCACATCGATTTTTTCCTGTGTTACCATTTCTGCAACGTTGGAATATGCTTTCACACCGTATTTCCGCGCAAATTTTTCCCTGCGAACATTATCCCTATGGCAGACGGCAATAAACCGGGATTCCTTCAAATTGACGAATGCTGCTGCGTGTAGGTCCGCTACCTTGCCGCATCCAACAATCGCTGTTCTCAGTTGTTCAGACATAATATATTTCGTTTTATGATTATTCCCCTGGTTTCAGGATCACTTTGATCAGTCCTGGTTCCTTGTCATACAGGCGTTTGAACCATTCTCTGCCTTCAGAAAGCGGAGCTTCGGCGCTCAGGATGGCATCCACGTCGATCTCTCCACGAGCAATCATATCCAGTACTGCCGGAAATTCCCGGCAGATGCCACAGCTTCCTTGAAGTCGTATCTGGCGGGTGACCACGGACTGAAGCGGTAATTCAACGGCTGGAGACAGGTTCCCTACAAGGGTAACAGTGCCTCCCTTCCGTACACATTCTACTGCAGTTTTTACAGTGTTAGTGATGCCCACTACCTCAAAAGCAATATCTGCTCCCCTGCCCTCACTGATGTCAAGGACCACTTTTTGGATGTCATCCCTGGACGGATTCAGCGTGAGGTTGGCACCCAGTTCTTTGGCTAATGAAAGCTTTTCATCTTCCAGATCCACAGCAATTATGTTTCCACAACCTTTGGACCGAAGTACTTGTATTACGAAAAGTCCGACCATCCCGGTTCCCACAATGATTGCAGTATCATTCCATGACACAGGTGTCAATTCAACGGCGTGTGCTGCCACAGCCACAGGTTCAACCATCGCTGCCTGAGTAAAACTTACCTCCCCGGGGATACGGTACAGGATATGCCCCGGGACATTGACATAATCGGCAAAGGCACCGTGCCTTCGGTATTCTCCGGGAGATACCCCGAGTACCATCCTGTTATCACTGAGATTATACAAACCTCTAAAGGTGTACCAGTCATCCAGTGGATAAATGGTTGAGTCAAATGTCACCCGGTCACCTACTTTCCATCCTCTGACTTCCTTGCCAATGAAGGAGATAGTCCCGGAGGCCTCATGTCCCATGATAATCGGAGGTATCCTTCTTCCCGAGCTGCCATCCATTCCATGTACATCGGATCCACAGATACCCGCGGCCTCCACCTTGACCAGAACTTCATCATCGGCCACTTCAGGATCAGGCCAGTCCCTGTATACTAACTTATTGTATTCTTCGAGTACCAGTGCTTTCATAGTATTAATATAATATCTATGCTAAAGATACCTTTAGATTTGAAAATAATGATATTTAATTATTCGATGATAATAATGATGCTGAAAAAGGGGGTTCCAGGGGGAGAATGGTGCGATCGTTTTAATAGTCCCGGCTGGTAGTGTGACCACTTTTTTTGCAAAATAGGCAGGACTCATTTTGACTTTTTCAAACGGCTAATGTCCATCATGACCAGCTGTCGGCCAGCATCGCCCACAGGGCAGTCTATAACCACCTTAGTGCCATCTGGCGAAAACCGTGGATGGGTGTCACAGCGCCATTCTCCCTTATAGGAAGGATCAAGATAGAAATCTCCTA
>DAOWJB010000183.1 GCA_030640625.1 Bacteroides sp.
ATTCAGCAATATTCCTTTCAAGAATCCTGAAGAGCCTGTTTCACGGGAATTATTGCTGCGTTGTTTTTTCAATATAAAGAATATGCCTCCAATGATTAACACCGCTGCGGTTGAATAGCTTATGATCACATTTCCTTCAATATAGCTGGCTAGCAGTCCACCGGCAAGCAAAGCAGTGAGCCCGAATATTACCTCAACAACGGCGGCCCCATATGCAATTTTTATCGCTGCCCTGTTTCCCCTTTCGAAGGTAACATTCAGGACAGTCAGGTTTACCAGTCCGAATGGCAAAGCACCCACAATGGCAGCTGCCATTCCAATTATTAGCATTAATATGTAGTTAATCATCATGACTTTATATCGTTTTTCCCGCTGAGCTGGATCACGGAATGATGGACTCGGTGATTATGCTTCCCTTCTCTGTATCAATTCCTACCAATTCAATCTTAGAAATAGCAGGAAACCAGAATGAATCATCCTCAAAATGGATATAGAGGCTCCTCACTTCAACTTTTTTACCTTCAGAGAAAGTAAACACCCTGTAATGATCATCTCCGGATTTTTTAATTTCAAATATCCTGTCGAGAGATGAGACGAATTTAAACTCTGCCGAATGCTCATAGATGTTTTGAAATTTAATCCCGTATCCGAATTTTTTCTGGATCCCCGTGAGAGGCTCGAAAGTACCATCCTTGGTGTATTTTTTCCAGTATACAGATATGGGCATGGATGCATCCAGGTCGCCCTGGCTATCCAACTTAACATCATACACAACTATATCCTGATCCCTGCTCCTGTCAATTTTGAAAAGGGTGTAATCCCCTGTCAGGTTAACTGCCTGATCCGGGTTGGTAAAACCGAATGCAAAAACGGTCATCACCGCCAGTATTATCTTAACCTTCATTCTACTCATGATTTTGATGGATTACAGCTTTATTGATTGCGTGGTTTTCATTCAGTTAAATGAGAATGTCCCTGATAAGCGGGACACTCTCATGATGTATACAATTATTCAGCCTGGTAGTCTGCAAGCACGGTTACCTCAACCTCTTTGGCAACATTTGTAGAGGGTTTTCCCTTCACGAAACTAATGCCATAATCTGCCAGGGTAATGTTGAACTTGCTCTCCACGCCGATATTACCATTCTTTACGGTGATGGATCCTTTCTCGGAAATGGGTTTGGTCTTCCCCTTGATACTTAACTCACCTTCAACATCAGCCTGGTATACACCATCCTTGGAGAAATCAATCTCATCAATGTTCGTGATCTTGCCAACCAACTTGCCTTTCGGATAGGTCTTTGTATCCAGAAAACCTTCCTGGTTAAAGTGCTTT
The DNA here is from genome assembly GCA_030640625.1 of Bacteroides sp. Classification (GTDB taxonomy): domain Bacteria; phylum Bacteroidota; class Bacteroidia; order Bacteroidales; family SM23-62; genus SM23-62. The sequence continues at coordinate 1,337 of DAOWJB010000183.1, forward strand.
TGCATCGTGGATTTCTCAAACTCAAAACCCTGCATGGGAATGGAAAATACTACCTCTCCACTTTCTGTATCAATTGTACTTACAGAGGTATAATTGTTTGCTTCAATATCCTCAACAGCGGTATGAGAGTAAAACTTAATATGTGATTTCGAGCTTTTTAATTTGCCCTGATTCTGGCTGTATGCTGAGAATGTCATCAGCAAAACCAGACTTACTACTATAGAACTTATCTTTTTCATGATTTTAAATTTTTATTGTTTTGATAATTATTTTTATTCTGAGCATGTTTTATTTCTGGGCTACCAGATCACTTTTTTCGAGAATTACATTTTCATAGAATCCCAGGTCTTCGTCAAATGCGGCTCCGGAGCGAATCACTCCTTTAACGGTAACCGTTTCTCCGATTTTAAGATCCGTAACCTTATGATTTGTCTCGGCAGTGAATGTTGCACTGACTCCGGCATGATCTCCTTTTTCTTTTAGTAGAATAACTTTCTGGTCATTATAATTTTCCGAGATCTTGTTCACGGTCCCGGTGACCTCAAGTATTTTGGAATCCCCATCAGCTGCTAGGTATTTATTGTCGGCTGCCTGGCTGTCTTTCAGGTATTCTGAAACAATTTCTGAGTTTGTTAAAGAATAATCGGTTTTTGCCGCCTGGACATCCCTGTGTGGCCTAAAGAACATAAAAGCTGCAGAGCTACCTGCAATCAAGGTTCCGATAATTGCGACACCGGCAACCAGTCTTATCAGTTTTTTCTTTTTCATTGTATTTGGTTTTTGTTTTAAGCGAATTATTAATTTATACATGAAGAGTCGGATGAAAAGCCAAATCCTGACAAAAACATCTGAAAATCTTATTCTTTATATGTAACAACCAATGATTTCTTATGGTTTATTATGGCCTGGTCGAATAGGGATGTCAGCTCGTTCCGTGTGATGGATCCGTTTTTTGAGAATGCGATCTCTCCTCTGTTCAATAATACCAGAAAAGGAACCCCCACCAGCTTCAGTTCCTTTACAAGCTTTTTACTGGCATCCACATTGACCTTGTGCATCTGTATCTCCGGATGATATTCCACCATAAGACTGTCTATCATGGGCATCATTTTCCTGCAGGGGCCACACCAGGGCGCATAAAAATCAAAGAATACAGGTGAACCTGATGCGAGGATGGCATGGTACCGCTCAGGTGTCATTTTATTGTCAATATCCGGACTGGCATCGGGCTCCACGATAACCGGCAGGTTTATTAACTCCCATTCCATAATGCCATGCTGAAGATTATATACATCCGTATAACCATTTTCGATTAAAATTTCGGCGGCTTTCTCGCTTCTGTAACCGGTATTGCAGTAAAGATATATGGGTTGGTTTCGGGGAAGCAGGATAAGCTTCTTTCGGAAATCAAGCGCATAAAAATTAAGGTTCCCGGCATCCGGAATATGGCCATTCTTAAATTCCGATTTGGTTCTTACGTCAAGCAAGACCCCAGTATTTTCACCTGTCAATTCATTGAATTGTTCTGATCCTAGTTGATTTACGGGGGATTGTTGACCATAGGTCTTGGATAGAATTATTAAAAAGATCAATATAACACTGCCTCTCTTCATGCTCATTTTTAAGCCTAACAGTCGAAGAAATCGTTAATCCTGACAGATTTGATTATTTATCCGGAAATTGAATGGTTGATACAGCCTGATGAGGTCTGAAGCTGGCAGGTATATTAATTGGGGAGTTTTTCGTTGATCAGCTTTTTAAGCTGTTCGACATCCACCTCCCGGGGGGTGATAAATTGCTTGTGTTTGAGGTTGTTGTCGATAAAGAAGGTATGGCTTTCATACTGGCGGCATGCATTGCACATCATCTTGTGCATTTTTAACTGGTACTTTTCCTTGCGTGAAAGACTGAAATGGAGTTTTTTCTCAATCAGTTCAGTTGCCTTCAGGCAGGAAAGAAACAATATGCGCATGATTCGCTTCACCATTCCATTATTTTTGAAACCAGTTTTCATCAATACATTCCCTCAGCTGCAATTTTGCCCTGTGCATCATCTGCCAGTAATTAGTAGTAGAGATCTCCAGATCCTGACAAATTTCTTCTGTTTTTTTGTCCATCAGATATTTCGAGGTTACGCAGGCATTCCATTTATCAGGCAATCCATTAATGCAATCATTAAGCACCGATTGAAAATCATCATCATCCAGAAGGTTGCTTTCATCTTCATGCCATTCAAGGGGCCGTTTATTGTCGTGCCATTCCCCATCTTCATTAAAAAATCTGGAAAGTACGGGATTCTCAAGATTAACCGGTTTGTGAACTTTTTTCCGGTAATGATCAATGATTTTATAGTTGAGGATGGAAAACAAATAGGTTTTTGGAGAGCTTTCACCTTTGAAAGAGGATTGTTTTTCTGCCGCTGCCATAAAGGTATCCTGCACCAGATCTTTCGCCAGCTCTTCATCTGAGATTTTATGAAGCGCCCATGAGTATAAGTCCGAGGTATAATCTTCTACCCATTGGGCCAAATCATGTGATTCTTTGACTTCCATAGATTATTAGCAGGAAACAAATCCAGATAAACTTAAAAAAAAATATTAGAATTCAAATGACTTAGCGGACCGGTCTATGCTTTAGAGCTGACTTCTCACAATACCATTAAATCTTATGTAGGCCCTAAATTGAGTAAATTTAGGATGCGGCTGATGGTATTTAATCCTCGGTAACCACGATCTTGCTGATGACATCCCCCTGACGGATCTCATCAATGACTTCAAGTCCCTCCGTTACCTTCCCAAAACAGGTATGATTATGGTCAAGATGGCTGGTATTGTCTCGGGAGTGGCAGATGAAAAACTGGGAACCGCCTGTATCACGTCCGGCATGAGCCATTGAAAGTACACCGCGATCATGGTACTGCTTAACACCGTCAAGTTCACATTTGATGGTATATCCGGGTCCGCCCATGCCGGTCCCATCAGGACATCCTCCCTGGATCACAAAGTTGGGGATTATCCGGTGAAAGGTTAGTCCATCATAGAATCCCTCCTTTGAGAGCTTGATAAAGTTTGCCACGGTGTTGGGAGCGTCCTCCTCAAAGAAGTCAACTTTCATGATGCCTTTTTCGGTCTGTATCTCTGCTTTTTTCATTGTAAATGGTTTATTGTTTAATTTTTCTGAATAATAATATGGTAACAAGAATACTGGCCAGGGTCAGAACCCCGAAAACCAGGGCAACGGTAAAATCTTCACTGATCTCCCTTACCAGTAGTACGATCACCATGCCAGCCAAGGCAATTGTCAGGATGATCATGAATACCATTGCCAGGGAAGCGATAATATAGCCCAGGTTCAGTTTATTACGGATCAACAGGGCGCCAATGATCAGTCCCGGCAACGCAAAGGCCAGATCGATTACATGAACCGGATTGACAAGCAATCCGTAAGCACTGACTTCATGGGGGACCGTATTTTCGATTATGGCGGGTACCACCGCTTTTAACCAGAGGGCATAAAATATGACCGCCACAAAAATGATATAGGCGGAGACCAGTTTCACCGGTGCCTTTTCGAACCAGCTGCTTACATCGATTTGCCGGATATCCATCATATAGAGGATGAAGGCATACAATGAGAGACCCAGGGTTGCACAATAAAGCAGGAACAGGCGGTTGAAGTGCACACCGAAGGCATAGATGATAAAGGAATACACGATATAGAAAAGGGTGCCACCATAGATAAGGGCTGCCACCTTGCTGTTTCTGGTGAGTGAATAGTAGGATATCAGCAGAAGAGGCATAACGAGAAAGAGGTTCACCAGGTCCTGGCCTGCCCCCTGGGCAGCCATCGATGCTGCATCACGTTCATAGGTGGAAGGCAGGAACGCACCTGTCACGGATACTACTGTAAGGGTGACGGCCAGCAGGATCGTCAGTATCCGGAGTACTCTGAGGTTCTTAAATTCCATAATATATATTCAGGGATTGATCTTTATAGCGGCCTATATTTCCATTTTCTCCATCCCTGAATATGCCAATTATTTTGTACATTACAAATTAACAGATCAGAAAATGATTGTAAAAATTCCACCTGCTTCTCCGAACACACCTGGACAATGATACTATGGATGCATTTCAGACTATTAAGACAATTATTTTCTTCCCTCTTTTATTGATAGCTCTGGTTTTGTCAGGATGCAAACCAGAAGTCAGGAAGGAAACTCAGGACATACCAAAATCAGTTCTGCATGTGCAGGCGAGAGTCATTACCAGTGGGCCAAAACACCATTGGTTCGGGTACTATGACAAATTTCAGTTTGACCCATCAGGCAGGTATGTTCTATCTGCTCAAGTGGATTTTGAAGACCGTTCACCCCAGCCCGATGATACCATCAGGGTGGGTATGGTAGACCTCAAGAAAGATGATCAATGGATCGAACTGGGAACCTCGGTCGCCTGGGGATGGCAGCAGGGATGTATGCTTCAATTCATCCCGGGGTCAGCTTCAAAGGTCATATGGAACGACAGGCAGGACAACGGTTTTGTTTGCCATATTAAAGACATTCATACAGGTGAACAAAAAACATTGCCCTTTCCCGTTTACACCCTGAGTCCGAATGGACGTACAGCGCTTTCAGCCGATTTTGAAAGAATCAATGACCTGAGGCCGGGGTATGGATATGCAGGTATCCCCGACCCGAACAAGGATGATCTGGCACCTGAAGATGCCGGGATTTACAGGTGTAACCTTGAGTCAGGGAAGAAGGAACTGATCATTTCCATTGCCGATATGAACAGGATACCCCTTAAGGAAAGTGATGATCCGACCTTTAAGGATTTTTATACTCAGAAAAATTGGTTTAACCACCTGCTATTTAATACTGATGGTTCGAGATTTGTGTTTCTGCACCGGTGGATCTCACCATCAAAAGGCAAAGTCGGTGGATTCGGGACATTAATGTATTCTTCTGACCTGAACGGGAAAGACATCAGGATTGTGGATGGATCGGGGTATACCTCCCATTTTATCTGGCGTGATCCAGAGCACCTGGCCATGTGGACAAAACATGAAGGTAAAGACGGCTTTTACCTTTTCAGGGATGATGGTTCTGATACTTCCATACCGATAGGTGAGGGTATCATGACAAGAAACGGGCACAATACATATCTGCCTGGTAATGAATGGATACTTAACGATACATACCCGGATAAAAACAGGCTTCAGCATGTTTACCTTTACCATGTCCCGACAGGTAAAAGGGTTTCTATAGGAGATTTCTATCTTGATCCTTCCTATAAGGGAGAATGGCGCTGTGACACCCATCCACGGTTTTCGCCAGATGGCACTAAGGTGGTTATAGACTGCCC
>DAOWJB010000140.1 GCA_030640625.1 Bacteroides sp.
AACTTTCCGCTTTCCAAGGTTAATTCTCCGGGCAGCCCCATCGGTTAGGTATACCACGTTCATAGGTACCTGTGTCGACAGCCCTATAGCATTTAATGCCAGTATACCTGTTGGTACAATACGTGCCTTGTCTCTTTTAGCGATTGCTTTGGCAATAGCTTCAGCTCCCGGCTTAACCGGACCTAAGATGGGGTCCATTTCCAACCGAGCATAGATACCTCTTGTAACACGTGAAATGTCTCCTTTTTTTACAAGCCGTTCCAAAGCTTTTGCAATGGCCTTTGAATTTCCGAAACGTAAGAAGTCCTCCATGAAAAACAGCGAGCCCCTCTTCGCTTTTTTAATTTTCGTTAATATTTGTATTTCAATGCTTTTAGGCATGTTTACGATCGTTAATTGTCGCCAATTTAGCAAATATTTGCGACAAAAACAGTGTTCTATCGTATAATTCATTCCAGATAGAATTATAAAATCTTTGTAAAAGCCTGTTCCTATTTAGCCACACTAGTTATAGCAATAGCTTGTTTAAAGGCCTAATTACGAGACACTAAAGGAGGATTCAATCCAAAATGTAATACAAAAAGTGGGGCAAATAAGGGTAAAAAACAAACCCAACCATCTGGATATCAGATAGTTGGGTTATAAAATGGTCGGGGTGAGTAGATTCGAACTACCGGCCCCGCGCCCCCCAGACGCGTACTCTAACCTGACTGAGCTACACCCCGATAAAGGCATGGGTGTGGGTGTGAGTGTGAGTGTGAGTGTGTGGGAAATTGAGAGTGGGGGTGGGTGTGATGTGATATCGGCGGGGCAAATTTAATAAATTCTGATGTATCTACAAGCTAATAAGTTCGCGTAGTTCATTGATGTTTTTTATTTTGATTGGTTTGGCGGATTATTCATATAAACAATGCCAGGGAGGCCAGTATGCTTTTTCAGTCCGATATATTAATGATGAAGAATAGCTATGCAGAGTGATTGTTGCCAGACTCCGCCATGGTGATCAATTCATGAACTTTGTCAAGGAAAAGTTTTGTATCAAATGGTTTGGAGAAGGTATGATGGGCGCCGAGTATTTTTGCAATTCCCAGGTAATCTTTGCTGAGCATCCTTCCACCACCGGATATGGCTATGATCTTGATCTCCGGATATCTTTTCTTAAGCTCATTAATGGTTCCGATACCGTCCTGGTCAGGCATGATGATATCCGTGATTACCAGTTTTGGGATATAATAATCAATGATCTGCAAAGCTTCCAATCCGTTACCGGCTTCCAGTACCTTATAATTCTCTCTTTCCAGCAATTTTGCCAGCATCTTACGCAGGTCTGTATCATCCTCGATTATCAGTATGGTTGACATCTAGTAGGTTTTTAGGGTTTTCTTGCTCAAAACAGGGCAGTAAAATAGTGAATGTCGATCCTTTTCCTTGCATGCTTTCGACGAAAATTTCACCATCAAGATTCTTCACGATTCCGTGGACAACCGACAGGCCAAGACCAGTACCTTCACCTACAGGTTTCGTGGTAAAGAAAGGTTCAAAAATCCGTTCCGTGGTGTCAGTATCCATCCCTGATCCTGAATCTTTAAATGAGAGGCTGATATATTGCTTGTCTTCGAGTCCAGGGAAACGTGATTTTAGTCTCTGCCCGGGAACAAGACATCTTGATCTGATTTGTAAGCTCCCTCCATCTTCCTTCATGGCGTAAATAGCGTTGGTACAAATATTCATAATAACCTGGTGCAGCTGGGATGGATCTGCCATAACTCCACCGCAATCAGCAGTCATATACTGTTTGATCCTGATATTATTCGGAACAGAGGCAGCCAGGAGTTTAATCGCTTCATTGATGAGCATGTCAATGCTTACCTCTACGGGTTTTATTTCTACCTGGCGTGAAAAGGTCAGGATCTGGTTGACCAATCCCTTGGCCCGCTGGGTAGCTTTCGCGATCTGTTCAATGTCCTCATAAACAGGTTGATCCGGCTTCACATCCTGAAGGGCGATATCTGTATGGCCCACAATGGTAGCGATGATGTTATTGAAGTCATGGGCAATACCTCCAGCCAGTGTACCGATGGTTTCCATTTTCTGCGCCTGCCTGAGATAGGCCTTGATCTTTGATTCTTCTGTAATATCCCTTAATACATAGACAAAACTGTTAATATCACCCTGCTTGCTCCGGATAGGAGATATCCTGGCTGATACGAGCAGGCTACGCTTATTCTTTGAAATGATATCCATATCTCCTGACCATACCCTGTGATCTGCCAACACTGCATTCATCTGGTCAAGATTCTCCTCCGGAAAATCAGGCGGAAGGATCTTGGAAAAGTGTTTTCCGATGATCTCTTTCTTAGTATATTCCAGTTTATCTACATAAGCCTTGTTAACATCCACGAAATGTCCTTTTATGTCCGTAACGGCAATAAGTTCGGCTGACTGTTCCATGGCTTCGGCGAGCCTTTTCAGACTTTCTTCATTTTTTGCCTTCTCTGTTATATCGTGTATAAAGAACTGTAAAAATATTTCACCTTTCAATTGAAAGCTTGCTGCAATGACATCCGCAATAAAGGTGCTTTTATCCTTTTTTTTAAATTCCCAGTTGATCTGGAATAATTCCCCGTTTTTGGTGATTTCTTGAAGCTCAGTAGCAGACTTCCTGGCATCGGTGCCATCAGGCTGAGTTTTAACCAGTAGTTCCAACATGTTCTTTGAAAGCAACTCCTGTTTTGTATAACCGAAGTATTCAACCGCACGTGTATTGCAGGTAGTGATCATCCCATCCTTTTCGAGTAGGATGGCTTCAGCCGCATGATCAAAAAGCAGGCGGTACTTTGTTTCGCTTTCCCGCATGGCCTCCTCGGCTTTCTGCTTGTCTGTGATGTCCATCGTATCAACCACCGTATGAGTGACTGTATCGCCTTCTTCCTTATATGGATAAAACGTTACTTCAAAACATCGCATTCCCCTGGATGGTACCTCGAACCAGGCCTGGTACCTGACTACATTGTTTTTAAAGCTGTCATCGAAATTTTTCCTGATGTATTTTTCAAAATCATCCTCGCCCCAGACTTCGGTCAGGGTTTTGCCAATGATCTCATCCCTGATAAGGTTGTGTGCTTTGCAGAATGCATCATTGACAGCTTCGTAGGTATAATTCCTGTCCACCAGGGTGAACATGGACTTGGAAGCGTTAACGATGAAATCATATTTCTGGCGTTCACTCTCTGCCTTAAGCCGGGTGGACCGTTCATGGGCTTCAAGCAAGGCCCGGCTTATTGATGGGACAAGTCGAGACAAACGTTGCTTAAGTACATAATCGGTAGCTCCACTTTTCAGGGCTTCAATGGCCAGTTCTTCTCCCATCACACCTGAAATGATGATGAATGGGATGTCTTGGATCAATTGCTTAGATATATCCAGGGCTTCAAGGCCATCGAAGGAAGGCAGAGAGAAATCTGCAAGGATGATATCCAGGTCTTCTTCCTTCAGGGCTGTAATAAAGTCCTCCTTTGTTTTCACGTGAATCAGGTCGAATACTATTTCATCCTCTTCCAGGAATTCCTTGACCAGTTCAACATCATAATCTATATCCTCAAGGTAAAGGATCCTTAAAGTTCTCATGGCGCGGTTAGTGGTTAAAATTATATTTCGTTATTATTTATTTTTTCTTCTGAATCAGGCAATGTGAAATAAAAGCTTGCTCCTTCATTCACTTTACCTTCGGCCCAGACTTCACCGCCACAACGGTTGATGATCCGTTTGACAATGCCCAGGCCTACGCCTGATCCTCTGTATTGATCTTCTTTATGCAAGCGGTAAAATACTTCAAAGGCCTTGTCTGCATATTTGTTATCAAACCCGATTCCGTTATCCTTTACTGAGAGGAAAACCTTCCCTTCTTCCCGCATAAATCCGAATGCTATTCTGGCTTTGTCCACAGAGCTTGTATATTTTACTGCATTGGATATCAAATTGGAATAGACCTGCCTCAACAGGTTTGGATCTCCATCAATCTTGCCGAGTTGTTCAGTATCCCAGGTGATTTTTCGATCTTCACCAAGCATCAAATAATCATCCCTGATAATGGATTCGACCAGGTCTTTCAGGTCGAAATGCAATATACTTATACTGGTCCTCGAAACCGTGGAAAAAGCCAGGAGATCTTCAATCAGACGTCCCATTCTATCAATTGATTCATGGATATGATCAAGGTACAGCTTGCTTTTTTCATCCATCGTATCCTGGCCTCTCTTTTGCAGCAATTTTGCAAAACTCTGTGTATGTCTGAGAGGGGACTGAAGGTCATGTGAAACTGAATAAGAGAAGGCTTCCAATTCCTTGTTAACCGCCTCCAGCTGTGCTGTTCTTTGTATCAAAGCCGTTTCCAGCCTTTCACTTTTTTCTTTGACCTGGGCTGCTGATTCTACAGTTTCGGTTATTTCTTCAATCAAACTTTCATAGCGGATTACCTCCAGTTTGTTATTAAAAACAGCCCGGGCATTTTCCCTGATAAATATTTCTTTTCCATCCCTGCGCCTCCATGCTGTTTCGAATCCCCTGATGATCCCGTCATTTTGCATGATGGTTTTAAATTTTTCTCGATCGGTTTGATCAACATATCCTTCTCGTTCAAGGTTCCGCTGCTTCAAATCATCTATGCTGTCATATCCGAGCATGCTGATAATCTGACTGTTGGCGTATAGAATCTCACCATCAGGAGTAGAGATATAGATCCCAATCAGACAGTTGTCAAATAATTCCCGGAATATTTTATCAGACTCTTCCAAGGTTCATATTATGATAACCTGAAATCTAATAAATATTCCAAAATGATTGGAGGGGGATGGATTAATTTTATTCACATGGTTATCGACCGGTAACAACCGGTACAATGATTCACTAACGCAGTGTTACGAAACCTTACAAAGTGAGGCTATGAAAGGATCCCTTCTTAAAGTCCCTTTTCACTGAGGTATCTTTCCGTGTCGATGGCGGCCATGCAACCTGATCCGGCTGCTGTAACGGCCTGTCTGTAATGAGCATCCTGAACATCACCACAGGCAAATATGCCTTCCAGGTTGGTTTTGGACGTCCCGGGTATGGTCTGTATGTAACCTACATCATCGGTATCCAGATATGGTGCAAAGATATCTGAATTGGGTTTGTGCCCGATGGCCAGGAAAAATCCCTGGATATCGACCTTATAATCCTTCCCGGTTTTTTTGTTGTGGACGATCACTCCATCCACATTCTGATCACCTACCACCTCTTTGGGTAAATGTTCGAAAAGCACTTCGATATTTTCAGCATTCAACACCCTGTCCTGCATAATCCTGGATGCACGGAAGACATCCCTTCTGACGATCATATAGACCTTGTTACAAAGTCCGGACAGGTAGAGGGCTTCTTCACAGGCAGAATCCCCTCCGCCCACAACGGCCACATCCATGCCTTTGTAAAAAAAACCATCACATGTGGCACATGCAGAAACGCCATGTCCCATGAATTTTTCTTCAGATTCCATGCCGAGGTATCTGGCGGTCGCCCCGGTGGCAATAATCACTGAGTCAGCTTCTATGATGTGTTTATCATCAACGGTGACCTTGTATGGCTGGGAGGAGAGATCAGCAGCTGTGGCAAGTCCCCAGCGTGTATCAGTCCCAAAACGCTCGGCCTGTTTTTTCAAGTCTTCCATCATCACCGGACCCGATACCCCTTCCGGATAACCGGGAAAGTTCTCAATATCTGTGGTTGTCGTTAATTGTCCACCGGGCTGTAATCCTTCATAGAGGACGGGTGCAATGTTGGCACGTGCAGCATAAATGGCTGCTGTATAACCGGCAGGACCCGAACCAATGATTAGACAGCGAACCTTTTCTGATTCTTCTGATATAGACGTCTTTTCCTTGTCTTCATGCAAGTCACCAATTGATTTAAATAGTTCCATTTTCTGTTAAATGATATGAATAAAATTTTGCTGCGAATAAACGAATTCCCGAATTTATATAATGTCACACACATTACAATAAACATACCTTTTGGTGAAAACTGCTAATTTTGCATAAATCTGACATTAAGTCATACACCATGGAGATCAAATTGGTAAAAAACGGCATATTCCCGGTTACCCGGACACCGGACGGTCATCCGCTCGACAGGGCCGCCGATACAGGTTATGCTTTTCCGGGAACCCTTCAGGGGGAAGGTAAACTGGTCGGGATCCCGGTTTTATTTGTCCGCACCAGTGGATGCAATCTCCGTTGTACATGGATAACCGAAACAGGAAAGGTGAGTATCTGTGACACCCCCTATGCCTCACATTATCCCCTGGAGGTAGAAGTGATGGATACGTCTGAAGTGGTGGCTGTCATCAAAGCCAATCTGGATCAAATCCGGCATGTGATCATTTCAGGGGGGGAGCCTACCATCCAACCCCAGCCGCTGGTCGAACTGGCAAGAGGGCTGAAAAAGTCACTGAATGTTCATATTACAGTTGAGACGAATGGTGTATTGTTCATCCCGGAACTCGTCGCACACGTAGACCTGTTTTCAATATCCCCTAAACTGAAAAGTTCAGATCCGGATACGAAAAAAAACAGGCTGCTCGATCATCCGGTAGAACAAAACTATATTCGGGATCATAGAAAATTCCGCCGCAATCTTGATACCCTGCAGAAATATATCAATGCCTGCATGCATAAAGGATCATATTACGGGGATGAGCCCGGATCTCCTCCACAAAGAAAATCAAACAAGGATTTTCAACTCAAGTTTGTCATCACCAGAAAGACAGATATTGATGAGATCAGGCAGGATTTTCTAGACCATCTTTCCTTTGTAGCACCGGAAGATGTTGTTTTAATGCCGGTTGGAGGTACACCGGAATTGTTGCGGGAAAGCATGGATATGACCGCCAGGCTGGCCATTCAGCACGGATTCCGTTTCACACCTCGTCTTCAGATTGACCTGTTCGGTGATACCGCAGGCACCTGACAGAAATTCGGCTATCGCCAGTTTGGATGCTCCTTCGGATAGGCCCCGGCTTTTAATTTTGCAGCTACCTCTGAGAATGCCTTGATGGTAAGATCCACGTCCTCCAGTGAATGAATTGCAGTCGGGATGATCCTCAGCATAATGACACCCTTGGGTACTACCGGGTAGACCACCATGGAGCAGAAAACCCGGTAATTTTCACGCAGATCTGTTATTATATTTGTGGCTTCCGTGAGCCCGCCTTCCAGGAATACCGGTGTCACAGGTGATTCCGTCCTGCCAAGGTTAAATCCTTTCTTTTTCAGTCCACTTTGAAGGGCTTCTACGATCTTCCAGAGGTTTTCTTTAAGCTCAGGTTTTGTACGAAGCAGTTCTAGCCGTTTCATTGCTCCGATCACCAGAGGCATGGGGAGTGACTTTGCAAAAACCTGTGATCGCATGTTATACATCAGGTAATCGATAACATTCTTCTCGCCCGCAACAAAAGCCCCGATGGAGGCCATGGATTTAGCGAAGGTTGAAAAATAGATATCAATCTGGTCCTGAACGCCAAAATGTTCTCCGGTACCTGCCCCAGTTGCTCCCATGGTTCCAAATCCATGGGCGTCATCAACGACCAGCCTGAAGCTGAATTTCTTTTTCAATTTGACAATTTCATCCAGTTTTCCAAGGTCACCCGCCATGCCAAATACACCTTCTGTGATCACCATGACCCCGCCACAGGTTTTTTCAGCAAGTTTGGTTGCCCTCTCAAGCTGGGTCTCCAGGCTACCTATATCGTTGTGCGGGAACACGTACCGTTTGCCAATATGCATACGCATGCCATCAAGGATACAGGCATGCGAGTCCGAATCATAAACCACTACGTCATTCCTCCCTAAAAGGGAGTCAATAATGGAAGTCATTCCCTGGTAGCCAAAGTTTAAAAGGTAGGCAGATTCCTTGCCTACAAAATCGGCCAATTGCTCTTCCAGCTTCTCATGCATGGCGGTCTGCCCGGACAACATCCGGGCTCCCATTGGATAACCCAGCCCGTATTCCAGGGCTGCATCAGCATCCGCTTTCCTGACCTCGGGATGGTTTGCCAGTCCCAGGTAATTATTCAAACTCCAGGTGAGCACTTCCTTGCCCCTGAACATCATCCGGGGATGGATCTCGCCGTCCAGTTTGGGAAATAAAAAGTATCCATGTCCAAGTTCTTGGTGCTGGCCCAAAGGCCCTCTGTTTTCTTTAATTTTGTCAAAAATATCCACGATGCTGATTTTTGGTTAATTATACCAACAAAATTAGCTTTTTTTAATATTCCAAAAAAACGTAAAAATAATCTTTACTAAAAAATCGTTGGGTATATAAAATATTAAGTGTTTCGTTTTCAATTCATCCCATAATAATGTATTTTTGCACGATGTTTTTCAACAGGAATCATATTATCCTGCTGGTTGTCACTGTATTAGTGGGTTTTTCAGGCTGTAAGGGTTATGAAAAACTACTGAAAAGTTCTGATTATCGCCTGAAATATAGCAAGGCCGTGGAGTACTATGAGAATGAGGAGTATGTGAGGGCCGGCACATTGTTTGATCAAATAGCATCGGTATACAGGGGAACAACCAAGGCGGATACGGTGTATTATTATCAGGCAAGAAGTTATTTCATGCAAAGAGATTATATCCTGTCAGGACACCATTTTAAGAACCTGGCCTTTAACTTCCCCAACAGTGTTTATGCTGAGGAATCCGATTACATGACCGCTTACTGCCATTACAAGCTTTCTCCAAAACCATCATTGGACCAGGAAAATTCGGTAAAAGCCATCAGCAGCTTTCAATTGTTTATGATCAAGCATCCAACAAGTGAGCGTAATACCGAGGCTCAGGGCTATATCGATGAGATGCGCAATAAACTTGTACAGAAATCATATATGAGTGCCAAGCTTTATTATAACCTGGAAGATTATAAGGCATCAATTATTGCTTTGCAGAACAGCCTCAATCAGTTTCCGGATACTGAACATCGGGAAGAACTCATGTTTTTACTGCTCAGATCAAATTTTCTGCTGGCAGAAAACAGTATTGTTGTCCGGCAGGTTGAAAGGTACCAGGATGCGGTAGATGAATATTATTCCTTCGTGGGAGAGTTTCCGGAGAGTAAATACCGGAGAGAGGCGGACAGGATATATGATGCTTCTTTGAAATTGATTGGAAATGAGAACATTTTTAGCGGACAATAAGAACAAGAGAATACGAATATGAACATGGATTACAAAAAATCAAAAGCTTCTGTAACGACAGTTACGCGGGACCTGAACCGGCTGGACAAGGATACCAACAACATCTACCAGACGGTGATGATAGTGGCCAAGCGAGCCAACCAGATCAGCATTGAACTCAAGCACGAGTTGAACAGGAAACTGGAAGAATTTGCTTATTATACAGATAATCTGGAAGAAGTTTTTGAAAACAGGGAACAAATTGAGATTTCAAAGTATTACGAGAGACTTCCCAAACCAACATTGATCGCAACCCAGGAATTCCTGGATGATGACATCTACTACAGACTGTCAGAGCCCGAGGCCAAGGCCGAGAATTTATAAATATTCAAGCTCTTTCAGCAATTATGCTGCAAGGAAAAAAAATACTGGTTGGCGTGACGGCCAGCATAGCAGCCTACAAGGCGGCGACCATCGTTCGTCTGCTGGTCAGGGAAGGGGCTGATGTGCAGGTTATCATGACCCCCATGGCCAGGGAGTTTATAACAACGGTTACCCTATCTGCCCTATCAGGCCAACCGGTTCATTCAGATTTTTTTTCAGGACAGGACGGCAGGTGGGATTCACATGTCGATCTGGGAATCTGGGCTGACCTGTTTTTAATCGCACCGGTTACTGCCAGCACCTTGGGCAAAATGGCCAATGGTATCGCTGACAATCTCCTTCTGACAACCTATCTGTCATGTAAATGTCCCGTCATCCTGGCACCGGCGATGGACCTGGATATGTACCAGCATCCGTCTACTGCCCGGAATATCGAGATTCTTCAATCCTATGGAAATCAGATTATTGAGCCGGGAACCGGTGAACTTGCCAGCGGTTTGTACGGGAAGGGCAGGATGGAAGAACCCGAAATCATTCTTGAAAAAGTACAATACTTTTTTGCCTCATCCAGTGATGACCAGAAATAGACCCGGAAGGTTAAGCGGTAAGAAGATCCTGATTACAGCCGGACCCACACATGAAAAAATCGATCCTGTAAGATTTATTGGGAATTATTCTACGGGCAAAATGGGATTTGCGATCGCTGAAGCCTGTGCGGAGGAAGGAGCCCGTGTACTGCTGGTCAGCGGACCCGTACATCTGGAGGCTGTCCACCCGGGGATCACACGGTTCGATGTGACTTCAGCCGGAGAAATGGCGGATCAGTGTTTCTCACTCTTCGGGGAATGTCAGGCCGGTATCATGTCTGCCGCTGTAGCAGACTATACGCCCAGCAAAAAGCATGGAAGCAAGGTAAAACGAACGGATGATAACCTGATGATCGAGCTGAAACCGACTCAGGATATCGCGGCTGAACTCGGCAGAAGGAAACGTGCGGATCAGGTGCTTGTGGGATTTGCCCTGGAAACAGACCAGGAAGAGGTGAATGCACGCAGCAAGCTTAAAAGGAAAAATTTTGATTTCATCGTACTCAATTCCCTGAAAGATAAGGGTGCCGGGTTTGGTGTTGATACAAATAAAATCACTATTATTGATTCAGATAATAATATCCGGCATTTTGAGTTAAAGTCTAAGAGGGAGGTTGCTCTGGACATCATTGATAAATTGGTTGAGTATGCATAATAAAAGCAGCAAACTGGTTCTCCTGCTTACCCTGTTCATCCTGATGGGCGGATGGGTGAAGTCGCAGGAACTCAAATGCAATATACAGATTGTCACTCAGCAGATTCAGGGGACCAACAAACAGGTATTCCAGACCCTTCAGACGGCTATTTATGAATTCATGAATAATACAAACTGGACCAACAATTTATTTGCTTTTGATGAGCGGATAGAATGTAATTTCATGTTCAACATCACCGAGCAATTGTCGGCCGATGAATTCAAGGGTACATTGCAGATCCAGTCCAGGCGCCCCATATTTAATACCAATTACAATACGGTCATTCTGAATTATGTGGATAATAATATACATTTCCGTTACGTGGAATATGAACCCCTTCAGTTCGACCGTACACAGCATATCTCCAACCTTACCTCCATACTTGCCTTCTGGGCTTATTTTATCATCGGGATGGATTATGATTCATTTTCATACATGGGAGGAAGGCAATTTCTCATGCAGGCTGAAAACATTGTTGTGAATGCACAAAATGCACGTGAGGCTGGGTGGAAACCATTTGAAAGCCTGGATCATAAAAACCGGTACTGGTTGATAAATGATATCCTGAATGACAGTTACAAACCCATCCGGGAGTTCAACTACAGGTATCACAGGCTGGGACTGGATGTGATGGATGAGAAAGTAACGGAAGGAAGGGCCGTAATTGCTGAAGGCCTGGGGAGCCTGCAGACCATTTTCAGGGACAAACCGGATCCCTTCATGCATCTCCTGCAGATCACCCTCGATGCTAAAGCAGATGAAATGATCAATATTTTTTCAGAATCCTTTACTGAAGAAAAACAACGTGCGATGAGGATCCTGCAGGAAATTGACCCCGCGAACAAGGCCAAATACGAAAAGATGACGGCCTCAAAATAATTTACCAGCCTGCTTTGGTGATTTCCATTTTTCGTATTTTTCCGCAGTAAAAAGCTTAGATTTGTAGCCGATAGTTTCCTGTTTCCGACATTAATCCGGGGAACCTGCACGAACCAAAGAGTATGCTGAAAGCGCTGAATGTACAGAATTACGCCCTGATCAGACAGCTGGAGATTGAATTCGGACCTGGTTTTTCTATCATAACAGGAGAAACCGGTGCCGGAAAATCAATCCTGCTTGGTGCCCTGTCCCTTTTGCTGGGAAACCGGGCAGACACATCTGTGCTGAAGGTCAAGGAGAAAAAATGTATTGTGGAAGGCAGTTTTGATATCAGTCCATATGGTTACCAACACTTTTTCGCGTTCAATGAAATAGATTATGAAGATACCCTGATCATACGCAGGGAGATCTCTCCCGGAGGGAAATCCAGGGCTTTTATCAATGACACACCGGTGAACCTGAATCTTTTAAGAGAACTGGGGACCAGACTGGTTGATATACACTCCCAGCATGAAAACCTGCATATGGGTGAACACCGGTTCCAGTTAATGGTACTTGATACAGTGGCTGGAAACCGGGCTTTACTGTCAGATTTCCAGGATCAA
The DNA here is from genome assembly GCA_030640625.1 of Bacteroides sp. Taxonomy (GTDB): domain Bacteria; phylum Bacteroidota; class Bacteroidia; order Bacteroidales; family SM23-62; genus SM23-62. The sequence goes on from DAOWJB010000140.1 coordinate 12,356, forward strand.
TTCCAAAGGTATTCAGAGATGGGAACCGGATTGACCGGATTGCAGGATAAGGCCAGAAAGTCCCGGTCCGATCTGGATTACTACACATTCCAGTATCAGCAGCTGGAAGAAGCCAGGTTAATGGAGGATGAGCAGGAGGGCCTTGAGCAGGAATTACTGACCCTGGATCATGCTGAAGAAATCAAGCGCAACCTTCACCAGGTGTTCTACCTGCTGTCTGATAAGGAGGACGCTGTAAGCAACAGCCTGAATGAGGCAGTCCAGGCATTCGAAAGCATCCTACCATTTTTTCCTGCCTCCGGTGAACTCGCTGAGAGGATCAGGTCAACCATGATAGAACTGAAAGACATAGCTGAGGATGCTGAAAACAGCGGATCATCAATAGAGGTGGATCCGGGGCGTCAGCAAATCGTGAGGGAAAGACTGGACCTGCTGTTTAACCTGATGCAGAAACACGGGGTCAGTGATGTAACCGGACTGATCCAGCTGCAGGCAGATCTCGATGCCAGGATCCAGGATATTGCATCCTATGATGAACAGATTGAAAAGCTGGAGAAGGAACTGGCTGAAACGCGTGATCAGCTTGAAAAACTAGCTGCACAGATTACCGCCAGCAGGAAGAAAATCCTGCCGGAAACAGTCCGGGAGGTCAACAGCATGCTGATGGTGCTTGGCATACCCAATGCCTTGTTCAGGATTCAGCACAGGGAACTGGAAGATTTCAGAGAAACAGGAAAGGACGAGGTGGAATTTCTTTTCTCCGCGAACAAGCAGGTCCCTCCACAGGAAATATCTAAGGTCGCCTCAGGAGGTGAGCTTTCCAGACTGATGCTGAGCATTAAATCACTTTTGTCCGATTCCCTCGAATTGCCAACCATTATCTTTGATGAGGTGGATTCCGGCGTGTCCGGAGAAATAGCCGAAAAGGTAGGGGCTATCATGAAAAAGATGTCGAAGGGGAAGCAGGTCATCAATATTACACATCTTCCCCAGGTTGCGGGGAAAGGAGATTATCACTACCTGGTACACAAGTATGATGAGGATGGAGCTACCATTACGGACATCAAGTTGCTGGACAATGAAGACAGGGTACTCGAAATCGCCAGAATGTTAAGCGGCGAGGAACTTACAGAGGCGGCCATATCCAATGCCAGGGAATTACTGAACTAAAGTCCTGAGTGAAATCAAATTCGTATCTTTGCCCAATCCTAAAATCGGAAAAATCATGGCTTACGGTTTATTAAAAGGCAAAAGAGGCATCGTCTTCGGAGCTCTCAACGACATGTCCATTGCCTGGAAAGTGGCAGTTAAGGCTCATGAAGAAGGTGCCCGTTTTACGCTGACAAATACACCTGTGGCACTGCGTCTTGGGACCCTGGATGAACTGGCCAAAAAAACAGGATCAGAGATTCTCCCGGCCGATGCTACCAATGTCCAGGATGTAGAGAATGTGCTATTAAAATCCATGGAAATCCTGGGTGGTAAGATCGATTTCATCCTGCATTCCATAGGAATGTCACCCAATGTCAGGAAAGGATTGCCCTACGATGGGCTGAACTATGATTATTTCACAAAGACGCTTGACATCTCTGCCTTGTCTTTCCATAAACTTTTATTGCTTGCCCGAAAGCATGATGCCATCGAAGACTGGGGTTCCGTTTTAGCCCTGTCCTATGTGGCCGCACAGCGCACCCTTTATGGATACAATGACATGGGTGACGCCAAGGCCCTGCTGGAGTCCATCGCCCGCAGTTTCGGATACATCTACGGTCGCGACAAAAAGATCCGTATCAATACCATATCTCAGTCCCCCACCATCACCACCGCCGGGAGCGGCGTTAAGGGGATTGACACCCTGATCGACTTTACGGAGCGTATGTCGCCACTGGGCAATGCAACCGCAGATGATTGCGCCAACTACTGTGTTACTCTGTTCTCTGACCTTACCAGGAAAGTAACCATGCAAAATCTCTATCACGACGGAGGTTTCTCGAGCATGGGTATGAGTATGCGGGCCATTGACCAGTATAGCAAGAGTTTCGAAGAGTGCGATTAATGTAAAACCAGCTTATGGGTTCGGTACTTCTTGTATTGTTTTACTTCCTGTTTCCCGTCCTGGTACTCTGTCTAGATAAGAAATTTCACATAGTAAATAAGATCGGTCCGGTTGTCATCTGTTATGGATTCGGACTGCTCATTGGCAATATTGGCATCTTGCCGGAAGGTTTCGAAAAATCACAGGATACGGTGAATACCGTCGTTATAGCACTGGCCATTCCACTCCTTCTGTTTTCCCTCAATGTGAGGGCATGGATCAGGATGGCCGGAAAAACGTTTCTTTCGCTTATCCTGGGACTCGTCTCAGTCCTGATCACGGTTTTTGCGGGATATTACCTGTTCGCCAGGGGCATCCCCGAATCCTGGAAAGTAGCCGGCATGCTGATCGGGGTTTATTCGGGCGGCACCCCAAACCTGGCCTCTATTAAAATGGCACTGGATGTAGATCCTGACATCTTTCTGCTGACCCACATTTATGACCTGGTGGTGGGTGCAGTTACCCTGCTTTTTTTAATCACCATCGCGCAGCGGACCTTCCTGTTGTTTATGCGGCCTTTCAAGGCCTCTGACATGGAAAGGACGGAAAGGGAAAGAAAGTCCTATTTTGAACAGTATGAATCCTATACAGGGATTTTTACACGCAGGATACTGTTCCCGCTGCTGGCAGCTGTCGGCATATCGGTGATCATTTTTGCAATTGCCGGCGGATTAAGCCTTCTGTTGCCTGAAAAGGCTCAGATGACAGTTGTGATCCTGACCATTACCTCTATAGGGATAGGGGCCTCCTTTATCAGGCGGATCAACCTGATTGAAAAGACCTTCCAGGCCGGGATTTACCTGATCCTTGTTTTCTGTCTGGTGGTGGCATCCATGGCAGATTTCAGCCTGTTTACCCTGGAATCCTGGCCCTTGCTTATGTGGATCATACTGGCGGTGATCGGTTCCCTGTTCCTTCATGGGATCCTGTCCTGGATCTTCAATGTTGATGTGGATAATTTCCTGATTATTTCAACAGCCCTTTCCATGTCGCCTCCCTTTGTACCTGTTGTTGCCTCCGCATTGCGGAACAGGGATGTAGTCCTGCCCGGCCTGATCATAGGGATCATCGGGTATGCGATGGGCAACTATCTGGGTGTCCTCGTGGCCTATCTTTTTCACTCCATCGGCTGATTCACCTGTGGCATCATATTTTATAACATAATTGCAGCCAGCATACATTTATTAATTTCGCTATTTAAAATAACCTGGTTATGAGTATGCTTATCACTGGTATAAAATCCCTCCTGGGCATTGAAACCGACCCGGTTCCCTATGTGTCCGGCAAAGCCATGAGCCGGGTGCAAAGCCTTGAGGATGCCTGGCTTCTGATGCATGAGGGCAGGATCAGTGACTTTGGTCCCATGAAAGAACTTGAGCGGGAAGGTTTCCGCAAACAATTCCCGGATCTTAAGGAGGTCTCTGCCTCAGGAAAAATTGTTCTGCCTGCCTTCTGCGACTCGCATACCCATCTTGTTTATGCAGGAAGCCGCGAGCTGGAATACACGGACAAGATCCGTGGATTGTCCTACGAGGAAATTGCCAGAAGGGGAGGAGGGATACTGAATTCAACTGCCCTGCTCCAGGCAACTTCTGAAGACGAGATTTATGAGCAATCACTGCTCAGGGTCCATGAGATCATGCAACTCGGAACTGGTGCGGTCGAAATTAAAAGCGGCTACGGGCTTAGCACTGAAACCGAGTTGAAGATGCTCAGGGTGATCCGCAGGCTCCGGGAGACTTCACCGGTTGATATCAGGGCTACCTTTCTTGGCGCACATTCAATTCCGGCCGGGTTCAGAGAAGATCCCGACAGGTATGTGGACCTGGTGGTTGAGGAAATGATCCCGGCGGTGGCTGAAGAGGGACTGGCAGATTTCATCGATGTTTTTTGCGACAGGGGATTTTTTACTGTTCCGCAGACGGAAAGGATCCTGGAAGCAGGATTAATTCATGGGTTGAAACCCAAAATACATGCCAATGAACTCGATTTCTCAGGTGGGATCCAGACTGGTGTAAAATACCAAGCCTTATCGGTTGATCATCTTGAATTTACCGGACAGGAAGAGATCCAGTGCCTGCTTGATTCAGGCACCATGCCAACCCTGCTGCCGGGGGCTTCTTTTTTCCTGGGACTCAAATATGCACCGGCACGGGAGATGATTGAAGCCGGATTGCCGGTTGCGCTGGCATCTGATTTCAATCCGGGCAGTTCTCCTTCCGGCAATATGAAATTCATTATGTCCCTCGGGTGTATCCAGCTCCGGATGCTGCCAGAGGAAGTCCTTCATGCTGTAACCCTCAACACGGCTTATGCCATGGGATTGCATGAAACACATGGGAGCATTTGCAGGGGCAAGAAAGCAAATGTGGTCATAACCAAGGAGATACCCGGACTTGCATACCTTCCCTATGCCTATGGGAGTGATCTCATTGATACGGTCATCCTTGGAGGAGAGGTTATGTACCCGGATTTGAAAGTTTAATCATCTTAAAAATTAATATGCAATGACGAACCAGCTTATTGAGTGCGTACCCAATTTCAGTGAAGGCAGGGATATGAACCTCATCAAACAAATAACGGATGAGATTGAATCTGTGGAAGGGGCCAAATTGCTGGATGTGGATCCGGGCAAGGCCACCAACCGGACCGTAGTGACCTTTGTAGGCTCCCCGGAGGCCGTGATTGAAGCGGCTTTCAGGGCTGTCAAAATGGCCGCCCGCCTGATTGATATGAGCAAACACAAAGGGGAGCATCCCAGGTTCGGCGCCACAGATGTTTGTCCCCTTGTACCCGTCGCAGGGATCAGCATGGAAGAGACGGCGGAGTATGCACGGAAACTGGCCCAACGCATTGGGAGCGAGCTGGAATATCCGGTTTATTGTTATGAATCAGCTGCCCTGTCGGACCAACGAAAAAACCTGGCGGATGTTCGTTCCGGTGAATATGAAGGATTGAAGGAAAAGCTGGCGGATCCGGACTGGAAGCCTGACTTCGGACCGGCTGAATTCAATTCCCGTGCAGGCGCCACCGCGGTTGGTGCACGCGATTTCCTGGTGGCCTACAATATCAACCTGAATACTACTTCCACCCGTCGTGCCAATGCCATCGCATTTGACGTCCGGGAAAGAGGCAGGGCAAAGCGAAAAGGTGATCCCCTGAACGGGGAAATTGTCAGGGATGGGAACGGGAATCCCGTAATGATCCCGGGAAGCCTGAAGTCGGTGAAGGCCATCGGATGGTATATCGAGGAATATGGGGTTGCCCAGATCTCCATGAATCTTACAAATATTTCAATTACACCGGTACATGTGGCTTTCGACGAGGTGTTTAACAGGGCTGAAGCCAGAGGGGTAAGGGTCAGCGGATCTGAGCTTGTGGGACTGATACCCCTGAAAGCCATGCTTGATGCAGGCCGTTACTTCTTGCGTAAACAGAGAAGATCGGTCGGTGTCTCAGACGGGGAGCTGATCAAAATCGCCGTAAAATCAATGGGTTTAGACGACCTGTATCCTTTTAAGCCAGAAGAAAAGATCATTGAGTACATGATGGATACGGACCAGGCTGCCTCCCTGGTAAGAATGTCCGTAAAGGATTTCATGGAAGAAACAGCTTCTGAATCACCCGCTCCGGGAGGTGGCTCAATCAGCGCCTGCATGGGATCCCTGGGAATGGCCCTGGGTACGATGGTGGCCAACCTGTCTTCCCACAAGAGAGGCTGGGAGGAACGCTGGGAAGAATTCTCAGACTGGGCAGACAGGGGCAAGGTCATACAGGAGGAATTGCTGACACTGGTGGATGAAGATACCATGGCTTTCAACAAGATCATGGATGCATTCGCTTTGCCAAAAAATACTGAAGATGAACAGCGTCTGCGTAAAGCTGCGATTGAAGAAGCCACCAAAAATGCCATACTCGTGCCATACAGGGTAATGCAGACGGCCACCAGGGCCATGGATGTACTGAGAGCCATGGCCGAATCAGGTAATCCAAATTCAGTTTCCGATGCCGGTGTGGGAGCCCTGGCCATTAGATCCTCCGTCATGGGTGCTTTTTTAAATGTTAAGATCAATGCAGGGAATCTTGAAGACAAGACTTTTATTGACAAGATCTTAAAAGAAGCTAAAAAGCTTGAAGAATCAGTATGCCGGAAAGAAGCAGAAATACTGAAAATCGTTGATTCCAGGCTTTAGATAGAATGTGTCTAAATAAACATTCTTGGTGCAGTGGGAAAAATGTATCGGAAATCCTGTATTCATGGTACTTACAGAACTGCTGTCCCTCTTGTAACTACTGATATAGCTGGAAATCTGTAAATTGGTACCTGTATTTAATGTTCGCAGATTCCTGCTATTGCAGTTATAATGCATGATCCATGTAAGGTTTTATTGGTGTTAATTTTTTTGTTCAAAAAAATTTTTTTTAGATTTGGAACCGAATAATATAATTTAACCGCTTTCTTTTTTTTAACCTAAAATTTTTATCTATGAAAAGATTTATGACTTTGCTGACACTTTTTTTGCTTGTGGGCGTACAGCTATTACAGGCGCAGAGAGTGCAGATCACAGGTAATGTGACCAGCTCCGAAGACGGTGCCGCATTGCCTGGGGTATCAGTTATAGTGAAGGGGACTACAATTGGTACAGTTACAGATTTCGATGGAACCTACACCTTTGCTATACCTGAGGATGCAACTTCCCTGATCTTCAGTTTCATCGGAATGGTATCGATGGAGGTGGTCATCGCAGGTCAGACGACCATCGATGTCGTACTCGAGCCCGATCTTGTTGGGATTGAAGAGGTGGTTGTAACTGCTATTGGTATTGCCAGAGCAGAGAAGTCACTGGGCTACAGTGTTCAGGCAGTGGAATCCGAGGAGATTTCAAGGGCGAACACTTCCGACGTGATCAACTCTATTACCGGTAGGACAGCAGGGGTACAGATCAACAATTCCTCGGGTACTCCCGGATCATCCGTTTACATGACAATCCGTGGAGCTGCTTCCATTACGGGGAACAACCAGCCGCTGTTTGTTATTGATGGTATGCCGATTGTGACCGGTAGAGGTGCCATGGCTGTAACGAACAGGGATCCCTATACAACGGGTGGTACTAATTCATCAAGCCGCAGTATTGACATCAACCCTGAAGACATTGCCTCTATGACAGTTTTGAAGGGCGGTGCAGCTACAGCATTGTACGGTTTGAGGGCTGCCAACGGAGCCATCGTCATTACGACTAAGAAAGGACAGCAGACAGCCAAGAGGATGAATATCGATTTTCATACCTCATTGGGATTTGACCAGGTTTCCCAGTTGCCACCCAGGCAAAGCAAATTTGTACAGGGAAACAATGGTCAGTGGATCAGCGGTTTCCAGCGTTCCTGGGGACCCGATGTCGCCAACCTGCAGTACGATACCACTACCGATCCCGAATACAAGTGGGACCAGAATGGTAGGATCGTCGACAAGAGCGACCCGAATGCCAATGGTATTCCGGTGAAGATGTACGATCCTTATGACTTCTTCCAGACGGGTATGACCTTCAACAACAGGTTGAGTATTTCGTCCGGAAATGCGCAGACTACCTACTATTTCTCCATTGCCGATATCGAGCAGTCCGGCATTGTTCCGAACTCATCCTTCGGCCGTACCAACGTCAGGTTGAATGCTTCCTCCGTCCTCACAAAATGGATGAAGGTTTCAACCAACATGTCCTACTCGAATTCAAGGGCAAACCAGATCCAGCAGGGGTCAAACACCTCAGGCATTATGCTTGGTTTGCTCAGGACTCCTCCTTCATTTGACAACAGCGCCGGCTATGAATTCCCGGACGGAACCCAGCGTACTTACCGTCATGGTGGAGGTTATGATAATCCTTACTGGACCGCCAATAAGAACTACCTGGATGACAGGACCAACAGGTTCATAGGCAATGCCATTGTGAACTTTACCTTTACCGACTGGTTCAGTGCATCCTATAACGTTGGTATGGACACGTATACCCGACAGCGGAAGGATGTCATTGCCATCTATTCAAGGACCAGGCCGGCAGGTGCAGTTGAAGAGGGAACCATTTTTTCCAGGCAATTTAACTCCGACCTCCTGCTGAATTTCCACAAGACATGGGGCGATTTTGACGCAGGCCTGACCCTCGGTAACAACCTGTTTTCAACCATGTGGGATGAACTATTTGGTGATGCCAACGGACTGGAGATACCTTATTTCTATAACCTCTCCAACTCTGCAGACAACCAGACCGGGTTTGATATGAGCAAGTACCGGACAGCTGCCCTGTTTTTCGACCTGCAGTTGGCCTACAAGGATATGCTTTTCCTTGGCATAACCGGCCGGAACGACTGGTCAACCACCATGCCCGAGAAGAACCTTTCAGCATTTTATCCTTCCGTCAGCCTGGGATTTATATTCACAGAGCTTCCCGGGATCAAGGGTAATAATGTGTTGTCATTTGGTAAGCTCCGTGGTTCATGGGCACAGACAGCAAACATTGCAACTCCTTACAATACTACAAACTATTTCTACGGTTCCACCACTCGTGACGGATGGACCAACGGGGTCGGTTTCCCGTGGCAGGGAACGACCGGTTTCGATGTAAACTACACCCTTGGCAACCCGGATCTGAAGCACGAATCCATGGCCTCCTTCGAGGTTGGGGCTGACCTGAGATTCTGGCTCAACAGACTTGGTATTGATTTCTCTTACTTCCAGAATACGAATACTGACCTGCTGCTCAGCGTTCCCATCGCTGAATCATCCGGATTCGGTGCCGTATACATGAATGCTGCAGAAATGGAAACCAAGGGATATGAGCTGACCATCACCGGCAGGATATTGACCGGCCAGGTAGGATGGGATGTTCTTGCCAACTGGACCAAAATGACGAACACCGTAATTTCCCTGGCACCGGGTGTTGAAAGTATCGGACTGGGCGGATTTACCATTCCCCAGACCCGTGCTGTTGCCGGAAGGGAATACGGCAGTATTTATGGAAATGATTGGTACAGGGATCCGGTATCCAACGCCATCCTGATCAATGACGATCCGAACGATGCCTACCGTGACGGCTATCCTATGACAGATACCAGGCAGATGGTACCGGTAGGTGATGTAAATCCCGACTGGACTGCAAACATTACCAATACCTTTACCTATAAAGGTTTCCGCCTGGCCTTTATGTTCGACATCAAACAAGGTGGATGGATGTACAACGGTACAGGTTTTGCCATGAACTTCTTCGGTGTCCATGAAAGAACGGTTAACCGTGAAGTTTACTACACTCCGGAAGGAACCATTGACTTTGATAGGACCCCCGAGAAAAACCTGGTTGTTTTCGACGGTGTATACGGACATGTTGATGGTGGTGAGCCCGTTTCTTCGGGGGTAACCAACGTTTCCCCGGTGGTTCTTGACGAGAACTGGTTCGAAGGATTCGGATCAAACTTCGGTGGTGGTGCACAGACTGCTTCCATGGAACCTGCTGACTGGGTAAGGCTCAGGGAACTGACATTAGCCTATACCATACCGGTACAGAAAAAGGTTGTGTCTGCTGCTGAGGTTTACTTCACAGGAAGAAACATGTGGCTGAAGACACCTTATTCCGGTATTGACCCTGAGACGAATCTGCAGGGAGCCATTAACGGCCAGGGTATGGATTATTTCAACATGCCTGGAACCAAAACCTATACTATCGGTTTGAGATTATCCTTCTAGCTTTTAGTTTAATTGAAAAAAATGAAAAATCTTAATAATATGAAAAAGTTTAATTTGAAAACTTCGAGGATCTTAAAAGCTGGATTGATCGTAGTATTGGTCGCTTTTATGTCATCCTGCGATACATGGATTGATCAGGAGATCAATGTAGACCCGGCAGCTCCAGCCGATGTACCCATGTCTTTGCTGATTCCAGCTATTGAACTGGACATAGGGTATAACCTTATGGGCAATGATGTCGTACGTACCACGAACATCTGGATGCAGCTGTTTGACGGCGTAGCCCGCCAGTCCTTTACTCAGGGAAGGTACCAGCTCACAGCAGCGGATGTCAACAATCTCTGGGGAAGCGTTTATACAACACAGCTGATGAATTCCAAGATCCT
>DAOWJB010000285.1 GCA_030640625.1 Bacteroides sp.
ATTCCTATTGATGGTGCAGGACATACACCGGCCGGCCACATGGATGATTTTGCAGTTAAAATAGCCCATTTTTTGTATGATACACTCTAAAGCAGGTATGAAAAAGGGTATCATAATCATTGCCATGCTGATCCTGGCCATGACAGGATGCAGATCCGGCAGTAATGCTGAAGCAGGATCTGACGAAAGACCAAATGTACTTCTCATTGCTATTGATGATCTGCGTCCCGAGCTAAACTGTTATGGCGCCGGTCATATTATCTCACCACATATTGATGCCCTGGCAGAAGAATCTGTCCTTTTTACCAGGGCCTACACCCAGCAGGCAGTATGTGCACCATCTAGGAACACCCAGATGACGGGATTGAGGCCTGACGGTCTCGGTATTTATGACCTGCCCACTTTTTTCCGCGACAAGGCACCCGATGTTGTGACCCTTTCACAGTATTTCATGCAACAGGGTTACCAGGCAGAAGGGATGGGAAAGATCTATCATACCGGTCACGGGAACAAGAACGATACCTTATCCTGGAGCCTGCAGCACTGGTATCCCCATCATCTGATCAACCAGAGAGAACCCATCCAATCGGGCGATACTGCTGGTTTGCAAACCTCGTATCCTTCCATAGACGGGAAGAGAATACCCTGGGTGGACTCCAGGTTGCCTGAAGAATTGCACAATGACGCCATGTTGACCAGCCATGCCATCGAGAGGATGGAAGCCCTGAAGGGAAAACCATTCTTTCTGGCTGTAGGAATGGTCAAACCACATCTTCCGTTTGTGGCGCCGTCGAAGTACTGGGACCTGTATGATGCCTCCAGGATCACTGTTCCACCTCCGGATAAGCCTGATGAATACCCTCCTTATGCATTTACCAACTGGGGAGAGCTCAGGAAGTACCACGGAATACCTGCGGAAGGCTTGCTTTCGGATGAGGATGCAAAAAACATGATACATGGTTATTACGCCTGTGTCAGTTTTATTGATGCCCAGGTGGGACGGTTGACCGGCAAACTGACAGAGCTGGGACTGTATGAAAATACGATCATTGTCCTATGGGGTGACCATGGCTGGAAGCTTGGTGAGTACGGTGACTGGTGCAAGCATACCAATTACGAGCTGGATACGAGGATCCCAGTGATTTTCAAGGTTTCCCATGAAAATAGTCATAAGGGGTGGAAATCCGATGCCATCATTGAAACGGTCGACATTTTTCCGACCCTCTGTGATCTGGCGGGACTGCAAATGCCTGATCATCTCCAGGGATCAAGTTTCAGGGAGGTCCTGAAATCAAAAGAGGCAGAATGGAATGAAGTTGCCTTCAGCCAGTATCCCAGGTCAACAAGGATCAACGACCAGCCTGTTAAACTAATGGGGTACAGTATGCGAACCCCGGATTACCGGATTACCAGGTGGATTGATCGTGAAACGGGGAGAACCATTGATACTGAGATCTATGATCATACTGAAACAGGCCCCGAAATGGTAAATCTTGCTGCCCATGAAGAGCACCAGGACCTGTTCAAAAGGTTGAATCAAGAACTGGAAGAGAATTATTCCAAAGAACATGGTACCCCTTTTGGGACTGCTGGCCAAACATTAGGTCAGGAACAGTGAACAGGCGAGGAGTATGATTTTTTATTCGCTGACGATCATTGCCCTGCTTCTCAGCGATGAATCCGGATGAAATGCTACTTTTTCGGCAAGGGCGGTATTCAACCAGATAGTCCGCATCCGATTCCTGGAGACGGGGATATCTGCAGGACTGGTTCCCTGTAGAATTCTTTTTGCCGTTTCTGCTGCCCAGATGCCCTGTTCCCTCGAAACCTGTGTCATGCCGAATACCGAATAAGGCATCATAAAGTCCTCACAAGTGACAAGAGGTACTTTCATATGCTGATCAATAAATCTTACTGCTTCATCATGATCCCATCTTCTAATAGCAGCATTGGTCTGCAAATAAATAATATCATAGGATTGGTTCGCCTCTTTGAATACCACCTTCCAGCTTTCAAAATCATCTACCAGTTCATTCGTAGCTGAGATTCCGATCCGGTTAAACAAGGTATCCAGCAATTGTGCTGTCTTCCGGGATGTGGTTGTATTCTCATTGAGAACCAGTAATTTCTGAATGGATGGATAATAGGATTTCATGGTATGTAATAATTCAGCAACGGGAAGCAACTCAAGGATACCAGTAATATTACGGTCAGACAGGTTGTATTGCTTTGCAGACCAGTTCACCCCGCAAAACACTATAGGTATATGGTTTTTTCCTGAAAGTTTGGCTCAACCAGGTATTTCACTGCGTTGTCATCTGATACGACCAGGAGATCCGGCTTTATCTCTTTGATAGAATCCAGTAATTCCGCCGCCCGGTTTTCGATATATTCCTGTGAAGGATTTCGCTTGGTATCCATGAAATATGCGATTATCTCAAAACTGTCAGCAGGCAGGTTTTTAATAAATCCTGCTGTAATCTCATCACTGGGGGGGTGTCCCCTGTGGTATGAATTAACGTAGACAATTTTCTTTTTCGATTGCTCCTGTTGCCGGCAAGACTGAAAAAAGGTCAGCACAAACATGGATATAAACAATATCCCTGCAAGTTGTATGGATCTCATAAAATTCAACTCAATTTTTTAGAATTGATTCGGCATTTAGTTCTGGCAAGTGTTTTTTTAGCTCCATTTTTATGCTCTCAAATTCTGGTTTCTGCGCAAGGTTGGTCCATTCGCTAGGGTCCTTCTCCAGGTTGTACAATTCTTCTGAGCCGTCATCATATTGAATGTATCTCCAGTTGCGAAGGCGGACTGCATGCTTGTCCTTTCCGTAGGTGGTAACAGAGGGGACTTCCCAGCTCTGGTCCGGTGACTTTAATAAAGGCACCACACTGGTTCCTTCATTCTTCAGATTGGGGGGTAATCCACACAATTCAACGAGGGTAGGATAGACGTCAAGCAGGTTAACAGGACTGCTGCAGACTGAGCCGTCCCCTGATATGCCTGGTGCTTTGACCATGAAAAGGGTCCGGGTGGTATTTTCCCAGAGGGCAAATTTGCGCCAGTGCTGTTTCTCTCCAAGATTCCATCCGTGATCAGACCATAAAACGATAATGGTATTATCTTTGAATTCACTGTTTTCGAGGGCATCCACTACTCTTCCCACGCATTCATCTACAAAATTTCCACTGGCCAGGTAGCCCTGAACGGCCCTGGTCCACTGATTGTATTTTGTCACATTTTCATGATCCCGGAATTTAATTAATGCTTTTCCGGCCTCTGGAATATCTGCTGTATCGTTTTCCTTAACTACGGGCAGGGATATGCCGTCAAGCGGGAACCTGTCAAAATACTCCTGCGGAACAAACCAGGGCAGGTGGGGCCTGAAAAAGCCACAGGCCAGAAAAAAGGGCTTGTCATAATCCTTGCCTAACTGATCGATCACCCAGTCGGCAACCTGCCAATCCCCCATTTCTTCTTTTGAAGCATTCACCGGTCCCCAGTCAAAATGAGCCGTATTCGGAATTCCGTTGATCGGCCTGTTCTCCGGCATCGGGTCCCCGGGTTTCTGTTGGGTAAAAGATGGCCAGTATTCATCCCATGATGCGGAATCAGGAAATGAACCATGAAACGTTTTCCCACTTCCCTTAACCACATATCCATGCTCCCGGAAATATTGTGGCATGGTCAGGATATCCTTTAATACCGGACTGCTACGCCATGGTTGAGGATTAAAGTATACGCCTGATGTTGATGGCCGGATCCCAGTCAGGATTGATGCCCGGGAGGGATTACAGGCCGGGGCCGGACAAAAGGCCCTGGAAAAGACCATACTCTCCGAAGCTAGTTGGTCTAAACGGGGCGTTTTTGCATCCGGATGCCCTCCTAGAAAGCCTGTCCAGTCATTCAGGTCATCAATACAGATAAATAGCACATTGGGGGGTGGTTTGTCCTCTGGCTGGCATCCGAACAATAAAACAACGCAAAGGAATACAAGTGGTTTAATGTGTTTCATATGATGTAATACTAAAGCATTCCAGCCTTAGACAGATCCTAATTCAAATCTATCTCATCCTGTTCAGCTATGATGAATGGATAATCACTCAGGGGAAGATTGTAAAATACTGCTTTCCCATTTTTATTTTCAAAATTATCAATTTGATAAACTTTTCCAGATAAAAGATCTATTCTTACCGGTTTTTCAAACTGGCAATCGTTAATCTCAAGATTTATCGTGGCAGTTTCTAGTGTATATTCCTGGGGATGCCAGGGGAGCCAGTATGCTAAGAGATGATCATCTTCTGCGGTGACAAAACCCGCAACCAGGGGAACTGATGGAAAAGCATCATCTTCGGGTCCGATCCCGTAAAACATCCCCTGATCCAGCACCTGGATGGTATGATCCACATTCTTAATACGGTAACGTTCATCGATGACAGCGCAAAGATTCTGATAAGTGAAATAGGCAGGTTTGGGAACAAGGTCAGGATTGGACAGGAGACATTTTTCATTGACCCCCTTGGTCCTCACCCGGGAACCCCCTCTTTCAGGAAACCCTAAAATGCTGTCAATGGGAGAAAGCATACTTCGTTCCTGCCGTTCTCCTCGACCTCCCAGATGGACGAGTTTGAAATAAATACTCAAGGTGGCCTTACAAAAGTATACATCTGTAAATGCCTGGCGGAGAAGCCATTTCGACTGGATATTCAAGCCCCATGGTGAGATCCCGCGATAATCCCTTGTACTGCTGTGTGATGGATATCCACATTCCCCCTGCCAGAGCTGTATATCCGGGTTGTACCGGTCAATCACTTCCCATAGTTCCACTGCCGGGTAGATTCTTCCTTCGGGAATGGCTCCATAGTTATGGTATGATATTATATCAATAAGGTCTGCCGTTCCAACACTCAGAAAATCTTCTGTGAAACCTGGATTGATCCCGGCCATTGATCCTCCAATTATAATGGCTTCAGGATCGATTTCCCTGATCAATAAGGCTGTAACTTTGAGAAGCTTTCCATAGTCTTTCCCATCCGGAATGGTCCCCCAGTAATTCCTGTGATTCGGTTCATTCCAGACCTCCCAGTATTTGATCCTGTCTTTATATCTTTCAACAGTTGCCCTGACATACTTTAGCCATGCCTCCAATGCCTCAGGGTTCTGGGTAGGAGGAGCAGGTCTGTACCCGTAGATCTCTGCCAGTCTAGGATCATCATAAGTAGTAAGTTCCGTATATAGCCTGTTTCCGCTGCCAAGCGTGACAAAGGGCGTAATGCCTTTATCATATATTTTGTTGAAAGCGATATCTGTTCCAGACCAGTCATATTTGCCTTTTTCCTTTTCAATAAAAGGCCAGGAAGCTCCCAGACGCGTCCATTTAACACCGATCTCAGCAGCTTTGTCCAGTAAGGTATCCTCGAGGGTGCTTGCCTGTATACCCCAGTACGAACCTGAGATCTCACTGGAGTTTTTACTTTTCAAGGTACCTAAATAGCCTTGTTTGCCATCTTCATTTTGATGTTTCACCGTACATCCGGTCGCAATCAGGGCGCAGAAAATAAATAGCTTACATTTTCTCATAATTCAATTTCTTAAATTGATAATCCAATAACCACTAAATTATCAAATAAAATTACACACTTAACGAGATTTACAATCCCCTATATGTTGCCAGCAGGGTAGGTAGATGTTACAAAAATTAGATTCTCTGATTTCTGTCAGAATTTAGATGGTGACCGTTTAATTGTTCGATTCAAGTTTCAGTTTCCTCATAC
>DAOWJB010000084.1 GCA_030640625.1 Bacteroides sp.
ATTATAAAATGGTTTGCAAAGATACAATATTTTATCCCTGACGCTGTTTAAACTTGGGATTTTTTTTATTGATCACATAAAGCCTGCCCTTTCTCCGAACAATCTTGCAATCAGCGCTTCTTTTCTTAATTGATGCACGTATTTTCATTATCTTTTTATTTATATCTGAATGTGATTCTTCCTTTCGTCAGGTCATAGGGTGACATTTCCACCTTGACCCTATCCCCCGGCAATAACTTAATGTAATGCATGCGCATCTTGCCGGAAATGTGAGCCGTGATCACATGTCCGTTCTCAAGCTCCACCCTGAACATGGCGTTAGACAATGCTTCAGTAATGGTCCCATCCTGCTCAATTGATGGTTGTTTTGCCATTTTTCAGTATTTTAATTCAATTAATCTTCAATATACCCAAACGTCGAGAGAACATCTGGTTCTCCCCTTGTTATGGCAACCGCCAGCTCATAATGTGCTGAAGGTTTTTTGTCAGTTGTCCTGATGGTCCAGCCATCCTTGTCCTGTATAATATATCTGGTTCCCATATTGATCATTGGTTCAATACAGAAAACCATCCCCTCCTTGAGTTTTATTCCGTTTCCCCTTCTTCCATAATTCGGCACCTCTGGTTCCTCATGAAGGTTACGTCCGAGACCGTGTCCAACCATTTCCCTGACAACAGAATATCCTGCCTTCTCGGCATGGTTCTGAATTGCATATCCTATGTCTCCAAGGCGATTGCCTGCCAGAGCCATTTCAATTCCCTTAAACAGAGCTCCCCTGGTATTTTCCATGAGTGACTTATATGCTGCACTCGGTTCACCTACAGAAAATGTATATGCAGAATCACCATAGTATCCCTGCAGTTTCACCCCGCAATCCACCGAAAGGATATCACCTTCGTTCAATTCCCTTGACGATGGGATCCCGTGAACAACCTCATCATTCAGGGAGGTACAAAGGGTAGCCGGAAATCCATTATATCCAAGGAATCCCGGTACTCCTCCGTGGTCCCTCAAGTATTCCTCAGCTATTTCATCCAGCTTCAGGGTACTCACTCCCGGAAGGATTACTTTGCCAACTTCCGCCAGTGTTTTTGAAACAAGCAGGTTGCTGGCTCTCAGCAATTCAATTTCTTCCGCTGTTTTTATTAATATCATCAAAGAACGCTTAGCAAGATCTAAATGGCCGAGACTGCTCCGCTCGATCTGCCTTTTATGCGGCCTGATTTCATCAGCCCGTCGTAATGCCTCATCAACAGGTGACTTTCAATCTGTTGAAGGGTATCCAATACAACACCAACAAGGATCAACAGGGATGTTCCCCCATAGAACTGGGCGAACTGGCTGCTGATACCAGCCAGGCTTGCAAAGGCAGGCAGGATGGCAACAAATGCCAGGAAGATTGAACCCGGCAGTGTGATCCTTGACATAATGGTATCTAGAAACTCGACTGTTTTCCGTCCGGGTTTCACGCCCGGGATAAAACCTCCATTGCGTTTCATATCCTCGGCCATCTGGGTTGGGTTGATGGTTACAGCTGTATAGAAATAAGTAAAAAGAATGATCAGGATGGCGAATACCAGGTTGTACCATAAACCGTTGAAATTCATGAAGACTGAAGCAATACCTGTTACCGTCTCAGAATTGGCAAAGCCGGCAATGGTCATAGGGACAAACATCAATGCCTGGGCAAAGATGATGGGCATAACACCCGCGGCATTTACCTTCAGGGGAATATACTGACGAACACCCCCGTACTGTTTATTCCCAACGATCCTCTTGGCATACTGTACCGGGATTCGTCGTGTACCCTGAACCAGCAGGATGGTCATCATGAACACTATGAACAATCCCACTAACTCAACCAGGAACGCTACGAGTCCACCTCCCTGCTGCTCCAGCCTGGCTCCGAATTCTGCAACGGTCGCAAATGGCAGCCTGGCAATAATCCCAATCATAATGATAAGGGATATTCCGTTTCCGATCCCACGATCGGTAATCCTTTCACCCAACCACATCACAAACATGGTCCCGGCTGTCAGGATGATGACAGAAGAAATCGTGAAGAAGGCACCTTTAATCACAAATGCCGAATCTGGGATCTGTGCATGCAGGTTTACCAGGTAACTGGGACCCTGCAAAACGAGAATAAATACCGTAAGATACCTGGTGATCTGGTTTATTTTCCGGCGTCCGCTCTCTCCTTCTTTTTGCAGGCGCTGGAAATAAGGGACAGCAATACCAAGCAACTGCACTACAATTGATGCAGAGATATATGGCATGATGCCTAATGCAAAGATTGAGGCATTGGAGAATGCTCCACCGGAAAACATATCAAGCAGACCGAGTACTCCACTGGCGGTCTGCTGCTTTAATCCGGCCAGCTGAGTGGGATCGATCCCTGGCAGGGTCACATAAGATCCAAGCCTGTAAACCAGCAGTATTCCCAGGGTGTAAATTATCCGCTTCCGCAGGTCTTCAATTCTCCAGATATTCCTTAAGGTTTCAATAAACTGCCTCATTCAATTATATTTTTTCAATGGAACCTTCGAGTTCTTCAATGGCCTTCTGGGCTGATGCGCTAAAGGCATGGGCCTTCACCTCCAGTTTCCTGGTAAGCTTGCCATTGCCTAGGATTTTAACCATACTGTTCCTGGAAACCAGTCCGGCATCCACCAATGTCTGTATATCAATTTTTTTCAGCTTCTTATTTACTGCCAGCTCCTCAAGGGTTGAAAGATTTACTCCTTTATATTCCTTCCGGTTAATATTCTTGAAACCATGTTTGGGTACACGGCGCTGAAGGGGCATTTGCCCGCCTTCAAATCCAAAGGTCTTTGAGTATCCTGATCTGGATTTTTGTCCTTTGTGACCACGTGTAGCCGTACCGCCCCTACCGGACCCCTGTCCCCGTCCAAGCCTTCTATCCTTCTTTACAGAACCTTTTGCCGGTTTTAAATTACTTAGATCCATATCTTCTGTTTTGAAATCTGTATTTATATTTCTTCAACTTTTACCAGGTGATTTACCTTTTTAACCATGCCAAGTATCTGGGGACTGGCTTCCTTCTCCACCGTTCGGTTCAACTTCCTCAGTCCCAGTGCATCCAGGGTTTTTTTCTGCCTGACCGTACTTCCAATCCTGCTCCTTGTCTGTGTAATCCTGATCTTTGCCATAATTATTCTTTTAAAGGGTCCCTAACCATTGAAAACTTTATTTATAGAAACGCCACGGTGCTCCGCTACAAGGCTGGCATCCCTTAGTTCCATCAGGGCCCTGAATGTTGCCTTAACCAGGTTATGTGGGTTCGAGGAGCCTTTCGACTTGGCCAGTACATCTTTCACTCCCACACTTTCCAGTACGGCTCGCATGGCACCACCGGCCTTGACACCCGTACCACCAGAAGCAGGCTTAATAAATACAGATGCTCCGCCATATTTAGCAAGCTGTTCATGCGGAATGGTCCCTTTATAAATAGGAACCTTGATCAGGTTTTTCTTGGCATCTTCGATCCCCTTGGCAATGGCTGTGGTAACCTCATTGGCCTTGCCCAGTCCATGTCCAACGATCCCATCTTCATTACCCACCACAACAATTGCTGAGAAACTAAAGGTTCTTCCACCCTTGGTTACCTTGGTTACCCGCTGAATGCTTACCAGCCGGTCCTTCAGTTCCAGATCACTTGTTTTAACTCTTCTGATACTTGTTGTCATAATTTCTTAAAATTTAAGTCCACCCTCTCTGGCAGACTCTGCCAATAATTTGATTCGGCCATGGTAGAGATAGCCGTTCCTGTCAAAAACAACATTGTCAATCCCTTTTGCCAACGATTTCTCAGCAATCAGTTTACCTACCAATTTGGCCTGATCACTTTTATTGATGCCTTTTTTATCAGCTACTTCCTTATTTTTTGAAGAGGCTGAAACAACAGTGTCACCGGTCAGGTCATTCACCAGCTGTACATAAATCTGTTTATTGCTTCTGAATACGGTCATGCGGGGCCTTTCCTGTGTCCCACTGATACGTTTCCTTATTCGCTGCTTGATCTTAAGTCTCCTTGCTCTTTTTGTTAAAGCCATCTCTATATATGATTTACTGTTTATATACTTGCAGCCTTCCCTGCCTTACGGCGAAGTTGTTCACCTACAAATTTTATCCCTTTTCCCTTGTATGGTTCGGGCGGTCTGAGTGACCTGATCTTGGCTGCAACATGGCCGATCAATTGCTTATCAGCACTCTTCAGCGTTAAAATAGGGTTTGCACGGCGTTCAGTATGGGCTTCCACCTTTATTTCAGGCGGCAATTCAAAGATAATGTCATGTGAATATCCAAGGCTCATCTCCAGCCGCTGTCCCTTGGTTTCAGCCCTGAATCCAACACCCACCAGTTCCTGCTTAATCTCATAACCCTGAGAGACACCAATGACCATATTGTTGACCAGGGACCTGTACAGTCCATGCATGGCCTTGTATTCCCGTTGTTCACCGGGCCGTTCAAAAGTAACCTGGCCATCCTGAACCTTTACCTGGATATCCTTATTCACCTGCTGGGATAGGTCTCCCAGGGGGCCCTTGACCAGGACCAAATTATTGTCATCGATATCAACGGTGACACCTTCAGGTATGTTTATCGGTAAATATCCAATTCTTGACATTTTAATTCCTCCTTTTAATGTACGTAACAAAGGACTTCTCCGCCCATGTTGATTTTTCTGGCTTCTTTATCGGTCATCACACCCTGTGAGGTGGATAGGATAGCAATACCCAGACCATTCAGCACACGAGGCAATTCCCTTGCATTGGCATATTTTCTTAATCCGGGTTTACTGGCACGTTGCATAGCCTTGATTGCAGAAACCTTGGTTTCCGGGTGATACTTTAAAGCAATCTTGATCATTCCCTGCTTCTCATCCTTTTCAAATTTATAACTGAGGATGTAACCCTTCTCATAGAGGATTTTTGTGATCTCCTTCTTGATATTTGAAGCGGGGATTTCAACCACTTTATGGTTTGCCATTATGGCATTCCTGACTCTTGTTAAATAATCCGCAATAGGATCCGTCATCTCTATACTATTTTTTATCTATATATTTACCAGCTTGCTTTTTTAACACCAGGGATCAATCCTGCTGAGGCCATCTCACGGAAGGTAATCCTTGAAACCCCGAACTGCCGGAGATAACCTTTGGGTCTACCGGTAATTTTGCATCTGTTATGCAAACGGGTTGGATTGGAGTTTCTGGGCAACCTGCTTAAACCAACATAGTCACCTTCTGCTTTTAGCTTTGCTCTTTTTGCAGCGTATTGATCAACCAGTTTTTTCCGCTTTAATTCGCGGGCTTTTATTGATTCTTTTGCCATTAGGATTTATTGTTTTTTGAATGGTATTCCAAATTCTTTTAACAGGGCGAGACATTCCTCGTCCGTATTTGCAGAGGTTACAAAAGTAATTTCCAGCCCCATTATCTTACTTAGCTTGTCAATATCGACCTCGGGGAAAATGATCTGCTCCGTGATTCCCATGGTAAAGTTTCCGCGGCCATCCATTTTTGTATTCATACCTTTAAAATCCCGGATCCTTGGCAAGGCTACATTGATCAACCTTTCCAGAAATTCATACATCCTGTCCCGCCGTAAAGTTACCCGGGTTCCGATGGGCATATTCTTCCGCAACTTGAAATTCGAGATATCCTTTTTCGACAAGGTCTGAACTGCTTTTTGTCCACTGATAATACTGAGTTCCTCCTGGGCTACATCTACCAGCTTCTTATCTGCTACTGCCTGTCCGACTCCCTGGTTGAGAACGATCTTTTCAAGCCTGGGAACCTGCATAACAGATTTGTACCCAAAATCCTTCATCAGGGCAGGAATGATCTCCTCATTATACCTGTTTTTTAATGTTGGTACGTATTCCATTATTTAATCTCCTCTCCTGAATTTTTTGAATATCTTACAAGATTGTTTTTGTCATCGAGCCTGCGCCCAACTCTGGTCGGCTTGCCGGAAGAACCATCCACAATCATCAGGTTGGAAATATGAATGGGTGCTTCTTTCTTAATAATTCCTCCCTGGGGATACTGAGCATTGGGTTTGGTATGTTTTGATACCATATTGATACCTTCTACGATAGCTTTCTCATCCTTTTTGATAATTTCGAGTACACGGCCCTGCTGCCCCTTGTATTCACCGGTATTAACGTAAACGGTATCACCGCGTTTAACATGAAATTTCCTGTTCATCTTTCTGATCATTTATTACTATAATACTTCAGGTGCAAGGGATACGATCTTCATATATTTATCCCTCAGCTCACGGGCCACGGGTCCGAAAATACGGGTGCCCCTGATTTCATCCAGGTTATTCAATAATACAACGGCATTGTCATCAAAGCGGATGTAAGATCCGTCAGGTCTTCTGACCTCTTTCCTGGTTCTGACCACTACTGCCCTGGTGACAGTCCCTTTCTTAATCTCACTGGAAGGAAGTGCAGATTTAACGGTCACTACGATCTTATCCCCGATGGAAGCATACCGCTTTTTGGTTCCGCCTAACACCCGGATGCACAAAACTTCTTTTGCACCACTGTTATCTGCTACTGCGCATCTGCTCTCTTGTTGTATCATGATTACTTGGCTCTTTCAACTATTTCTATTAATCTCCAGTTTTTTGTTTTACTTAATGGCCTGGTTTCCATGATCTTTACGGTATCCCCAATGTTGCAGGCATTTTCGATATCATGGGCCACAAAGCGAGTGGTTTTATTCACAAACTTGCCATAGATGGGATGTTTTACCTTCCTCTTAACGGCAATCACAATGGATTTGTCCATTTTATTGCTGACGACCACGCCGACACGTTCTCTTCTAATGTTTCTTTCCATTATCTGTATTAACTTTTCTCGGATGCTGTTTTGGATTCCACTTTATGGCGGCGGTTCACTTCTGTGATCAACCTGGCAATATTCCGTCTGGCCACCACGATCTTATTGGGATTATCCAGGGGAGATATGGCGTGATTCAGCCGCAGGCGTGCCAGATAATCTTTCTCATTATCCAGCCTCTCCATGAGTTCATTTTCTGTTAATTCAATTATCTCTGATTGCTTCACGATGCGTATAATTAAATTCGTTCTCTACAGTTTCTGATTATTAATTCTGCTCCTCATAGTTATTTCTAACCACAAACTTGGTTGGGATGGGAAATTTTTGTGAACCCAGTCGCAAAGCCTCTTTGGCTATCTCAAAAGGAACACCTTCAATCTCCAGCAGCATTCTGCCCGGTGTAACCGGCGCAACAAATCCTTCCGGAGCGCCTTTACCTTTTCCCATCCTTACCTCTGCAGGCTTCTTGGTAATGGGCTTATCAGGAAAGATCCGGATCCATAATTGGCCCTCCCTCTTCATATACCTGGTCACTGCCTGCCTGGCAGCCTCGATCTGACGGCCTGTAATCCAGCTTGCCTCCATGGCCTTAATACCGAAAGACCCGAATGCCAGCTGATTACCACGCTGGGAATTCCCCTTCATCCGGCCTTTTTGCCTTCTTCTATATTTGGTTTTCTTCGGTTGTAACATGCTGTGTATTCTTTATCTTTTATTATTTCCGCCTTTTCTTATACCCACCGCCCTTAGGCTTTGTGCTTTTTACTCCAATGTTGGGAGAGAGGTCTCTTTTACCAAATATCTCACCGTTACAAATCCAAACCTTGATCCCGATAACACCCACTTTGGTATGTGCTTCGCAAATGGCATAATCGATATCTGCCCTGAGTGTGTGGAGTGGGATCCGGCCTTCCTTATAGATCTCGGAACGAGCCATCTCGGCACCGCCCAGTCTTCCGCTGATCAAAACCTTGATCCCTTCTGCTCCCATTCGCATGGTTGAAGCGATTGCCATTTTGATTGCTCTTCTGAAAGAGATCTTCCCTTCTACCTGTCGGGCGATATTATTGGCTACGATGGTGGCATCCAGTTCTGGCCGTTTGACCTCGTAAATATTGATCTGAACTTCCTTCTTCGTGATCTTTTTCAATTCCTCTTTCAACTTATCCACTTCCTGTCCACCTTTTCCAATGATGATCCCGGGTCTGGCTGTATTCACGGTAACCGTTATCAGCTTCAGTGTTCTTTCAATGATGATTTTGGAAATACTGGCCTTGGCAAGTCTTTCATTCAGGTATTCACGGATTTTGTTATCTTCAACCAGTTTGGTAGAATAATCATTGCCACCGTACCAGTTGGAGTCCCAACCTTTGATGATTCCCAGACGATTTGCTATTGGATTTGTTTTCTGTCCCATCTAAATATCTTTATGATTCATTTGTAATTGCACTATCAAGAACGACGGTTATATGATTGGATCTTTTCCTGATCCGGTGTGCCCTGCCCTGGGGAGCCGGCCGCAATCTTTTCAACATCCTTGCACTGTCTACATATATCTCTTTCACGAACAGGCTGCTGTCTTCAATCCTTACACCTTCGTTCTTCGTCTGCCAGTTAGAAATGGCTGACAAAATCAGCTTTTCAAGTTTACGTGAGGCTTCCTTTTGGTTGAATTTAAGTATATCAAGCGCCCTGTTCACATCTTCTCCTCTGACCTGGTCTGCTACCAGCCTCATTTTCCTGGGGGATGTAGGACAATTTTTCAAAACAGCAAAACATTTATTCTGCTTTTCTTCCTTTATCTGGTTAGCTCTGTTTCTTTTTCTGACTCCCATTGTCTGATTTTTTTATAACCTTTTTCCAATCTTACCTGGCTCTCCCTCCGTGTCCCCGAAAAATCCTGGTGGGTGCGAATTCACCAAGTTTATGCCCAACCATATTTTCCGTAATATAAACCGGGATAAATTTGTTGCCGTTGTGAACAGCGATTGTATGTCCCACAAAATCAGGTGAAATCACAGATCTTCTCGACCAGGTCTTGATGACTGATTTCTTTCCCGTGTCATTCATGCCGGAAATTCTCTTCTCCAGTTTATAGTCAATAAATGGACCTTTTTTCAGTGATCGGCTCATTATCTATCAGATTAATTTATTTCCTTGTTTTCCTTTTTTCAACAATATATTTGTTAGAATCCTTCTTCTTAGATCTGGTCTTGTAACCCTTGGCTAGCAGGCCGGTTCTTGATCTTGGATGCCCGCCAGATGCCCGGCCTTCGCCACCACCCATGGGGTGATCTACCGGATTCATGGCCACCCCGCGTACTCTTGGTCTGCGGCCCAACCAGCGGCTTCGTCCTGCCTTGCCAGATTTTTCCAGGTCATGGTCAGGATTCGAGACAGTGCCAACGGTAGCCTTACAGGTTGTCAGGATCATCCTGGATTCACCTGATGGCAGCTTGATAATGGCATACTTACCATCCCTGGAGGTAAGCTGCGCATAAGAACCAGCACTACGAGCCAATGCGGCACCTTGTCCGGGCCTTAATTCAATATTATGCGCAATGGTACCCAGGGGCATATCATCCAGGATCATGGCATTCCCCACATCGGGTGAGGCATCCTTGCCTGACATGATCTTCTGACCAAGTTTCAGTCCATGGGGTGCAACGATGTATCTCTTCTCTCCATCTTCATATACAACCATGGCGATCCTGCCTGACCTGTTAGGATCATATTCAATGGATTTAACCACAGCAGGTATCCCATCTTTCTCACGATGAAAATCTATCACCCTGTATCTCTTTTTATGTCCGCCACCCATATACCGCATGGTCATCCTGCCTGCACTGTTCCGCCCACCTGTTTTTTTCAAAGGCTTTATGAGTGACTTTTCAGGCGTACTCCTGGTAATCTCCTCGAAGGTGCTGATGACCTTCCGTCTCTGACCTGGTGTTACAGGTTTGAATTTCCTTACCGCCATTTTTCTAAATATTGCTATAGAAATCAATGGTTTCTCCTTCTGCAAGGGTAACTATTGCTTTCTTAAATGATTTTGATTTTCCAGTTATGATACCACTTTTTGTAAACCTGGATTTTGCTTTTCCACCATAACGCATAGTGTTCACTGATTCTACAGATACATCATACATTTTTTCAACGGCCAGCTTGATCTGAATTTTATTGGCATTCTTGTGTACCAGAAAACCATACCTGTTCAGATCCACCCCAAGGGTGGTCATCTTTTCGGTCACAATCGGTTTGATTAATATATCCATATCCATTCAAATTAAGATGCACTCTTTTGAAGAACGTCAAGTGAGCTCTCAACAAAAATCACAACAGAGGCACTCATAATGTCGTATGTATTTAATTCTGAGACTGTTATGACCTTGGAGCCTTCCAGGTTCCGAGATGATAAATATATATTTTTATTCGGTTCGGATAGAACCAGTAAAGATTTCTTACTGTCAACATTCAGGTTTTTCCTGATATCGAATAATTCTTTTGTTTTGGGCATTTCCAGAGAGAAATCCTCAACTACAAGAATGCCTTTGTCCTTTGCCTTATAGGTAAGGGCAGATTTTCTTGCCAGTTGTTTCACTTTCTTGTTAAGTTTGAAGGAATAGCTCCTGGGTCTCGGACCAAAGGTCCTTCCTCCACCCCTGAATATGGGAGATTTGATACTGCCCGCACGGGCTGTTCCAGTTCCCTTCTGCCGTTTGATCTTGCGTGTGCTGCCGGTGATGTCTGCACGCTCCTTGGCGCTAGCCGTTCCCTGACGCTTATTTGCCATATTTTGCTTAACATCCAGGTAAATCGCATGATCGTTCGGCTCAATCTCAAAAACATCCTTCTTTAGATCTACCTTTTTACCGGTGTCCTCGCCTGCAATATTTAAAACTGATAACTTCATTACTTTTCAATGATTAAATATGATCCATTTGCGCCGGGGACTGAACCCTTTAAAAGCAGGAGGTTTTGATCATGGATAATCTTCACCACCCTGAGGTTAATGACTTTCACCTTTTCCCCACCAGTTCTACCGGCCATTTTCATTCCCTTAAAAACGCGGGAAGGATTGGAAGATGCACCCAGCGAACCGGGAGCCCTGTTCCTGTTATGCTGTCCATGTGTTGCATCATTAACACCAGCAAATCCGTGCCTCTTAACAACACCCTGGAAACCTTTTCCTTTGGATATACCTGATACATCCAGCCAGGTATCATCGTCGAAATAATCGACTTTAATTATATCGCCTGGTTTCCAGTGCTTCACAAATCCTTTTAATTCAATGGTCTTCTTCTTGGGCGTGGTCTTGGCTTTTTTGAAGTGCCCTAACATGGCGTTAGATGTATGCTTCTCCTTTCTCTCATCATAGGATAGCTGCACTGCGTTGTAACCGTCCTGTTCGACTGTCTTGATCTGGGTAACAACGTTTGGCCCTACCTCAATCACTGTACAGGGAATATTCTTCCCCTGTTCATCAAATACGGAGGTCATACCAACCTTTTTACCTACTAAACCTGGCATCTTATTCTTGATTAATTATTATACTTTAATTTCTACTTCAACACCGCTGGGCAATTCCAGTTTCATCAAGGCATCAATAGTCTTGGGGGTTGAACTATAAATATCCAGCAATCTCTTATAGGAACTCAGCTGGTACTGGTCCCTCGATTTCTTATTCACGAATGTTGACCGCAGAACAGTAAATACCCGCCTGTGGGTTGGAAGCGGAATGGGTCCGCTTACCACAGCCCCGGTAGATTTTACTGTCTTTACGATCTTTTCAGCTGATTTATCAACCAGATTATGATCGTATGACTTCAGCTTTATTCTAATCTTCTGACTCATTTATTATTTTATCTTTATCATTAAATTTTCACTAAACAAATAATGTCCTGCCCTGCATTTTCTCCAACAGCTGCTTTGAGATTTCAGGCGGAACCTCATCATAATGAGAAAATTCCATGGTTGATGTTGCCCTGCCTGAACTAAGTGTTCTTAGCACAGTCACATAACCGAATTTCTCTGCGAGCGGAACCTTCGCCTTGATCACCCTGGCTCCTGCCTTGCTTTCCATCCCTTCTACCTGTCCCCTCCGGCGGTTAAAATCTGAGATGATATCTCCCATGTATTCCTCGGGGGTGACTACTTCTGCTGCCATAATAGGCTCCAACAATACCGGGTTAGCCTTCCGGGAAGCATTCCTGAATCCGATTTTTGCCGCCATTTCAAAAGACAGTTGATCGGAATCTACTGAATGAGAGGAACCATCCAGCAAGGTTATCTTTAAATTATCCATTGGAAAACCTGCCAGCGGTCCATTCCTTATGGCTTCAAGGAACCCTTTCTCCACAGAGGGGATGAATTCCCTGGGTACATTGCCACCCTTTACATCATTTATAAACTGGAGTCCCGTGATACCTTCATCTGCAGGTCCGATCATAAAGCTGCTATCTGCGAATTTCCCCCGGCCACCTGTCTGCTTCTTAAAAACCTCCCGGTACTCGATGGTCTGCGTGATGGCTTCCTTGTAATTTACCTGCGGGATCCCCTGGTTGCATTCTACCTTGAATTCTCTTTTCAGCCTGTCTATCAGTATCTCCAGGTGAAGTTCTCCCATGCCATTTATGACGGTCTGCCCGGTGTCCTGATTTACCTGTACCTGGAAAGTAGGATCCTCTTCCATCAGTTTCCCCAGTGCCAATCCCAATTTATTGATATCATCCTGGGTCTTTGGCTCCACGGCAATACTGATAACCGGGTTGGGGAAATCCATTGTTTCGAGGGCTATCGGTTTTTTGGGATCACACAGTGTATCTCCTGTTTTGATATCCTTAAATCCAACCACTGCACAGATATCGCCCGCCTCAATCACCTCTTTCGGATTCTGCTTGTTGGCATGCATCTGGTACAAGCGAGAGATCCTATCCTTCTTGTTAGTCCGGGAATTCAACACCTGGTCACCAGCTTTAAGGGTGCCGGAATATACCCTCAGGTATGCCAACCTGCCTACAAATGGATCGGTAGCGATCTTAAAAGCCAGTGCTGTAAGGGGCTCAGCCGGGTCCGGATTCCTGTCTTCTTCCTTTTTAATGAATGGATTGTGTCCACTCACTGCTCCAACATCAATTGGACTTGGAAGCAAGGCAACGATTCCATCCAGCAAACGCTGAATTCCCTTGTTTTTGAATGCTGCTCCACAAAATACAGGCACGATCTTCAGGTCGATCACTGCCTTGCGGGTCACTTCCATGAACTCCTCAATGGTGATTGACTCCCTGTCGTCAAAGAACCTCTCCAGCAGATCATCATCCTGTTCACAGACTGCCTCGACCAGATTTTCCCTCCATTGTTCAGTCTCCTCAATCAGATCTTCTGGGATGTCTGTATACTCATATTTCATCCCCATGTCCTCATCTTCAACCCATTGGATTGCCCTTCTTTCAATCAGGTCAATTACACCAGTGAAATTATCCTCTGAACCTATGGGGATCTGCATAGGGACGGGTCGGAGACCCAGTTTCTCATCTATCTCACTAACCACGCGAAAAAAATCCGCTCCAACGCGATCCATTTTATTGATAAAAGCAATTCTCGGTACCTTATATTTATCTGCTTGTCTCCAAACGGTTTCAGATTGTGGTTCAACGCCACCAACCGCACAGAATATCGCAACAGTACCGTCCAGTACCCTCAGGGATCTCTCTACCTCAACGGTAAAATCAACATGCCCGGGGGTATCTATAATATTGATCTTGTATTCCTTGTCGTTGTATTTCCAGAAAGAAGTCGTAGCAGCGGAAGTAATTGTAATGCCCCGTTCCTTCTCCTGGACCATCCAGTCCATTGTTGCTGCACCATCATGTACTTCACCGATACGATGAGTAAGACCTGTATAGAACAGAATCCTTTCTGTCGTGGTGGTCTTTCCGGCATCGATGTGAGCCATAATACCAATGTTCCTCGTATATTCCAGGTCTTTGTTCATGATTGTAATGCAATCCCTTCAAACGGCTTTGTTTTATATTCTGAAATGTGCAAAAGCTTTATTCGCCTCCGCCATTCTATGCATGTCTTCCTTTCTTTTATATGCTCCGCCTTCCTGGTTGTAAGCGGCTACGATCTCGGCTGCAAGTTTTTCACTCATGGACCTGCCGGAACGCTGCCTGGCGTGACTGATCATATTCTTCAAGCTGAGAGAAACCTTCCTTTCCTGGCGAACCTCTATGGGTACCTGGAAAGTTGCTCCCCCCACCCTTCGGCTTTTCACCTCTACCTGGGGAGTAATGTTACTAAGTGCCTGTTTCCAAATATCCAGAGGTGTTTTCCCCTCTTCTTTCACCTTCTCTCCAACCAGGTCGATAGCCTCATAGAAAATTGTGAATGAGGTACTCTTTTTTCCACTGAACATCAGGTTGTTTACAAATTGTGTAACCAGTCTGTCATTATATTTGGGGTCGGGCAATATGATCCGTTTTTTAGGTCTTCCCTTTCTCATTATATATATAATATTATATAGGTTCTACTTCTTTGGCCGTTTCGTGCCATATTTAGAACGGCGCTGAGTCCGGCCTTCCACTCCGGAAGTATCGAGGGCACCACGAATCAGGTGATACCTGACACCCGGAAGATCCTTTACTCTTCCACCCCTGATCAGCACAATAGAGTGTTCCTGGAGATTATGCCCTTCTCCGGGAATATAAGCATTCACTTCTTTCTGGTTTGTCAGCCTTACCCTGGCCACCTTTCTCATCGCCGAATTAGGCTTCTTGGGTGTGGTGGTATAAACACGTACGCAGACACCTCTTCTTTGCGGACATGAATCCAATGCAGGAGCTTTGCTTTTCTCGATGTTTTTCTTTCTCCCTTTTCTTACTAACTGCTCTATTGTAGGCATATAATATCGCCGTTTTTATTGGGTTAATACTACTTTAGTAAATCGGTTCGCAAAGGTATCTTTTTTTTTTTAAAAAACAATAAAAAAATTCACGATTTCCCACCTTTGACAGCTTCCTCTCGATTTTGCTGGGATTTAGGACATTTTCGTACAGTTTTTAGTCCCCATTTTAAGGACTTTTTAACACCTTCTCAGACCCGGCTGAAATGCGCTATTCAAAAATGCCATTTCAACTTGGTTCTTTTTAAAAAAATATTACTTTTGCAAGTCCATTTTCAGGCAGCAAATAACATCTTCAGGATAAGACATATATTTGCATAAAATTATAACACTAAAATCATAGTAACTCAATGAAAACTTACCAGACGGATCAGGTAAAAAACATCGTTCTACTTGGGAATTCAGGTTCCGGAAAAACAACCCTGGCAGAAGCCATGTTGCTGGAAGGTGGCATTATTTCAAGGAAGGGGGATGTGGATCAAAAAAATACGGTCTCTGATTTCAGGGAGATCGAACAGGAAAATGAAAGATCTATATACTCAAGTGTCCTTTATACAGAGTTTGCTGATAAAAAGATCAACATACTGGACGCACCCGGGGCAGATGATTTTATCGGAGCTGTCATATCCAGCCTGCGTGTCGCTGATGTGGCCCTGATGGTGATCAATGTGCAGAACGGTGTGGAAGTAGGAACAGAGATCCACCAGCGTTATACGGACCAGCATAATATCCCTGTTGTCTATGTTATCAACCAGTGTGACCATGACAAGGCAAATTTCGAGAAGACCCTGGAATCCCTGAAAGATCGTTTCGGGAGCAAGGTGGCCCAGATACAAATACCTGTAAATGCAGGTCCTGTTTTTGATACCATCATCGATGTGCTCCAGATGAAAATGTACAAGTATCCCAAAGACGGTGGTAAACCAGCCGTTTCAGATATACCTGAAGAGTATAAGGCACAGGCCGATGAGTTGCATGGTGAACTGGTAGAAAAGGCAGCAGAAAATGATGAGTCCCTCATGGAGCTGTTTTTTGAAAATGACTCTCTGAGTGAAGATGAAATGAGAAAAGGAATCACAACCGGTCTGATTGAAAATGGTATCAGTCCCCTGATGTGTGTTTCAGCCAATACAAATATGGGTGTCGGCCGCCTGCTGGAATTCATCACCAACGTCTTCCCTTCTCCCTGTGACGCCATGGGTGAAAAAACCATCGATGATAAGGATATAAAATGCAATTCCTCAGGAGATTCCACCGTGTTTGTATTCAAGACAGAATATGAGTCGCACATCGGGGAGATCAATTTTTTCAAGGTTATCTCCGGAGAGATCACTGAAGGAATTGACCTTACCAATAATAACAGCCGGACCAAGGAAAGACTGTCCCAGTTATATGTTGTGGCCGGTAAGACCAGGAATAAGGTGGGTAAACTGAGCGCCGGGGATATCGGGGGAGCAGTAAAACTAAAAAATACCAAAACGAATCATACACTATCCACCAACAGCAATTTGCAGCTTGTGGATATCAATTTCCCGGAACCAAAATTCAGAACGGCTATTAAACCGCTGACCGAAGGGGATGAAGAGAAACTCGGAGAAGCGCTGACCCGCCTTCATGAGGCTGATCCAACGATACAGGTGGAATATTCCAAGGAATTGAAACAGATCATTCTGAGTGGACAGGGAGAGCATCACCTGAACCTTGTAAAATGGCAATTGGATAATATATATAAAGTGGGGACCAACTTCCTGCCACCCAGGATCCCGTACCGGGAAACCATTACCAGGGTTGCCCAGGCAGATTACCGTCATAAAAAGCAATCCGGTGGTGCCGGACAATTCGGTGAGGTATACATGATCATCGAACCTTACACGGAAGGTTCAGCCGACCCGAAAATGTTCAAGGCAAACGGTAAGGATATTAAAATATCTGTCAGGAATAAGGAAGAGGTCTCACTCGACTGGGGTGGTAAACTAATCTTTTATAACTGTATCGTCGGAGGTTCTATCGATGCGCGCTTTTTACCAGCCATCCTGAAAGGGATCATGGAAAAAATGGAAGAAGGGCCACTTACCGGATCTTACGCCAGGGATATCAGGGTATTCGTTTATGACGGGAAAATGCACCCGGTAGATTCCAATGAGATATCCTTTAAACTGGCCGGAAGGAACGCTTTCCGGGAGGCCTTCAAGAATGCCGGTCCCAAGATCATGGAACCCGTCTACGATGTTGAAGTGCTTGTGCCGGGTGACCGCATGGGTGATGTAATGAGTGACCTTCAGGGAAGAAGGGCCATAGTGCTTGGCATGAACAGCGAGAAAGGATTTGAGAAGATTTCTGCAAAGGTACCCCTGGCAGAGATGAATAAATACTCGACGGCCTTGAGTTCACTGACCAATGGACGCGCCATGTACAGTATGAAGTTCTCTGAATATACCCAGGTTCCGCCTGATATCCAGGAACAACTCCTGCGTACATACGAGGCAGAACAAGAAGAAGAATAAAATCTTTTAGAGGGGATATTTAAACGCTGCTACAAATTCCGCTACGCGAAACATATCAGGCAGCTTGTTTAATATCCCCTCTAAAAAGATACTATGCTCCACCTTTACTTCACTTATTGAAAACAAATACATTTGAAAGTTATTCCTTTGTGAAATCCATGAGTCTTCTTGGTTTATTGATTAACATATTTTAATTGATCATGCAAAACTAATCCAAGAAGACTTTTAATATAGTTATGCCAGACTAACTTTTTGGAACACCATCAAGGAAGGGGTACCATAGCTCAGTTTGTAGAATATAGGACTGAAAATCCTGGTATTCCTGGTTCAATTCCAGGTGGTACCACAGCTTAACATTGCAAGCCCCTGTAGATTAACGTTCTGCAGGGGCTTTTTCGTGAGCGTTGATGAATTCGTTGACGGTTTCGAAATTTGCCTGACAAATGTATAGAGATTAGGTGATTTTTTACCCTTTAGTTTGACTTAGAGGGTGTTTGAAATACAGTTGTCGAACGCAACCTTGGAATATTGCTTTTCATCTTCTGTGAAAAGGATCTTAGTAAACTCACCAAAAACCAATTATTATGAAAAAGTCAAAGAACTTGGCAGTTTGCCTTCATGTTATCATACTGTCCGGATTTGTGCCAATGTTTGCGCAAGATGCAGATGATCAACGGATTGATGTTGTCGATTTGAAAATGAACTTAGTGGAAACCAAACTGGAACTCCTGGATTCCAGGATCCGTCTGTGGGAAGAGAAACCCGCTCTGTTGGATATGAAATTACAGGAAATTGAGAACAGCATAGCACAACTTTCATTCAGCCCGGAACAATTCAATGAGAAATTCCACCTGCTAGATTCAGTATTAGTAAAACAGCAATCCCTGATGGATGAACAAAGTGAATTCACTGCGACATTACTTGAAAGGGTTAATCATAGTCAATCTGATTCTGAACCTGCTTTTGTCGCTGAACCTCTCTTGATTCCACCTGATAAATATGTCATATCAATTTATCCCGTAAAACTTTTTGAAGGAACTCTGCA
>DAOWJB010000076.1 GCA_030640625.1 Bacteroides sp.
GGCAGTAATACCTGAATGACGATGAAATAACCCAGCAGGTAACCCAGGACAATCTGCATATAAGAGAACTGGCTGTCCCCCACCCAGCCCGGCAGGGAAATGAACGTCACCCCCGAAAGGGAGGCACCGATCATTCCAAAGGCAACGACATACCAGGGCGACCTCCTGTTGCCAATAAAAAAAGAGGCATTGTCGGCATGGCGACCCGTCACATGGGAAATGACCAGGATCAGGGCGAAATAGAGCAGGATAACTGTCAGGACGAGGAATGGGGTCATAATTTCAATTAATCCTTCCGATGAAGGAATTATTATACAAATAAATAAAAAAATTGCCTGATGAGGAATTTGGTGTTATTTTTGAAAAGTTCCTGAAACCATTTGGCATGTCAGCATTCCACAATTATCCCTCAAAACTTTTAGAGCAAGCCGTTCGAGAATTTGCCGCCCTGCCTGGCATTGGTAGCAAGACGGCACTCAGGCTGGTGCTGCACCTTTTGAAACAGGATATGGAAGATGTAGAAAACTTTGGGAATGCCATGATCGAACTCAAAAAAAACATACATCACTGCACGATCTGCCAGAATATTTCCGACACCGAGGTCTGCCAGATCTGTTCAAATCCGAAACGGGACCGGCAACTGGTCTGTGTCGTAGAGAACATCAGGGATGTAATGTCTATCGAGGGGACCAACCAGTATACCGGGCTATATCATGTGCTCGGGGGGATCATCTCACCGATCGAGGGGGTCGGTCCCGGCGACCTGACCATTGACCAGCTCGAGCAAAGGATCAAACCGGGTGGCATTGAGGAGGTGATCCTGGCCCTGAGCACAACCATGGAAGGTGATACGACTAATTTCTATATCTATAAACGACTCCAGTCTTACCAGCTCAGGATAACCACCCTGGCACGCGGTGTAGCCATAGGTGACGAGCTTGAATATGCAGACGAGATCACCCTGGGCCGGTCCATCGTGGACAGGACACCTTTTGAGATTAATTTCAGTGGACGAAAACAGGACCTCTCCTGATCTGGATTTTTTGTTTCCGGAATCCATCTTAAATTTGTTATTTACATTAATCCTCTTATCATGGAACTTTTAAACAACCAGTATGTCATCGATAACGTACCTGTATGCGATCTCATTCATAAGTATGGATCTCCCATCTACGTATATGATACCGCCAGGATGGAGAAGCAATACAAGCGACTGGAAAATGCTTTTAAAGGTTCCCGCATAAAAATAAATTATGCCTGCAAGGCACTGACCAATATAAATGTACTGAGATTTTTCAAGGGAATGGGTTCCGGACTTGATGCGGTTTCCGTTCAGGAAGTGTTGTTGGGACTGAAGGCAGGTTATGATCCACAGGATATTTTATATACGCCCAATTGCGTATCGATAGAAGAGATCAATGAGGTTATGGACCTGGGAGTGAGGATCAATATAGACAGCATCTCCATACTTGAGCAATTCGGACACCAGCATGGGTTCAATATCCCGATATGCATACGGATCAATCCCCATATTATGGCAGGAGGGAACCAGAAGACATCCACCGGGCATATCGATTCAAAATTTGGCATATCCATTTACCAGCTGCCACACGTTGAACGGGTCATTGAGACCAATGATATGAAAGTGGAAGGGATCCATATGCATACAGGTTCAGATATTCTTGATGTGGATGTATTCCTTCGGGGAATTGAGATCCTTCTTGAATCTTCCAGGCATTTTAAGGATCTGGACTACATCGATATAGGATCAGGTTTCAAGGTGGCCTACCGGGATGGGGATAACTTTACAGATATAGAATCATTCGGGAAAAGCCTCTCGAAGCGTTTCAACAAGTTTAGCAGTGAATATGGAAAGGACCTGACCCTGATCTTTGAACCCGGAAAATTCCTGGTAAGCGAGGCAGGCTATTTCCTGGCCAGGGTCAATGTGATCAAACATACAACTGCTACTGTGTTCGCCGGACTCGATACAGGCATGAACCACTTTATCCGTCCCATGTTTTATGATTCCTATCACCAGATCATCAATGTGTCAAAACCCAGGGGAAAAACACGTATCTATACAGTCGTAGGCTATATTTGTGAAACAGACACATTTGGATGGAACAGGAAAATTACAGAAATTTCCGAAGGAGACGTACTGGCTTTCAAGAATGCCGGTGCCTACTGTTTTGCCATGTCATCCAATTACAATTCCAGGTACAGGCCGGCTGAAGTAATGGTGCACAAACAAAAAGATTACCTCATCAGGAAAAGGGAAGAACTGGAAGACCTGACCCGGAACCAGGTGATATTAGATAATATTTTGTAATTTTCAAATATCCAGCACAGTCTATGGATCTCTCCATTATTATTGTCAACTATAACGTCAAGTATTTCCTGGAGCAATGCCTGCATTCAGTGCAACACTCCTGCGGGAACCTGCAGATGGAGGTCTTTGTGGTTGACAACAATTCTGTGGATGGTTCCTGTGCCATGGTTCAGGAAAAATTTCCGGATGTAAGCCTGATCCGCAATGATCAGAACCTTGGTTTCTCGGTGGCCAATAACCAGGCTATAAAAAAATCAACCGGGAGATATGTTTTGCTCTTGAATCCGGATACCGTCATCGAGGAAGATACCCTTACAAAATGTGTCTCCTATATGGATGAACATCCGGATAGCGGGGGACTGGGTGTAAAGATGATTGACGGGAAAGGTGATTTCCTCCCGGAATCAAAGAGAAGCCTGCCTACTCCCAGGGTGGCTTTTTATAAGATTTTCGGACTCTCAAGACTTTTTCCAAGATCCCGCACATTCTCCAGATACCATCTTGGTTATCTTGACAAGGACCAGATCCATCAGATTGAAATTCTGCCCGGGGCCTTTATGATGCTGCGCAAATCCGCCCTGGACAAGATCGGAATTCTGGATGAAGACTTTTTCATGTACGGGGAAGATATTGATATCTCATACCGCCTGCTGAATGCCGGGTACAAGAATGTATACTACCCGGAAACAACCATCATCCATTACAAGGGAGAAAGCACAAAAAAAGGATCAATGAACTATGTGCTTACCTTCTACAACGCAATGATCATTTTTGCCAGGAAACACTTTTCAAAGAAAATGGCCAAAAGCTATGCGGCCATAATTAACCTGGCCGTCTACTTCAGGGCATTCCTCGCCCTGCTAAGGCGTTTTGTAAAAAATTTCTCCCTGCCCATTGTCCAGGCCGTTCTCATCTATATTGGTTTCTCCCTGATCAAACCGTTATGGGAGCTTTACAAGTTCCAGGGCAGCAGCCAGTATCCCAGGGAGTATATGACCATCGTTGTTCCGGCATATATCCTTATCTGGCTACTCGCCCTGTTCTTTTCCGAAGCCTATGACACACCGGTAAAGCCCTCACGCATCTTTAAAGGAATTTTCACGGGCACCCTTATCATTCTGGTAATCTATGCCCTGCTTTCTGAATCCCTCCGGTTTTCCAGGGCCCTCCTGTTGATGGGGGCTGTATGGGCCTTGATATCCAGTTACCTGATCAGCCTGGTTTTCCATTTTTTACGGATTACAGGATTCAGGTTCGACCTGAAAAGAAATAAAAAAATAATCATTATCGGAAAACACGATGAATCCTGGCGGGTCGAATCAATGCTTAAAAAAGCAGAAGCAAAGGGGTTTATTGCTGGCTATGTTAATCCGGAAGTTGATGATGATGACACTTATATAGGCCATATTGACCAGCTGGAGGAGATCATCAAGATCAATCATATCGACGAGATTATTTTCTGTGCGCGGGATATATCTTCCCAGGATATCATCCGCAAGATGATGTTGTTAACCAATGGCAGGGTGGAATATAAAATTGCCCCGCCCGAAAGCCTTTCCATTATAGGCAGCCATTCAATCAATACCCCGGGAGATCTATATCTGATTGACTTTGAGTCGATTAACAAGCCGGCGAACCGGCGTAACAAAAAATTCTTTGATGTTGTTTCATCCATCATCCTGCTAATAAGTGCACCCATACTGCTGTTTATGGTAAAGCATCCCATGCAGGCCCTGGTCAACATTTTCAGGGTGCTTTCAGGCAGGTACTCCTGGGTTGGTTTCCACCCGGATCCGGAACACCTGAACCTGCCAGCCATCAAACCCGGGATCCTGTTCCCTTCTGATGCACTTGGCAGCGATAATGCCGATTCAGAAACCCTGGCCAATCTGAATATTATGTACATCAAGAATTACAGCGTCTTTACGGATGCCATGATCCTGCTCCGGAACATCCGTCATATTGGAAGGAAAGATCCGGAAATGTAAGTTTGCTCCGAAACTTTTTTTATTTTTATCCAGTCTTAATAGTGAAAATGGCCCAGATCGAGATCATATTACCAGCCATGGGAGAAGGGATTATTGAAGCCGAGATCACCCGGTGGCTTGTACATGAGGGAGACCATGTTGAAATTGACACTCCCGTGGTAGAAGTGGCGACTGACAAGGTTGACAGCGAGATTCCTTCTCCGGGGACCGGTATCATCTTCAAGATCTTTCTCGCTGAGGGAGATGTGCCAAAAGTAGGGCAGGTGATTGCCCTGATCTCGACCGGAACAGACGATGACAGGCAGTCCAACGAAAACCTGACCGGAGAGGATCCTGCAACAGGTACAGAGGAAAGCGCAGCCAAACAAGCTGAGGATATCAGAAAGCAACGGGAAGTTGAGAAGAAAGCTGCCAGCAGCCTGGTATTTGAGAACAGGAATCTTGCATCTGTTGCATTCCTGTCACCGGTCATCAGAAAAATCGCCAGGGATCACGGCCTGTCCCCTGACGAACTTCAATATGTTCAGGGTACAGGGAAAGGAGGCAGGATAACCAGGGCAGACCTGCTCGAATACCTGGACAGAAAGAAGAATGCAGATGATAACATAACCGTCCCCCATAAGCCACAATCCCCAAAAGCGGAATCTGCCCCCAAAGAAACATCGCCCGGTACAAAACAAAGGACCAAAGCTACCCTAATCAGCCGGGATCAAATTTATGGTACGGGTGAATCAAGGGTAGAGGAAATGGACCGGATGAGAAAACTCATTGCAGATCACATGGTCTATTCCAAACAGACAGCCCCTCATGTCACTTCCTTTGTGGAATCGGATGTTACGCAGATGATCAGATGGAGGGATATGGTCAAGGAAGAATTTCTGCAACAATACAAACAAAAACTTACCATTACCACCCTGATCCTGGAGGCCGTTGCCAAATCCCTCAAGGAATTTCCATCCATTAATGTTTCTTTGGACGGCTATCAGATCATTCATAAAACTTCCATCAATATAGGCATGGCTGCGGCCCTGCCTGACGGGAACCTGATCGTTCCTGTCATCCGGCATGCGGACCAACTTAACCTTCCGGGTCT
Organism: Bacteroides sp.; assembly: GCA_030640625.1. Classification (GTDB taxonomy): domain Bacteria; phylum Bacteroidota; class Bacteroidia; order Bacteroidales; family SM23-62; genus SM23-62. The sequence continues at coordinate 5,414 of DAOWJB010000076.1, forward strand.
GGCCGCTGCAGTGAATGACCTGGCCAACCGCGCGAGGTCCAATAAGCTTCAGCCTGCAGAAATTCAGGGAGGAACCTTCACTGTTACCAACCTTGGCAATTTCAGTAATATAGCAGGTACACCGGTGATCAACCAGCCTGAAGTGGCCATCCTGGCAGTTGGTGCTATTCAAAAGAAACCGGCAGTGGTGGAAACGCCCCAGGGAGATACCATCGGGATCCGTCAAATGGTAATCCTTTCCCTGTCCTATGATCACCGCATTGTGAACGGTGCGCTGGGAGGGTCCTTCCTGAACAGCATTGCCAACACGCTACAAAACTTTGATCAGGAAAGAAGTATTTAACCATTCTGCCTGACCTGACGGTTGGTGGTAAATCTAAGCCCATTCACCTCTTCCACAAACCCTGTCGGTTAAAAATATGGTTATTAACAGTCCGGGACCACGTATTGATGGTTGTTCTTTCAGTTAAATTTGTAAATTTGTTACATACCACTCTGATGTCCGAAATTTATGAAACGTCATTCCGCACTTCTATTCCTTTTCATAATGCTTGCTCAATACGTCTTCACCCAGAGCGAGAGCAACTTCCGGGAAATGTTTCTGTATGCTGAATCAGAATTCCTGTTCGAGGAATATGCCGAAGCACTTCCGAATTACCTGCGACTGAACAAGCAGTATCCGGATAATGACAACATCAATTTTAAACTAGGTGTCTGTTATCTCAATGACACTTATGAAAAAGACAAGGCAATCAGTTTTCTGGAAAAAGCCGTCCAGAACATCAATCCGAAGTACAAGGAAAATAGCTTCAAGGAAACGGGAGCCCCGATGGAAGCCAATTTTTACCTTGGTAACGCCTACCGGATCAATAATGAGCTTAATAGAGCCATTGAAACCTATAAGCATTTTAAGGATCAGGCCGATCCAGAGCTATATGACCTGGACCTGGTGAATGAACAGATCACTGCCTGTGAAAATGCAATTGATCTTAAAACAAGGCCTGTAGATATTGAAATCGTCAATCTGGGTGACCGGATCAATACGAGATTCTCGGATGTTCAACCCGTCATTTCCGGTGATGAATCCAAGCTTGTTTTTGTTCAAAAACAACCCTTTTTTGATGCACTCGCCTTCTCGGAGAAAATTGATGGAGAGTGGTCATTCCCAAGAATATTGATGGAAGAATTGCAGGTGGATGAAGATGTATACCCGACCTGCCTCTCACATGACGGAAATACACTGATCATTTACCGCAATGATAATTTCACGGGCAACCTTTATACCAGTAATTATGCCGATGGCAGATGGTCTCCCCTTGTCAAGCTGAATGAAAACATTAACACAAAATACTGGGAATCCCATGCCTCCCTGAATAATACAGGAGACACGCTGTTTTTTACCAGCAATCGAAAGGGAGGATATGGTGGACTGGATATTTATTATTCAGTGAAAGGATCGAACAATGACTGGGGACAGGCCATAAATCTGGGGCCCACTATCAATACGAAATACAACGAAGAAACCCCTTTTATTACTTCTGATGGCAAAACACTTTATTTCAGCTCTTACGGGCATTATAACATGGGGGGTTATGATGTTCTTTACACAACAAGGCTGGACAACGGGAAATGGGCTGTTCCCATTAATGCGGGCTACCCGATCAATACAACGGACGATGATGTATTCTTCAATCCTGTTCAGAACGGTGCATATGCCTATTTTTCACGGTTCCTGGACGATGGCCTGGGCCGTACCGATATCTACCGTTTGGAGATCTTCTCAAAAACCCACCCCAGGAAGTTCCAGGTAAACGGAATGGTGAGCGTAGAGGATGAAGCCAGCCTGACCAGTCCGGTCCGGATCGCCGTAGTCGAGCATTATACACGGGACACAGTAGCCGTTACCTATGCCGACCCGTCAACCGGGGCATTCACCTTTACGGCTGTTGCAGGCGCCTATGATCTGCTTGTGGAAGGGGAAGATTATGAAACTGCCTCACGAAGCATGGAAATACCCGAGGATTACCTCGAGAAGGAACTGGCGCTGACTTCGGCCATCCTGCTCACCCTGTCCAGGCACCTGATGGACATGCAACCAAAAATCGTGGATAAGATAAAAGTAAGTGACACATTGATCATTGTTGACTCGGACGATCCTATTGAGATTCCCATGACACTTGAAAGGGATTCCGAACTGGATGTGGATATATATCACAATGGTATGCTCAATCGATTTGAATCGCATGAAATTGAAAGAAGGAGGTATGTTTATACATATGTCCCGGTGCCAGGTGAAAACCTGCTAAAGTTCAAGCTGACAGACAGGCGGGGTAACCTCAGTTACAAGGATATACGTGTCATTTATACGCCAGCTGTCCTCTCCGCCGAGGATAGTCTCGCAATGGTGGCAGCAGCCATGGCTGCGAAAACACTTTCTGAAGATGAACTTGAGGCATACAGGCAAAGGCTGGCTGAGAATGCTCATGGGGACCTTAAAGAAGTATTGAAGAACCTGGGTCTTGCAGCTGCCGGGATCTTCTCGGTTGACCAGCTGGTTAAACACCTCAAAGAGCAGGCTGCATCTCATGATTATACAGAAGAGGATGTTGACAGGCTGATCGTGATCACCCCGTTTGACGAACTGGCATGGACAAAACAGTTACACCGAAACATGACAGCCGCTGCAGACGGTGACCTGAAAAATGTATTGGAAGAATTAAACCTTGATGATGAAGGTATCATCAGCGAGAAAGAACTCGTGAGTTACCTTAAAACCCAGGCAGCAGAAAATGATTATACCCCCCAGGATGTCGATGACCTGATCCTTAAGGTCTTGCAGATCAAGTACCTGAGTGATTACCTTGATCAGCTCATCAACATTTGTCCGGATGATAACCTGCGAACGGCATTGGAGGATATTGATCTTAACCAGGCCGGGCTGACCAACCTGACGGAATTATATGAACATGTGCTGGACCAGGCCGAAAGTTACGGCTATGGTACAGGATCTGCCAACAGGCTGTTTGCGGAACTCGCCCAGCATATGGACCTGCAGGTGCTGATTGATCATCTGGCAGCTGTATCCTCCGGAGATTTGCAGCTATTGCTGAGCGGACTGGATCCCGAAGCAGAGGGTCTTGAAAATGCCACAGATCTGACACTGTACCTGCTTGATGCAGCCGGGAAGCATGATTATACGCAGGAGGATGTACTGAGGCTGCTGATGGATTATATTGGGAGAGAGGATCTTAAAGAGATCATTGAAATCCTCATCAGTATCTCCTCGGGTGACCTGCAGGATGTACTGATCAATCTTGACCTGGAGCGGGATGGTATCCATGACCTGGCAGACCTGTTCTATTATCTTCTGGATCAGGCAGCCAGCCATGATTATACGGAAGATGATGTGATCAAGCTCTTCCTGGATCTGCTGAAGATCCTTGAAGATGAATCACTGGCGAATGAATTATCAGCCACCATCGACCAGGATATCGATACCGGGGCCCGGAAATATTGGTATTTCTGGGTCCTTGGCGGTTTGCTGCTGATCTTTGCAGTCATCCTGATTCGCAGGAAGAAGAAATCTGAAGAAACCAACCAGACAGTGTGACATGGATCTTATTTATCCGCTTTCATTCACATAGATGACTGAATAATACTGCTGTTAGAGCCATCCTTGCTCAGGCATATCTGCAGCAATATTTCCATTTGTGCTAAAACAATTTTCAATTATTGTAATTAAGTTATAAATTTGTTATACTACGGTAAAACTATCCATACATGAAAAAATTACAGCCTCTTGTTCTCCTCCTGCTCCTGATACCCGCTCAGATTTACTCACAGGAATACCAGGAAATTCTCAGAAACATATTTTTCGATGCTGAGTATTATTTAATGGAGGAATCATACCCCGATGCCCTTGTTGAATATCAGAAATTGTATACCCGGGGTTACGAGGATAATGCAAACATCAATTACAGAATGGGGGTATGCTACCTGAATGTGCCCGGAGAAAAAAGCAAGGCCATCCCCTACCTGATGAAGGCCGCACAGAACACTACCACCCGTTACAAGGAAGGGATTTTCACCGAATCCAAAGCGGCCATTGATGTTTTTCTGTACCTGGGAAATGCTTACCGGATTTCCAATGAACTGGACAGGGCGATTAATGCCTACAACAAATACAAGGAATTAATCGATAACAAGGAGTCAGAAATGGTTATTTACGCCGATCAGCAGATCACAGCCTGCAACAATGCCAGGAATGCCATGGATAATCCTGTTTATTTCATCAGAACACATACGGGTGAAGCGGTCAATGGCAGAACATCTGATTACAATCCGCTGGTTTCAGCGGATGAACAAATGATGATTTATATGACATCCCTTAAATTTTATGACGCTATTAATATGACCAGGATGGAAGACGGTAAATGGTCTTCGCCTGTAAACATTACCCCCCAGATCCAGTCCGACGGAGATCAGCATGTTAACAGTCTGAGCCTGGACGGTAAAGAGTTGTATTTGAATCTGGAGGACAATTTCAATAGTGACATATATTACAGTAAATTTGAGAACGATCAATGGACCAAGTCTGAACCACTTGGCAAACAAATCAATACAAAATTCTGGGAATCACATGCCTGTATATCCCCGGATGGAAAAGAACTCCTGCTGACCAGCAACCGGAAAGGCAGTTATGGTGGCATGGATATTTATGTTAGTCAGAAAGGAGATGACGGAGAATGGCTGGCACCGGTTAACCTGGGAGATACCATCAATACAGAACTGAATGAAGACAACCCATTTTTGTCAGAGGATGGAAAACGCCTGTATTTTTCTTCACAGGGACATTACAATATCGGAGGTTACGATGTATTTTATGCTGATAAGCAGGTTGATGGAAGCTGGGGCGAGCCCAAAAACCTGGGATATCCCCTGAATACTACTGATGATGACCTGTTTTATATGCCCCTTGGTAATGGGAAATTGGCATACATGGCAATATTTGATGATGAAAACATCGGCTCCAGGGATATTTACCGCTTCGAACTATTTGATACAGAAGAAGAATATCTTGCTGCCATTACTCCTCCGGAACCCATTATACCTGTTGAGGAAGTTCCAGAGGAAGAGCCTGTTGAGGAGCTTAGGATCTATACCCTTCGTCCTGTATATTTTGGCTTTGATAAATACAGTGTCGCTGACGAGACAAGGTCAACACTCAATGAAATAATCATGGCTATGGGAGCCATTCCCGAGCTTAAAATTGAAGCCATCGGGCACACTGATAGCAAAGGATCAGATACCTATAATATGGGGCTGTCAAGAAGACGGGCGGAAAGTATCGTAGAATTCCTTATACAGAACGGGATTGATACAGGAAGGATCACATCAAGCGGAAAAGGTGAGACCGATCCGGTAGCGAGGAATACAGATCCCAATGGGTCAGACAGCCCTGGAGGCCGGAAATTGAACCGGAGGGTGGAATTCCGGGTAATTACACCTGATATCCCGAATATAGTGGTAGAAGAGATAAAAGTCCCAGCCGGACTGCATAAATAGCCTCCCGGCAACCTTTTCTCCTTTTTTAATGTCCATTTATATACGGCTGACCCGGAATTAATCCGTGGCAGTGTATTTTTTTTTATATTTATAGAGGACAAAAATCCACGCAGAATGAAAGGTTACTCCCGAAATCTGGTCATTTTGATAATCCTTCTCCTGTCAAATCCTTTGATTTTTGCACAGGAAATCACCAACCCCAAGGAACTGTTTTCCGAAGGAGAGTATTTTTTCCTGTCTGAAGAGTATGAAGAGGCATTGTATTATTACCTGCAACTTTTAGAGATCTATCCGGATCATGCCAATTTCAATTTCAAGGCAGGTTGGACCTATATGCAAATACCGGGTCAGGAATTCATGGCCATACCATACCTCGAAAAAGCCATAACAAAAACCAGTATCAAGTACAAAAAAAGGTCATTCAAGGAGAAGAATGCCCCTCATCATGCATATTTCCGTCTTGGCAACGCTTACAGAATTAATAATGAACTGGAGAAGGCCCTGGACACCTACCAGGTGTTCGTGGATTCGAAGGAATTTGAAGGCAACTATAACCTGAATATTGTGGAAACCGAGATCGCCGCCTGTAACAGGGCCAAGATCATTCAGGACGATCCGGTAAATGTCAAATTCACGAAACTGGCGAGTCCCGTGAACAGCTCTTCGGATAATACCAATGCCATTTTTTCAGGAGATGGTAACACGATGGTCTTTGTTACAGAACTGAAGTTTTACGATGCCATCCAACAATCAAAAAAAATAAACGGGGAATGGACTATCCCTGAAGTGCTGAATCCCCAGGTTGGCTCTGACGGGGATTTCTATCCCACCTCTCTTTCCTATGATGGCAAGGAATTATTTATGGTCAAGCGCATGGAAGAGAATGCGGATATTTATGTCAGTACCCTGGGAGAAGATTTATGGTCCAAAGCCACCCCCCTGAACAGTTTCATCAACACCCGGGCACATGAAACCCATGCCAGTATCTCTGCTGATGGGAATACCCTGTACTTTACCAGTGCCAGAAGAGGTGGTATTGGCGGCATTGACATTTACCGGTCCCAAAGACAGTCCACCGGCGATTGGGAAGAGGCTGTAAACCTTGGACCAGGGATCAATACTGCGGAAGATGAGGAGACTCCTTTCATGACAGTGGATGGGAAACGGCTGATCTTTTGCTCCAAAGGTCACTTCAACATGGGTGGATACGACATCTTTTATAGTGACCTGGAAGCAAATGGCAAGTGGGCGAATCCAGTCAATATTGGATATCCCATCAATACCACTGGAGATGATCTGTTTTTCCATCCCATTGGCAAAGGGTTCCAGGGATATATGTCAAAAGTTGACAGGGATGGTCCCCTGACTTTTGATATTTACAGGGTGGAGATCCTGGACAAGGAAGCCGACCACCCTGGATTTGAGCTGCCCGTGTTTAACAGGGATTTCATGATTAAGCTTATCCAGCCAGAGACAGGAGATACAATTATCCTGCATTACAATAAGGAAAAGGATGTAATGAAGGCCAGTGATCCTGCTTACAGGATCATTATTGATGATAAGAAATAGTCATCCTCTAGAACATATGGATCCCCTAACCGGAAAAAATATTAGGCTCAGGGCCATTGAACCTGCCGACCTGGACATTATTTATGAATGGGAAAACGATCCTGGGAACTGGCTGATCAGCAATACCATCACTCCCTTCTCAAAGCAGGTGCTCAGGAAATATATTGAGAATGCCCACATAGACATCCATGAAGCCAGGCAACTCAGGCTGATGATCGACCTGATCGATAGCTCCGGTAGCATGAAGGAGATAATCGGAACAGTGGATCTGTTTGATTTTGACCCGGTCCATCATCGGGCTGGTATCGGCATTCTGATAGCAAATCAGGAAAACAGGATGAAAGGATATGCTTCTGAATCACTTGCCGTTCTTATCCAATATGCCTTTGAAACCCTGCAGCTACACCAGCTCTACTGCAATATTTCCTGGGACAATCAAGCCAGCCTGAACTTATTCAGAAAAATCGGATTCATCGAAATTGGTGTCAAAAAAGATTGGCTTCGCGAAAACAACTGGTGGCAGGACGTTTATCTCTTCCAGCTGATCCGTCCGGATTGACATCACAACACATCTTTCCAATCAGGGATGAAATCCGTAAACTGGTATTTATCCTCATTATCAACATACCGGCAACAATAATGCTTGATCCCGTTGGTAACGAGCAGCCAGGGAACATGATGGGTCAGGTTGTAAAGACCTATCTGGTCAAATACCTTCTCGTTGATAGGAACAGCAGGAGCTTTGCACTCAACAAGCAGCACCGGATCCCCCAGTTTATTATACACCAGAATGTCACTGCGCTTCTTCATCTTATTGAAACTGAATTGTTGTTCAACAGTGATCAATGATGCAGGGAATCCTTTGTCCTGTACCAGGTATTGAATGAAGTTTTGCCTGACCCATTCCTCCGGAGTCAGAACGATGTACTTTTTCCGGATAGCATCGAAAATATAATTTCTCCCGGCCTCTGATTTTATAGTAAAGGAATAAGTTGGTAAATTTAAAGATTCCATTAAAGCCCATTAAGGTCTGGAACAAAAATAATAATAAGTGACAGAAGGAGAATGCCATGAAGACGAAAAAGGATATTGTTGAGAACTGGCTGACCCGTTACACGGGGCAGCAATTGAATGATTTCGGAGCATATATACTGCTTACCAACTTCGATAATTATCTTGAACTTTTCTGCGAAATAAACGGGACAACCCTCATTGATCCTGCAAAACCAATGCCCTGCGCTACACATGATGGCATAACCATCATCAATTTTGGCATGGGAAGCGCAAATGCTGCTACCATCATGGACCTGCTCTCAGCCATTCACCCCAAAGCTGTATTATTCCTGGGTAAATGTGGTGGACTTAAGAAGAAAAACAAACTTGGCGATTTGATCCTTCCCATTGCAGCCATCCGGAATGAGGGCACATCGAATGATTATCTTCCTCCGGAAGTACCGGCGCTGCCCGCATTCAGCCTGCAACGGGCCGTATCCTCTACCATCCGCAGGCATGAAAAGGATTACTGGACGGGGACCGTTTTCACTACCAACCGCCGGGTATGGGAACACGATGATCATTTCAAGGATTACCTGGCAAAAACCCGGTCCATGGCCATCGATATGGAAACAGCCACCATTTTTACGGTTGGTTTTGCCAACGAGATCCCGACGGGAGCCCTGCTTCTTGTCTCAGACCAGCCGATGATATCCGCCGGCATAAAGACCATAGAAAGCGACAAAACAGTCACCAACAAATATGTCGATGATCATCTGATGATTGGCATTGATTCACTGAATGAATTAAAGGAGGAAGGATTCTCCGTCAAACATCTCCGTTTTTAATACCAGGCTTATGACTTTTGAGGAAATCCTGAAAGAACTTAAAGAAAAAAAATATCGACCCATCTATTTTCTGATGGGTGAAGAACCCTACTTCATTGACAGGATTACTGAAACCATCGCCGAAAATGTCCTGAGTGAAGAAGAGAAAACCTTCAACCAGATGGTATTGTACGGAAAGGACACCGACATCCCAAATATTATTAATACTGCCAAACGGTTTCCCATGATGGCCAGCCACCAGGTAGTGATCGTCAGGGAAGCACAGCACCTGGACAAAATTGAGGACCTGATCTACTATGTTGAAAGTCCCCTGGAATCCACCCTGCTTGTGATCAATTACAAGTATAAAAAACTGGATAAACGTAAAAAACTTTATAAATCCCTCGAAAAAAGCAGTATCCTGTTCGAGTCAAAAAGATTATATGATGATAAGATCCCACCCTGGATATACAGTTATCTTCGTTACAGGAGAAAAAAAATCGAACCCAAGGCAGCCATGATATTAATTGAATACCTGGGAAATGACCTTGGTAAGATTGCCAATGAACTGGAAAAACTGATCATAATCCTCAAGGCAGAACAGGATATCATCACTGCCTCAGACATTGAACGGAATATCGGGATCAGCAAGGATTACAATAATTTCGAATTGAATAATGCCCTGGCACAACGCAATGTATTAAAGGCCAACAGGATAGTCCGGTACTTTCAAGGCAATCAAAAAAACCACCCCGTGACCCTGACCATAACTTCTATTTATTTCTTTTTCAGTAAAGTCTTGAATTACCATTTCATCCCGGATAAATCCATGCGTAATGTCGCATCGATTTTAAGGATCGACCCATTTTTCGTAAGGGATTATGAAACAGCCGCAAAGAATTACAACACGGCCAAAACTGTTCAGGTAATATCCCTGTTGCGGGAATATGACCTTAAAACCAAAGGTTTCGGCAATGTATCTTCTGCGCCTGGTGAATTATTAAAGGAATTGATTTACAAAATAATGCATTAGTATGACCATCATTATTATAATCGTAACACTGATCATCACCGTCGTGGCCTTCTACAGCGAAGAATTCATGTCGAAAATGATGCTGAATCCTTATCAGGTATACCATAAAAGAGAGTGGTACCGCATGATCACTTCTGGCTTCCTCCATGCAGACTGGACACATCTGATCATCAATATGATCGTTCTGTATTCCTTTGGTTCCAATGTCGAGTCCTGGTTCAGGGAACTGAAGATGGCAGGTTATATTAACAGTGTCACAATCACCTACAGCCTTTTGTATTTTGGTGGCATTATTGTTTCTTCCATGATCACCCTGTTCCGGCACAGGAATAACCGGTGGTACAATTCTGTAGGTGCATCAGGGGCCGTATCAGCCATCATCTTTACAAGCATTTTTTTTAATCCACTCGATAGGCTTTATTTCTTTGCAGTCATACCCATTCCAGGTATCGTCTTCGCTGTGCTCTACCTGGTATACAGCAGTTATATGAGCAGGCGCAACAAGGACAATATCAATCACGATGCGCATTTCCTGGGTGCGGTTTACGGATTTGCCTTCCCCTTGTTAATTGACTTTGACCTGCTTTCTCATTTTTTGCAGGGACTATCGATATTTTAACGGACCAGCATGCATGATGGAGGAGGATATTGTTGGCTGAATGGCCATTTCTACAGGGAAAATGAAACCCCTGTTGATGCCAGGCTGTTCAAAACGGGGATTATTGTCAGGGAGGAGATCCGGACCAGGGGTACCCGGATCGCTTTTTATCCTGAACATTATGAGCACCTGCAGTCACGATTAAGCATTTTCAAGATTTCCCTGCCGGATATCCTGACAGCGGAAGAAATGCACCAGGAAGCAGTGCGCCTGATCAATAAGAACCGGTACTTCGGTGGAAATTGCCTGCGTATATCCTTGATTCATGATCCAGGACCTCCTGCAGTTGCGAACCATTGCCTGATGGAATGCATACCTCTGGACAAATCCATTTATGTACTTAACCGGAAAGGATATACACTGGGTGTGTATGATGATCTGAATATCCCGGTAAACCACTTGACAGGGAAATTTGCCCGCTCTCCACTGCTTGATTTTTTTGCCATGCGCTACCAGGCATCTAAGGGGCTGGATGATTGCATACTGCTCAATCAGCAGGGACATATTGTGGAGAGCATCTATTCAAGTATCTTTCTCATGATCAATAATGAGATACATACACCTCCACTGAAAGACGGATCTTCCACATCGGTAATGCGGTCCCAAATGATCAGGTTATTTTCAGATACAGGGAAGCCGGTAAATGAAAAAATCTCTCTCAGGATTCTTGATATTGAAAAAGCTGAGGAGATCATGCTGGCAGATGCATTGGACGGGATCCGGTGGGTAGTGGCCATGGCCCGGTTCAGGTATTTCAACCATACAGGTTCCGAAATGATCGGTTTGCTGAATGAGAAAGCCTTTGGGAAAGATTAATTAAGTCCTGGATTCTCAGGAAAATTAATCCATGTCTTGTATTTATCTCCGGACTTTTTCAAGATATCCTTCCAGAGATTATGGTCAGGTCCCTTCATGATCCGTTCAGCTTTCATTTCAGACACCAGCCAGGCATTTTCCGATAATTCATTATCCAGTTGGTTCGGGGACCAGCCCGCATAACCGAGAAAAAACCTGATTTCATGTTCTTTGATCTTACCTGAAGTGATCATCTCTTTCACGTCCTCAAAATCTCCACCCCAGTATAGGTTATCAATTACCTGGACTGCATTGGGAATTTTGTCACCAAGTGTATGAATATAATGGATCGTGTTGGTATTTACGGGTCCGCCGATGGATATCTCGGCCTCAATTTCAGGGAAATCCGACAGCACATCATTGACCGCCAAATCAACAGGTTTATTCAATACAAAGCCAACGGAGCCCTCCTTCGAGTGTTCAGTAAGCAGCACGACTGAGCGACGGAAATAGGTATCGTTCAAAAACGGTTCGGAAATAAGAATCCTCCCCTGTTTGGCAACCTTGTTGTTTTCTATGTTAAAAAAATCAATATCCAGTTCCATCTATGCTGAATATTTGCCTGCAATATATCCAAATATTTTACAAATATAATACACCCGGGACAGGTTTTATTATAATTCATACGAAATTTATAGTTAAACGTTCATCTCCCTTCCATTAAATTCTTTTACTATCTTTCCAATTTGATTTCCACTTAAATTGATGGATGTAGTAAAAAAGAAGCCCACCCTGCTACAGGCTTTAATCCCGATAGTCTGCCTGATATTCCTGCTATCATTAAATGTTTTCATTTATGGAGAAGATACTTTGTCAGGTGCCAACCAGATTGCCCTGTTGCTTGCTGCGTCTATAGCTGGAATAATTGCCATACGCTTGAAACTGACCTGGTCGGCGGTAAGTTCCCAGATCGTGTCAAGCATCAGCACAGCCATGCCATCCATCCTCATTCTTTTGCTGATTGGTTCCCTGGCCGGAACCTGGATGATAAGCGGGGTTGTACCCGCCATGATATATTACGGTCTGAAGATTATTCACCCCAGCATTTTCCTGTTTGCAGCAGTGATTACATGCAGCATCGTTTCGCTGGCTACCGGAAGTGCCTGGTCAACGATTGCCACCGTTGGTATCGCCCTGCTTGGTATTGGACAGGCCCTGGGGATGCCTGTTGGACTGGTGGCCGGGGCCATTATTTCCGGGGCCTATTTCGGCGATAAGATGTCCCCTCTCTCAGATACCACCAATCTCGCCCCGGCCATGGCCGGCACAGATCTGTTCACGCATATCAGGTACATGATGATCACAACGGTCCCAAGTATGACCCTTACCCTGATCATATTCCTGGTGATCGGATTTGCAGGTAACTTTGAAAATGACGGAGCCAATGTTGAGGCCGTACTTGAACAGGTCCAGCTTAACTTCTATGTTTCCCCGGTGCTGCTGATCGTGCCGGTACTGCTGATCCTGGTTATTATAAAAAAAATGCCACCCCTGCCTGCCATCCTTTTTGGCGTGCTCCTGGGGGGCTTGTTTGCCGTTATTTTCCAGCCTGATATCATCCGGACCATAGCAGGCGGATCATATGGCTATGGCATGAGTGCCTATATTTCTGTGATGCAGTCCATGTTCGGTGATGTCAGCATCACAACGCAGAATGAACTTGTAAACGAACTGTTAAGCACCACGGGTATGGCAGGCATGCTGGATACCATATGGCTGATCCTTGCTGCCATGGTATTTGGTGGCGTGATGGAATCTGCGGGACTGCTGATGAGGATATCGGAAGCCATCATTAAGTGGTCCCATTCAACAGGATCACTGGTCGCTTCTACCGTGGTAACCAGTATTTTCTTTAACATCACCGCCTCCGACCAGTATATCGCCATAGTTGTACCCGGACGAATGTATGCAAAAACGTACCGTGAACGGGGATATAAACCGGAACTGCTGAGCCGTACGCTGGAGGACGGCGGAACGGTGACCTCGGTCCTGATCCCATGGAATACATGTGGTGCCACCCAGTCCAGGGTACTGGGGGTATCAACATTTACTTACCTCCCATACTGCTTTTTTAATATTATCAGTCCATTCATGACCATCCTTGTTGCCATGCTGAATTACCGGATCAGGCGAGTAGGCAAGGATGAACAACCCGACCAAAGCCTGGAAGAGAATGACAGGAAAGACCAGTGATCAGAAAATACCGGGATATTTCTCCGGATTGGATTCATGCATTATCTCATAGAGGATCTCGAACACATCCTCGGCACTTGGATTGGAAAAATAATCACCATCTGTTCCATAGGCAGGCCTGTGATCCCGTTGCGAGATGGTTCTGGGTTGTGCATCAAGATATTCATAAGCTCCCTGCTCCTCGAGCACCTTCTGCATCATGTAGGCGGTGGCTCCCCCGGGAACATCTTCATCGAAAAAAACAACTTTCCCGGTTTTCCTGACTGATTCAAAGATGGTGTGCGGTAGATCAAAGGGAATCAGCGTTTGTACATCGATCACTTCCACATCAATATTGAAATCCTCCAGCTGAGCAACGGCCTCCTCTGCTATCCTGACACAGGAACCATAGGTCACCAGCGTAATATCTTCTCCGGGGCGGATGATCTCGGGAATCCCCAGCGGGATCCTGAACACACCCAGGTTTGATGGCATCCGCTCCTTCAGGCGATATCCGTTAAGCGGCTCAATCACCAGGGCAGGATCATCCCCCTCAAGCAGTGTATTATAAAATCCGGCAGCCCGGGTCATATCGCGTGGTACACAAACATAAACCCCGCGAATGGAATTGATCACCATACTGAGGGGGGAGCCAGAATGCCAGATCCCTTCCAGCCGATGTCCCCTGGTCCGGATAATCACCGGTGCCGACTGTGCCCCTTTTGTCCGGTAATGCATGGTAGCCAGGTCATCGCTGATGGTTTGAAGTCCATACAGCAAATAATCGAAATACTGTATCTCGGCAATCGGCCTGAATCCCCTCATGGCCAGGCCAATCCCCTGCCCGATAATGGTGGTTTCCCGGATCCCGGTATCGGTGATCCGCTGTTCGCCGTATTTTTCCTGCAATCCCTCCAGGCTCTGGTTCACGCCCCCTATTTTGCCGGTATCCTCTCCGAAAGTTACCAGCATGGGATATTTGGCAAAGAGGCGGTCGAAATTCTCCCGCAATATCTCCCTTCCTGTCACTTCTAACTCCTCATCAGGGTATTCGGGCATAACCGGCTGGACATTCAAAACGGACCGGTCACTTTCATTGTACAGAAAAGCGCTATAATGATCCCAGGCCTCATCGTACTGCCGGTTAAGCCAGGCATTTATTTCTACCTGTAATTGGTTCCTTACGGGACAATCAGAACAGATATGCCGGAGAACCTTCTTGGCCGTGGAGAAATTATCTTTACGTATGGGATTCCTGACTTTTTGGAGGTTTTTGCGCAGGATTTTGATCTTGTCTATCTCATCGGAGGCACATTTACATTTTTTGTGCACCAATATATCGACCAGTTCATCCCTCTCCCTGCTTATGGCATCAGTGTAATTTGCCCAGGCAGTCTCACGGGCCTTTTTTACACGCAATACAGCTTCTTTTTCAATGCTATCCAGATCTTCTGAAGTAGCAAGATTACTTTCCAGTATCCACTCCCGCATTTTTTTCAATGGATCAAATTCCTTTTCCCACTCCAGCCTTTCCTTCGATTTATACCGTTCATGCGAGCCTGAGGTGGAATGTCCGAGTGGCTGGTTCATCTCATCGATATGAAACAAGACAGGTATATGCGCTGACCTGCATCTTTGAATTCCTTCTTCAAAGACCTTGCATAATCCAGGATAATCCCAGCCCCTGGCATTGTATATCAGGATGCCGTCTTCTTTTTCATTTGCTTCGAATCCTTTCAATGCAGCCGAAATACTCTCCTTTACTGTCTGGTAATCACGTGTTACAGAAATGCCATATCCATCATCCCATACAGCAACAGCCATGGGGATCTGCAATACGGCGGCGGCATTCATGGTTTCAAAAAAATGGCCCTCGGAAGTACTTGCATCCCCGATCATTCCGAAAGCTACTTCGTTCCCATTATCAGACAGGTGGCCGGTCCCATTCAGTTCCGTATTATGCCTGAACAGCTTTGAAGCATAGGCAAAACCCACAAGTCTAGGCATTTGGGCCGCTGTCGGGGAAAGATCTGCTCCGGAATTTTTCTGCTCCATCAGATTTCTCCAGGAACCGTCAGGATTAATATTACGAGTGGCAAAATGATTGTTAAAGTTCCTTCCTGCATTTCCCGGATTCAACTCCGGATCAGTACACCCGTAGATCTGGGCGAAAAATCCCTCCGGTGTCACGATACCTGCAGCCATCATGAAGGTTTGGTCCCGGTAGTACCCCGACCGCCAGTCCCCATTCCTGAAATTCTTTGCCATGGCGATCTGTGCGATTTCCTTGCCATCACCAAATATTCCAAATTTCGCTTTTCCCGTCAGTACTTCTTTTCTGGCTACTACACTGCAATGCCTGCTGATATGTGCCATCCGGTAATCTTCCAGTACTTCTTCCCGGAAAGAATCATAGGAGATCTTCTGCATACTCTCATCCTTCATAGGCTGATCCAATATTTTGTATCAGGACAAATTTAATGAGAATTATACTAACTTTGCATCCATGCTACTAAAGGTAATAATCATTTCAACGGTACTGCTGGGTATAGCCTTCCTGGGATTAGCCTTCCGGGCCCTCTTTGTTCGCGGAGGCAGGTTTCCACAGACATCCATTGGAAAGAACAAGCAAATGCGGGAACTGGGCATTACCTGCGTGAAACACGATGAATTGAATTGCCATAAGAACGGCGGAAGTTTTGGTGCTTGTGGTTGTTCCTAGATCATTAAATATCTTCTGACAGTATTTTTTTCATTCCTGCAGTATACCAAACCTTGTATTCCCCCATCTCATCATTATAGATCAGGTAAGCATCCAGATTGTTATGCTCTTCCAGGAACGCCCGGGCTTTCTTAAATCCCATTACCATAAAGGCCGTGGCGTAGGCATCGGCACGCATGCAATCGCTGGCGACCACCGTTGCACTCAGCAAGCCATGCTGCACAGGGTATCCTGTGAAAGGATCTATGGTATGTGAATACTTAATGCCATCTTCTTCGTAGAACCTGCGATAATTCCCGGAAGTGGCAAGCGACTTGCCTGATATTTGAACGATTGCCTGCATTTCTACTCCCGGAAGCTGCAGTCCGTCTATGGGTTTGTCAATACCGATGCGCCAATCCAGTCCGAACCTGTTCTGGCCACTGGTCCTCACCTCTCCACCTATCTCAATCAGATAATTTTCGATTTTCTCCGAATTGAGAAACTCAGCAAGTACGTCGACCGCATAACCCTGGGCTATGGCATTCATATCCAGCATGATTCCCTCCTGTTGCTTAATCAGCCTGTCCTGTTCGAGAGAGACCTTGTCCATCCCTACAAACTGCAAAAGACTGTCAATCAGAGCACTGTCTACCCTGGCTTTCTCGGTAAAACCAAATCCCCAGGCATTCACAATTGGAGCTACGGTAATATCGAAGGCTCCACCGGTAATGGTATATACTTCTTCTGCCGCAGAGAAACAGTTCCTGAAGTAATTGTCAGCGAGGATATCATTCATCCCCTGGTTCATGCGGGAGATGATTGACGAGGGTATATAGGTGGAAAGCGACTGGTCAAATTCCCGAAGCAATTCTTCAAGCCTGTCCTGGTAATTTGTACTATCCGGATCCTGGTAAGTAATATTGTAGGTGGTCCCCTGGGTATATCCACTGATCTTCAGCCAGGCACCCCTGTTACCTGAAGAACAGCCATTCAAAATGAGGGCCAGAACGAAGATTCCTGCCCAAAACATCATTCTATGCATTGCTATTATTAAAAAATGTCGGATCCTTTCTAGCCGCCGAAATCGTCAAAATCGACCATTTCATCCGGTATACCCAGGTTATACAGCATATCCTGAACGGCATCATTCATCATGGGCGGTCCGCAAAGATAATATTCAATCTCCTCAGGTTCCTCCACATTACCAAGGTATTTATCATATAATACCTGGTGTATAAATCCGGTCAGTCCATCCCAATTATCCTCATCCAGAGGCTCGGAAAGGGCAATATAAAATTTAAAATTTGGGAATTTCTTCTCGATGGCCCTGAATTCATCTTCGTAGAAGATCTCTCGCATCGACCTGGCGCCATACCAGTAGGACACCTTGCGGTTGGTATTCAATGTATGGAACAGATGGAATATATGCGATCTGAGGGGAGCCATTCCTGCCCCACCACCAATGTAGACCATTTCCTTATCGGTATCTTTGATATGAAATTCACCGTAAGGTCCCGAAACCATCACTTTGTCCCCTGGCTTTCTAGAAAATATAAAAGAAGAACATACACCCGGTGGCACTTTCATGAAGCCTCCCCTGGATTTATCCCAGGGTGGGGTGGCGATCCGTATATTCAGCATCACAATATTACCCTCTGCCGGATGGTTTGCCATGGAGTAGGCACGGTAGGTCTCTTCCGAGTTTTTCATTTTCAGGTCCCACATGTTGTACTTATCCCACTCATCCCTGAATTCTTCTTCAATGTCAAAATCCTTAAATTCGACCTTAACTTTTGGAACATCGATTTGTACATATCCTCCGGAATCAAAAGCAAGGCTTTCTCCCTCGGGCAGCCTCACAACGAATTCTTTGATAAATGTCGCTACGTTCTTGTTTGATATGACCTCGCATTCCCACTTCTTGATCCCCATTACTGATTCCGGGACCTTGATCTTCATATCACTGCGAATTTTAACCTGGCATCCCAGCCGCCAGTTATTTTGTTGTTCCTTCCGTGTAAAGAAACCCGTCTCAGTGGGCAGTATACTGCCGCCTCCTTCATATACCTGGACTTTGCACAAACCACATGTTCCCCCGCCGCCACACGCAGATGGCAGAAAAATGCCGGAACCAGACATCGTATTCAGAAGTGTATTTCCGGGGGGAACAATCAATTCCTTGTCGTTGATCTGCAGTTTGACTTCCCCCTGGGGTGTTAGTTTGGCCCTTGCATAGAGCAGCATAAACACAAGCAGGATGATAATAAACAGGAAGACTGCAATACTTATCAGGATAACTCCAAGGGAGGATGTTAATAGCACCATTTCAGACGTCTGTATTTAAAGTTTAATACCCATAAAACTCATGAAAGCAATTCCCATCAACCCGGTGATGATGAAAGTGATCCCTAGTCCACGCAAAGGAGCAGGTACATTGGAATACCGTATCTTCTCCCGGATGGCAGCAATGCCTACGATGGCCAGGAACCAACCCACACCGGAACCGAGTCCGAATGCGGTTGCTTCAACAATAGAAGTATACTCTCTTTCCTGCATGAACAGTGAACCGCCCAGGATGGCACAGTTCACTGCGATCAAGGGAAGGAATATTCCCAATGAGTTATAAAGGGAGGGGGAGAACTTCTCCACGACCATTTCAACCAATTGCACCATTGAAGCGATCACTGCAATGAACATAATGAAGCTCAGAAAACTCAGGTCTACATCGGCCAGTGTTGGACTGAGCCATGTAAGGGCACCCTCTTTAAGAATATAATTTTCTAACAGGTAATCAATGGGGAGCGTAAAACCCAGGACAAAGATCACTGCCAGTCCGAGTCCCGTCGATGTCTTCACTGTCTTCGATACCGCCAGGTATGAGCACATACCCAGGAAATATGCGAAGATCATATTGTCAATAAAGATGGATTTGACGAATATATTTACGAGATTTTCCATTTTTCTATAAGTTTTCTACTTCTCTTCAATTAGTTTCCGGTTCCTTGCACGCTGTATCCAGATAATGATTCCAACGGTAATCAGCGCCATGGGGGGAAGGATCATCAATCCGTTATTGACATATCCGGTTGTGAATATACCCAGCTTCTCAAACAGGGGATAATCCCATATAGTTCCTGAGCCAAGCAATTCCCTGAAGAAGGCAACGATGATCAGGATTAAACCATATCCTGCAGCATTCCCGACACCATCCAGGAATGCTGGCCATGGTTTGTTGGCAAGCGCAAAGGCCTCCAGCCGTCCCATAATTATACAATTGGTGATGATCAGTCCGACAAACACCGAAAGTTGTTTGCTCACATCATAGGCAAAAGCCTGCAAAATCTCATCAACCAGGATCACCATGGTGGCGATCACGGTCAGTTGTACGATGATGCGGATCCTGGGAGGAATGGACTTTCTGAGCAGGGATATCACTACATTGGAGACAGCCATTACTGCCACTACGGAAATCGCCAATACTACCGATGGTTTGAGTTTAACTGTAACAGCCAGGGCCGAACAGATCCCGAGGACCTGTACTGTAATGGGATTGCTGTCATTCAGAGGATCCCTCAGCAAATTCAGATTTTTGGTTGAAAACAGCGGTTCTCTCTCTTTCATGATCAGTTGCTTTTGTTTTTAAAGAAAGTTTCATAATTGCCAAGGCATTCCTCCATCATCTCCTGGAGTGCCACACTGGTGATGGTCCCTCCCGATATGGCATCGACGGCATGCGGATCAGCCGGATCAGCACCGCCCTTTACAACCCTGATGGAGGTAAATTTACCGGCATCATCAAATATTTTCTTCCCCAGGTATTGGGACTGATACCATTCCGTGTTGATCTCTGCTCCCAGTCCGGGTGTTTCCTTGGCATGGGCGAAGATGGCACCGTAAATGGTCGACATGTCTTCCTGCAGTGAAATGTACCCCCATATGGGTCCCCATAAGCCTTTCCCCTGCAGTGGAAGGATGTAGATCTCCGTGCCGTCTTCCTCTACAAAGATGAATACCGGGAGACTGCGTTCTTCGGGCGCTCTTGCCAGCTCAGCCTTAAGGTTAACCCTGAAAGCATCCACATCCTCTTTCAATGCTCCGCTTGCATCTATGGTAAAGCTCTTTGTAATATTTACCTCATAGGCCTCCTCCACAAAAGTATCTTTGTCCTTAACCTCATCAAGATCACGGGCGATACCTACAGAGCGCAGAATATCCAGTTTCTTCTCAATCTCAACATTTTTTTCCTGGAATGGCTTAAGCTGCTCTGCCACGAAGGACAAAAGGGTGGCAACCAGCATTACCATAACTGTCGAGAAAATAAAAATATATGTGTTGCTAAATCTCTTCATAGGATTGGTCCTTTAGGCGTTTGTACTTACTTTCACTCTTTTGAGCCTTCTTTTAATATGTGATTCTATCACATAATGATCAATAAGCGGTGCAAAGACATTCATCAGCAGGATGGCCAGCATCACCCCTTCAGGGAAGGCCGGATTCAGCACCCGGATTATGATGGCCAGCAGGCCGATGAGAAATCCGTATATCCACTTGCCCCTTTCGGTCTGTGCGGCACTTACCGGGTCGGTCGCCATAAAGACGGCACCAAAGGCAAATCCGCCCAGCATCAGGTGCTGCCAGAAAGGGATCTCCATCAAGGCATTTCCTCCGAATGAATTCAGGATCAGTCCCATGACCGTACCACCTGCAAAAACCGAGAGGATGATCTTCCAGCTGCCCACACCGGTGTAAATAAGGAAAGCGGCCCCGATCAGGATGGCCAGCATGGAAGTTTCCCCGATCGATCCGGGTATGATTCCCAGGAACATGTCCATGCCAGTCATGGGATCGCCTGTGGTATTAAGTATCTGTGGTTCATTGACAGCAGCTTGTCCAAGAGCTGTGGCTCCGCTAAATCCATCAACGATTCCTTCCCCCTTAAACAGGCCATTGATCCAGACCTTGTCTCCGGACATGAACGTGGGATATGCGAAGAATAAAAAGGCCCTTGCTGTGAGTGCCGGATTGAGAATATTCATGCCAACCCCACCAAAGACCTCCTTGCCAATGATCACGGCGAAGACTGTTGCTACAGCCACCATCCAGAGGGGGGTGTCAACGGGAACTACCAGTGGGACCAGGATGCCCGATACAAGGTAGCCTTCACTTACTTCATGACCCCTGATCTGGGCAAACAAAAACTCTATGCCCAGTCCGACTACATATGAGACAACAATGATCGGGAACACCTTGAGGAACCCGAACCAGAAATTCCCCAGAAGGGTGCGTTCCAATCCGATGGCCAGCGCATTCTGATAGCCAGTATTCCACATCCCCATGAGGATGGCAGGCACCAAGGCCAGCACCACGACAATCATGGTACGCTTCATATCCATTGCATCTCGGATATGCGATCCTTTCTGGGTTACATGATTGGGTACAAAGAGGAATGACTCAAAGGCCTCGAATGTGGACTGCAAGGCAGCGAACTTCCCACCCTTTTCAAAATTCGGCTTGATCTTATCTACAAACCTTCTCAGTGAATTCATATGCGTATGGGATGATTTTTTTTAGATGATGAATTACTCTAATTCTTTGATCATCTGATCAATTCCTTGCCTGATTATGGACTGGATCTCGATTTTCGAGGGACAGACGAACTCGCAAAGGGCGAAATCCTCCTCGGCTACCTCGAATATTCCCAATTGTTCCATTTTCTCAATATCATCCACAAGGATGGCTTTCAAAAGGTGCATCGGGTATATGTTCATGGGCAGGACCTTCTCATACTCGCCGGTCAATACAAATGGCCTTTCTCCTCCCTTCAGATTGGTATCAACCTTATATTCCCTGCCAGGCATCAGCCAGGTGGCAAAACTCCTGGAAACGCTGAATTTGTTAAATCCAGGTGCTATCCAACCAAACATTTCGTAATAATTCCCTTCCGGCAGGATGGTCAACTGACTGTCATAATAACCAAGGTATCCGATTTTATTTATTTTGCTTCCGGTAAGGGCATTTCCGCTGATATACCTCAAATCTCCCGGATTCACATTATCCACTACAAAGGGCTCAATACTGGTTCCGCTTAATACCTTGAAATACCTTGGCTTTTTAACCTCCGAACCGGTTACGGCTATTACCTTGGTGGCATCATAGACTCCCTGTTCAAACAAACGGCCAATCATGACCACCTCCTCGGGTTGTATGTACCAGACTGTCTCATCCTTGTTGACAGGGTCAACATGATGGATCTGAATGCCAGGATTTCCAGCCGGATGTGGTCCTTTAAAATAATGCAGGGTAACACCAGTTACTTCAGTAAAAACATCAGCGGCAGGATAATCAGCATTCAGGGAAAGGTGGACATCTCCCCTGGTTAGCTTATTCAGGACATTGATCCCTGTTTGAAAAACCTTGTTGTTCCCTTTCACCACAAAATCCATATCCGGTGCCAGTGGGGCTGTATTAAAACCTGAAATAAAGATGGCTTTTGGTTCAACCTGTGAACGGGCAATCACCGCATAAGGCCGCTGCCGGATAGATGGCCAGAGGCCGGCATCCTGGATTTTCTGAATGATCTGCCCCCGGTCAAGAAACCCCGGATCGGCAGCCCTGAATTCTTCATATTCATTCTTTCCATCGGCTTCAACAACCACCTCCAGTATTCTTCTTCTTTCCCCCCTGTTGACGGCCTTGACCACACCACTGACCGGTGAGGTAAATTTAACTTCGGGCCTGAGTTTATCAAAGAAAAGGACCGATCCTGCTTTTACCGTATCTCCTGGCCTGGCAGCCAGTTTTGGCATGATCCCGGGAAAATCGATGGGTTTAACAGCGTAGGTAGAGGCAGGTTGTACGTTGGAAATAATCTTTTCGGCAGTTCCTTTCAGTTTTATATCAAGACCTTTCTTGATCTTAAATACCTTGGACATGGAATAATTTTTGATTTGCAAAAAACGTTTGACAAAAATAGGTATTTTTAATTTTCCTGCAAGACGGAATACCTGAGATTCAGATAATAAAACTTTACATGTAAAGTTTTTAATATGTTGACATATATATTATTGCTGTTATGATGGGTTTGATCTGCTATAAAACATAATTAATATGACCATTCAGAAGATCGTGTTCAGGTTGAATAAATCCTTGATCGCCGGTGCATTGCTGGTCTTCATTGGGTTGGCGGAGCTTGTCTCCCAGGAAGCATTTTATACAGATTGTATTTACCTTCCCACCATCAAATCTGTTCAGCTCCACAGGGCCGGTTGGGATATGACCTATCCCATTATTGAATTAAACAGTGCCGATCAGCTGGAACTCCGTTTTGATGACCTCAGCGATGCGGTAAAGAATTATTCCTATACAATTGAACATTGTGATGCAGACTGGATGCCATCGAATCTCAGCGTGGATGAATATATTGATGGATTCAACCATCAGCCCCTTCAGGATTATTCCCTGTCCTTTAACACCCATGTAAACTATGTTCATTACAAAGTGGTATTGCCGAATGATGACATGGGAATAAGGATATCCGGTAATTATGTCTTTAAGATATTCGAGGACTTTGACGAAAGTAACCTTGTACTCGTACAGCGTTTTTCAGTAGCAGAGCCCCTGGTCAGTATCCATGGAAATGCCGGCCGGCCGGTCGCAGATCCATACAGGGATGACGGTCACCAGATTAGCTTCAAGGTTTTGCTGGGATCGGTTAGCATCAATGATCCGTATTCCGAGATCAAGGTTGCGATACAGCAGAACAACCGCTGGAATATGTCCATAAGAAACCTGAAGCCGCTCTTTATCACGGACGAAATGCTGGATTATGACCATCAGTCACAAAATATTTTCAAGGGCGGAAATGAATACCGCTATTTTGATATCAAAAGCATGCGCTATCAGGCAGAAATGGTCCGGGATATCCAGTACAAGCCACCTCATTACCACGTTTACCTGGTCCCCGATGAACTCCGGTACAATGGCCGTTATTTTTTCCGGGGCGACCTGAACGGCCGTTATTATATTGAGGTCCAGGAAGGCGTAAAGAGACATACGGAATCAGATTATGTGCATGTTCACTTCACGCTTCCAATGCCGGTACCTGTTGTTGATGGTAAGCTTTATGTATGCGGTGCCCTGTCTAACTGGCAGTGCAATGAATCGAACCAGCTGTCGTATAACTTTGAAACAAAATCATACGAACTTGAGCTGCTTCTGAAACAGGGATATTATAATTATGAATATGTATTTGTCCGGGATGGATCAAGGTTTCCTGATGCCACCTATATTGAAGGGAGTCATTATGATACAGAAAATGATTATGTGATCTATGTTTACCTGACTACGAACACCTCCAGGTATGACAGGTTAATAGGTTACCAGATCCTGAACTCTATCAGAAAGAACTGACCGTTTACAGCCCGATCTCCTCCCCGATCTCTTTCATGGCATTCAGGCTGATCTCAACAAATTCCTGCAGCGGGATGCCAATCTTTTCACATTCCATGATGATGTCCCTGTTCACAGAGGCTGCAAAAGCCTTTTGCTTCATTCTTTTCACAATGGATTTTGGCTTTACCGGAGCGATTTTTCGGTCAGGATAAACCAGCGCAGTAGCATAGATAAGTCCGGTTATCGTTTCCCCGGCAGCCAGCGCATGCTGAAATTCTGTTTCTCGCTGCAACCCCGTAGCCATCTCATTATGCATGCTAATGGCATCCAGCACATCCTCATCCAGGTCAAAATCCTTTAAAAGTTCCCTGGCTTTCAGCGAATGCACTTTGGGATCCGCATT
Organism: Bacteroides sp.; assembly: GCA_030640625.1. Classification (GTDB taxonomy): domain Bacteria; phylum Bacteroidota; class Bacteroidia; order Bacteroidales; family SM23-62; genus SM23-62. Next base: position 30,584 of record DAOWJB010000076.1, read on the forward strand.
TGTGACCTCCACATCGATATCATGCAACAATCCGGTAAGTGCCCATTTTTCCTCATCCCTGTCCAGTCTTCTTGCCAATGCACGCAAAACGGCTTCTGAAGACAGGGAATGATAGATCATTTTCTGGTTTTTTATGTATCCGTTCAGGAGATTCCAGGCTTCATCACGTGTAATCATTCTATCTTGTTATTAATTTTGTACCAAAATATTGAAAATAAACCTATGCAGAAAGAGATTGACGCAAAGATTTCGATTGAGGACCTGGTGGATATTCTGCCGGCATCTGCCAGTTACCTGTCTGGAAAGGGCATCAGATGCATTGCCTGTGGCGAGCCCATCTGGGGTACCCTCGAAGAAGCAGCACTTGAAAAAGGATTCGGACAGGAAGAAATCAATGGATTTGTCAGGGAATTGAATGAACTCCTGCGAGGGGGAGAAGAATGATTCCTGTTATCAGGAATTGAACATTATCCCTCGGAATGCGTTTTGGTATATTTGGAAAAGAGCTTGAAAATGACTCAATTTACATTTTGAAACCGCTTACAATGATCTATCTTACTAGAAGAGAACGTTTCAATGCTGCTCACAGGCTTTACCGTGAAGATTGGTCTGAGGAGAAGAATATGGATGTTTTTGGAAAGTGTTCAAACCCGAACTGGCACGGACATAATTATATCCTGTTCGTCACGGTAAAGGGAGAAATGAAACCTGAATTGGGTTATGTTGTTGATCTGAAAGTGCTCGGCCAGGTCATACGGGAGAAAATCATCGACAGACTCGACCATAAAAACATTAATCTCGAGGTAGATTTCATGAAAGGCAGGATGGCGTCAACAGAGCATATCGCCATGGCCATCTGGAAAGAACTTGATTCGCATATACTTGCCCTGGATGTGGAGCTTCACCGGATACGCCTTGAAGAAACGGAGAATAATTTTGTAGAATATTTTGGAAATTAAGCCCATATCCTATGGAAATCATTAATAACGGTGCCGGACCGGCAGAAAACGAAGGGTACAACAGGATAGATAAATTCAATGATGAAAAAACCGAAATATTAACCGGCCTTTATAAGAATGTCCTTGATACCCTAGGAGAAGACATCCGGAGGGAGGGCCTGGACCAAACCCCGAACCGGGTGGCAAAATCCATGCAGTTTCTAACGCAAGGATACGGGACTGATCCTGATCAGATTATTTCACAGGCCATGTTCAGAGAAGATTATAATGAGATGGTAATCGTAAAGGATATTGATGTTTTTTCCCTTTGTGAACATCATCTGATCCCTTTCCTGGGAAAAGCCCATGTTGCTTATATACCCAATGGTTACATTACAGGTTTAAGCAAGATCGCACGGGTGGTGGAGGCCTTTGCAAGAAGGCTTCAGGTACAGGAACGGCTGACCATGCAGATCCGTGACTGTCTCGAAACCACGCTCAAGCCGCTGGGAGTCGCAGTGGTAATAGAGGCCAAGCATCTTTGCATGGTAATGCGGGGCATCCAGAAACAAAATTCCGTGACAACTACCTCCGCTTTTACAGGTGAATTCCTCAATAATACCAGCACACGGGGAGAGTTCATCCACCTGATCGGCACGGGCCTGCATTAAAAGATTCCACCTACAGGCAAATATCAGTTTGCTCTGCATTTGAGTAATACTGTTTGAGTCCCGATCTAACGGATCGGGGCGAGTTGTTTTTACGAAAGAGCAGAGTAATCTGATTTTGCCGTTATTTTCCTTACTTTTGTCGAAATTTTTAACAATCAATTTTTTAGGATGAAAGCATTTGTATTCCCCGGCCAGGGGGCACAATTCCCTGGAATGGGCAAAGATCTGTACGAAGAATATTCCGAGGCCAAAGACCGTTTCGAAGAAGCCAATGAAATACTCGGTTTCAATATCACCGGACTGATGTTTGATGGAACCGAGGAAGACCTCCGCCAGACGAAGGTAACACAGCCAGCCATATTTCTACATTCGGTGATCCTGGCTGGCACAATCGAGGATTTCCGGCCGGAAATGGTGGCTGGACATTCCCTTGGGGAGTTTTCCGCACTGGTGGCTAATAGATCACTTTCATTTGCTGATGGACTTAAACTCGTTTCAAAAAGGGCTTCCGCCATGCAAAAAGCCTGTGAGGCAGAAGCTTCCACTATGGCAGCTATACTCGGACTGGATGATGAAGTCGTGGAAAAAGTCTGCACTGAGATCCCGGACGTGGTGGTCCCAGCCAATTATAACAGTCCAGGTCAGATCGTTATTTCAGGATCTATCGCGGGAATAGATAAAGCCGTTGAGAAATTATCCGGTCTTGGTGCAAAACGAGCCATCAAGCTGAGCGTTGGCGGCGCGTTTCATTCACCATTGATGGAACCGGCCAGGCAAGAACTTGAAACCGCCATCATGAACACCCCCTTCTCTACACCGTTATGTCCTGTTTACCAGAACTTTACAGCTCTGCCAACGAGTGATTCGGATACCATCAAGAACAACCTGATGGCACAGCTCACAGCTCCCGTCAGGTGGACCCAGACCATTCAGAACATGCTGCATGATGGTGCCTCATCTTTCACGGAAGTGGGACCCGGGAAGGTCCTCCAGGGACTGATCAGGAAAGTCGACAGGGAGGTACCCACAGCCAGTGCATAGCAGACCGGTCAGCCTGGGTGTGTATATTTACTATGATTGTCGGACTGACTATCATAGTTTTTAGCTAAATTTGCTTCTTTCATTAAAAATCAGAACATTAAGACCTATCCTGCTTTACAATTGATATTATGAAGGTATTAAAATTCGGAGGATCCTCAGTTGGCACACCGGAATGCATTCTGAGGGTTAAAACCATCGTTGAGAGCCAGGTTGAACCAAGTATTGTAGTAGTTTCTGCTTTCCAGGGCGTTACAGATCAATTAATCAAGGTAAGCAAGCTGGCAATGGAAAGGGAAGAAGCTTACAAGGATCTATTATCTGAGACCGAGCAAAGGCATTACCAGGCTGTCAAGGAACTTTTCCGGGTTAACCAGCAAAGCAATATCCTGGCTGGGATAAAAGTATTGATCAATGAACTGGAAGAGACCCTGCATGGTGTTTTTCTCCTGCAGGACCTGACAGCGAAAACCCAGGATACAATCCTCAGTTTCGGAGAGCGATTGTCCTCATTCATCATCTCGCTTATAATCAACGATGCCTACCTGGTGGAAATCAGGGACCTGATCAAGACGAACAGTCAGTATAGCAAGGCCCAGGTCCTTTTCAACCAGAGCTATCCACTGATCGCGGAACACTTTAAATCCCTCCAAAAATATGCGGTTGTCCCGGGCTTCATCGCAAGCAATGAAAAGGGAGAGACAACCACCCTGGGACGTGGCGGATCAGATTACACGGCAGCCATCATTGCTGCGGGAGTTGATGCATCTGTCCTGGAAATCTGGACAGACGTGGATGGTTTTATGACAGCAGATCCGCGAAAGGTAGAGAAGGCCTATGCCATCGAATCATTGAGTTATGCTGAAGCCATGGAATTGTCGCATTTCGGTGCGAAGGTTCTGTATACACCCACAATCCATCCGGTCCTTGATAAAAGAATACGCATTCATATCAAGAATACATTTTCTCCTGAAAAGAAAGGGACCCTGATCGGCATGCAGGAGATCGTTCCCAACCAATCACCCATCAAAGGGATCTCGTCCATTGACCAGGTTGATCTTATTACCCTGCAGGGTTCCGGCATGGTAGGCGTCACCGGTACTTCCATGCGCCTGTTCACGGCGCTTGCCGGACGGAATATCAATATCATCCTGATCACTCAGGCCTCCTCAGAGTATTCCATCAGTTTCGCCATACATCCAGACGGTACTCAGGAAGCAGAGCAAGCCATAAGGGAAGAATTTCACCATGAGATTGAGATCATTCATTCCATCAGGATCCTCGTGGAAAGAGACCTTTCGGTCATCGCTATTGTCGGCGAGAGAATGCGGCATACCCCCGGTATCTCTGCTAAATTGTTTCAGGCAATGGGACGTAACGGGATCAACGTGATCGCGATAGCCCAGGGATCCTCGGAGCTGAATATCTCCGTGGTGATCAGTCACCACAGCCTGCGGAAGGCAATGAATGTGATCCATGAAGGATTCTTCCTGTCTCATTACAAGGAACTTCACCTCTTCCTGGTGGGTGTCGGGACCGTAGGTTCCAGGCTGCTGAATCAAATCCGCAACCAGCAAGAAAAGCTGTTGCTTCATCATCACCTCAAGGTTAACCTGATAGGCTTATCCAACTCTAAAAAGATGATCATCGATCACAATGGCATTGATATCGAAAGTTATAAAGACCTGCTCAGCGAGGGACAACCAACCGATTTGCAGGCTTTCTCCAACCGGATCGCAGAACTGAACCTGCGGAACAGTGTATTCATTGATTGCACGGCAGCATCCGAGGTAGCTGAAGGCTATAAACAGCAGTTCAATAATTACGTTTCGGTAGTCACGGCCAACAAGATTGCATGTTCATCTGCCTATGAGAATTACAAGGATCTGAAAAACACCGCACAGACAAAAGGCGTGAAATTCATTTTTGAGACCAATGTGGGCGCAGGCCTTCCCATCATCAATACGATGAACGACCTGATCAACAGCGGCGACAGAATCCTTGAACTGGAGGCCGTTTTGTCTGGTACACTCAATTACATATTCAATACCCTGGATAAGGATAACCGCCTGAGTGATGTGATCCGGCAGGCGAAGGAACTTGGCTATTCTGAACCGGATCCCAGAATTGACCTGAGTGGCATTGATGTCATTCGCAAACTCATCATCCTGTCAAGAGAGTCCGGCTACAAGATCGAGGAAAAACAGGTGAAAGTTACGCCCATCCTCCCAAAGGAATGTTTTGAAGGCAGCCTGGACGAATTCTGGCAAAAAGTTAGCAACTACGATGAGGAATTTGAGAAAGAACGGGCAGCGCTGGAAAAGAAAAATATGAAATGGCGTTTTGTGGCCCGGCTGAAGGAGGGCAAAGCTTCCGTAAGCCTTACTGAGGTTGGGATGGATCATCCCCTGTTCCCCCTGGAAGGAAGTAACAACATCATCATGATCACCACGGAAAGGTATAAGGAACACCCCATGATCATTAAGGGATACGGAGCCGGTGCAGAAGTAACTGCCGCCGGATTGTTTGCCGATGTTATCCGGATAGCGAATATCTAGAACGTGGATAATGGAGTACATATATACTCGCCGGCTACGGTGGCCAATGTGGGACCCGGATTTGATATCCTTGGATTTGCCTTGAACCAGCCTGGAGATGAGATCCTGGTTGAAAAATCCGGAGAAAATGTACACAGCATCATAAACCAATCAGGACTTAGTTTACCCCTGGATCCTGTCAAAAACGTATCCACCGTTGCCATCGATTCCATGCTGAACCAACTGGGAAGCACCCAGAAATTCCGCCTGACCTTCTTAAAAAAGATAGCACCCGGCAGTGGGATCGGTTCAAGTGCGGCCAGTTCTGCAGGAGCTGTTTATGGTGCCAACCATCTCCTGGGAAGTCCATTTACAAACCGGGAGCTGGTGCCTTTTGCCATGAAAGGAGAAGAGGCAGCAAGTGGTTCTGCCCATGCGGACAATGTTGCCCCGGCCCTGCTTGGTGGATTTGTCCTGGTCAGGAGTTATGACCCCCTGGATATCATAAGTATTCCCGGACCGGATCAGCTTTATTGCAGCGTGGTACACCCGGATATAAGTATTGCCACGAAGGACAGCCGCAAGATCCTGAAAACCACTGTATCCCTCGAGAAGGCAATAACCCAGTGCGGGAATGTGGCGGGATTGGTAACCGGACTGATTACCAGAGATTACCGATTGATCAGTGACTCGATGCATGACGTAATTGCTGAACCCGTCCGGTCTTTCCTCATCCCGGAATACGAGAAAGTAAAAAAAGCCGCCCTTGAGGCCGGCGCCCTGGGATGCAGCATATCAGGTTCAGGGCCATCCATCTTTGCGCTCAGCGAGCATGAGGACATTGCAGTCAGGGCCGGGAAGGCCATGGAAAATATCTTTACCGTCGCAGGGATCGGCAGCAATGTTTTTATTTCACAGGTTAATAAGCAGGGCATGAATGTCATGACTAGCGAATAATGAATTATTACAGCACCGGGAACAGACAGCTCAGGCGGTCACTGAAGGACGCGGTCCTCGATGGACTTGCCCCGGATGGTGGACTCTATATGCCTGAAAGTATACCGGTCCTCCCAAAGGAACAATTGCATTCATTTAAGACCAAAACCTTCCCGGAGATCTCCCGGGAAATTGCGTTAAGCCTGTTCCATGAGGACCTGCCGGAACCGGATATCATAAGGATTACAGATTCAGCCATCAATTTTGACACCCCTCTGGTAAAGGTGGAAGATGGAATCTATACCCTGGAATTGTTTCACGGTCCAACATTGGCATTCAAAGACGTGGGCGCCCGCTTCATGGCCCGAATGTTGGAACATTTTACCAGGGGACTCAACCAGAAAATCAATGTCCTTGTGGCCACATCTGGTGATACCGGAAGTGCTGTGGCCAGTGGTTTTTTAAACGTAGAAGGTGTCCAGGTATTCATCCTTTACCCTTCTGGTGGTGTAAGTAAGCTCCAGGAGATGCAATTGACTACACTTGGAGGCAATATAACGGCACTGGAGATATCGGGAACCTTTGATGACTGTCAAAGATTGGTGAAATCGGCTTTCCAGGACAGTGATCTCACAAAAAATATGATCCTGACCTCGGCAAATTCAATCAACCTTGCCCGCCTGCTTCCCCAGTCATTTTATTATTTCAATGCCTGGGCCAGGCTTTCGGAAAACCAGGAATTTTATGTCTCGGTACCCAGTGGTAACTTTGGAAATCTTACCGCCGGATTGATTGCCGGTAAAATGGGATTGCCGGTAAAGCATTATATCGTTGCCACCAATGTTAATGATGTAGTTCCCGAGTACCTGGATACAGGGAAATATCGCCCCCGGCCTTCCATAGCCACCATAGCCAATGCCATGGATGTGGGCAATCCAAGTAATTTTGCGAGGATCCTGGATCTTTATGGTCATTCCCATGAGACTATCCTTGATGTCATGAGTGCATATTCCTATACTGATAAGGAGCTTAAAGAAACCATGGGGGATGTTTACCGCCGTACAGGGTACCTGCTTGATCCGCATGGTGCTGCGGGTTATCAGGCCTTAAAACAGCATGCCCCAAAAGAGGAAGGAATTTCAGGAGTATTCCTTGAAACTGCCCACCCTGGAAAATTTAGCCTGACGGTTGAAGAAGTGATCCAATCCACTATTGAGATCCCCGAAAAGCTGAAGCAGGCATCTTCAAAGGAAAAAGTTAGTATACCGCTAACAAGCGAATTCTCAGAATTGAAGGAATTCCTGGTTCAAACTGTACGTTAATCAGGCAGGATCGCACCTTGTTCCTTCATTCTACCTTGATAATCTGTGCGCCGGCCGTGTAGGACCCAGTGATTTTACTATCTCCTTTGTGGTGATATGAGAATCGTTTTAAAACCCTTACCACTTTGAGGTAAATGTTTACTGGCACAAAATCCAGCTTGGTTTTTTATTCATTAACCGAACCTAGATGATGCCCTGATCAAGCATGGCATTGGCCACCTTCATAAAGCCGGCAATATTGGCTCCATTTACATAGTTTATATAGCCATCGGGTTCTGTCCCATGTTCCACGCAGGCGACATGGATATTGGTCATGATCTCATGAAGTCGTCTGTCAACCTCTTCCCGTTGCCAGTTCAGTTTCATGCTGTTCTGTGACATTTCGAGGCCGGATGTGGCAACACCACCTGCATTGGCAGCTTTACCGGGAGCATACAGGATCTTGTTCTCCTGGAGTAATTCGATGGCTTCCGGTATACAGGGCATATTGGCTCCTTCACAAACACAAATACAACCGTTCTTCACCAGGTTTTTAGCATCCTCCTCATTAAGCTCATTTTCCGTTGCGCAGGGCATGGCAATATCGCATTTTACTTCCCAGGGATGTTTACCGGGCACGAACTCTGTCCCTTCAAACTCATAAGAATAAGGTTTGACAATATCTTCATTGGAAGCACGCAGCTCCAGCATATAGTCTATTTTTTCACCGGATACTCCTTCCTGATCATGTACATAGCCATCCGGACCGGACAGGGTGACTACCTTCCCTCCCAGCTCGACAACTTTCTGTGCGGCGCCCCATGCTACATTGCCGAATCCGCTGATAGCAACCGTCTTTCCTTCAAATGTTTCCCCTTTTGTGGCAAGCATTTCCTTGGCGAAATAGACACAACCAAAACCTGTGGCTTCTGGACGGATCAGGCTGCCTCCCCAATTAATGCCTTTACCTGTTAACACACCCGTATTCTCCCTGGCCAGTTTTCTGTATATTCCATAAAGGAAACCTATTTCACGCGTACCTACACCGATGTCACCCGCCGGTACGTCGGTGGACGGGCCAATCAGTTTCCAGAGTTCAAGCATAAAGTGCTGGCAAAAACGCATGATCTCGCTGTTCGATTTCCCTTTTGGATTGAAATCAGATCCTCCTTTGGCACCACCCATTGGCAATGAGGTCAGGCTGTTCTTGAAAATCTGTTCGAATCCCAGGAACTTCAGTATGCTCAGGTTGACACTTGGGTGAAACCGAAGACCACCTTTATATGGCCCGATAATATTATTGAATTGGATCCGGTACCCCAGGTTCACATGTACATTTCCCTGGTCATCTTCCCAGGGTACTTTGAAAATAAGAATCCTGTCTGGCTCTATGAGCCGGTCGATAATACCGGCTGCCTCGAAATGTGGATTGGCATTGTAAATTTCCTCAATGGATTCCAGGACTTCCCGTACAGCTTGATGATATTCCGGTTCTCCCGGGTGCTTTTTCTCGAGTTCAACCATTACCCTGTCAACGTTCATAACTGTTAGATTTGATTTTCATTTAAAAATACATTTATACCTCTTGTCTGGCAAATAATATAACATGATATAAAATATTGACTTTTATCAGGTTTAGCCGGAAAAGGTATCCTTATAGATAACCCCTTTATTGGATTTGCCATCTACCTCTACCCTGAGTGGTTTGTTAAACCGGATATGTCTGAAATACTCATTTTCCATGGTTGCGGGGAGCTTATCAAGATATTCAAGGTCAAAGAACCCATCATTAATAAATGGATTGATGGTGAAATAACCTACCCTGAATGAAGTGATGTTCTGGAAAAAGTGGGTACCCTGGCTGGGATCGATCCGGTAATTTTCCAATCCGGATTCGATAATCACCCGTGCAGCTGAAAGCTGGGCCCATTTGGCAGGTATCCCAAGCCAGGGATCAGTCGATCCCCATCTTCCCGGTCCGATCAGGATGTAATTTTTCCCATCGCGTAAGAACTCTTCATTTTTTGCCTCGATCAGTCCAGCAATTTTACTGTTGTTCGCAGGATCAAATGAAGCTGGTTTTACATATACCAGGTCCTTGAGATCTTCAAAGGATCCATTCCCCAGAGCCGATTCAGAATATACGATGGTATCTTCCAGATTGACATCATCAAGTTTGAAGCTAATGCTCTGATCATTTAAAACAATCGGCCTGATCTGAAGGAAACTGAAAACAGCAGGAAGTCCGGTCGGCATATCCAGATTTATGGCAAATTCTATTTCTATCGGGTTATTCATTTCCTTCTGGCCTGTCTGCAGAAGGTCGCTCAGGATTTTTGCCAGTGGAATGGCATTATAATTCAGCAGCTGTGAGAAGGTGACAACCCGCTTTCCGGGACCATATACACCATCCCTGATCATATGGTTCTCATAATCATAGGTGGATGCGGCATACCTGAAGGAAGCATCTTTCTCTGCATCTTTGAAGGGTATCTTCAGCAGGTTTGCCCCATCGTCCACAGAAGGAATGAAACTATTGGGATCCAGGTTGACAGCCAGGAATTTTTTCTGGGTATCCTTTAAGACCATATCAGGATCTGAAAGTTGAAGTACCTTTTTGGGATATTTGGGTGAGAATCTGAGTCCAACGCCGCCTTCCATCAAATATTTTCCGAGGCCGTAGGCAATTACTGCAATACCATCTTCTGGTTTTTCCGGTTCGATAGGATAAAAGTTAATAGACCGGGCAACCCCCGACAGGGAAGGGTAAAATCTGTCTCCATATGCAGATCCGCACACCTCCTGCAAAATAATGCCCATTTTTTCCTCGTCTATCACATTGGAAGTGGCAGCCATATAAGATTTACTGCTTTTATAATAGACCGAGGCATACACACTTTTTATGGCTGCTGTAAGGATGTTAAGCATATGATCCCTGTCTTCTTTGTCACAAGGGACCATATAGGTGGAATAGATCCCTGCAAAAGGCTGGTAATGAGAATCTTCCAGCTTGCTAGAACTCCTCACGGCCACAGGATTCTCGAGGACCTCGACAAATGCCTTCAAATCCTGAATTACCCAGTCCGGCATGGCAGCACGGAGGAAATAATCCAGGATCTCCACGTCCTCTTTATCGGACAGGGCCACCCCGAACAGATCATTTTCTACCATAAAATCATCAAAAACATCCGTACTCAGGACAACCGTTCTGGGTATGGTTATCACAATCCCCGGATATTTATTGAAAAGATGATGTTTTTCAATAATTGAGTTGATAAATGCCAGTCCCCTGGCTTTACCACCGCTGGATTCTTCTCCTATTCTGCTGAATACCAGGTATTCATTAAATTTATTCCTGTTAAATTTTGCAATGATACCCCGGCCCTTGGCAATCCTGAAATTGGAGATGGACTCATAGAGGTAGCTCCTCAATTCATCCAAACTTGGAAAATCCTCATTTCTCACGTGTTTAAACAACTGGGCAACCTGAAATAATGCCCGGGCATTCAGCCATTTGGAAAAATCATTGCGCCCGGAATGCAATTCTAGCACCTTTTCAGGGATCTTCAGTATCTCTGTCTGCATGGCCTGCAGGTCCTCGGCCCTGCCAATCTCTTCCATGGTGTCAGGATCACGAAAAACAAAATCTCCAAATCCAAAATTTTCAAGGATGTATTGATTCAGTTCATGCGAGAGAGACTTTGAATATTTATGCATAAACCCAATGCCCAGGTCTTTAGCCTCCTTTGCCATGGTTTCATCGGATGACTGCAGGAGGAAAGGCATGAACTTATCTTCCTCTTTGACCAGCCTGCAAAATTCAAGGCCCATTTTTCCCTTCTGCCTACTCCTGGCATTTTTCTTAAAGTTCACATCAGATATGATCCCCAGCATATTATACTTGTACTTCTGGAATAGTTTTACAGCGTCATCAAGGGACGTAGCCAATAGAACCTTTGGCCTCCCCCTCATCCGCAACATACGATGATGTTCATTCAGGGCTTCCTCGCTGAATTCCCTGGATTGTTTCAGGATAATTTTATACAGGTTAGGAAGATAACTTGAAATATACCTGATGGAATCCTCCACCAGCAGAATTGTCTGAACACCAACTGCCTCCACATCATGCTCGGCATTCATTTTGTCTTCGATTAGTTTGATGATGGCAAGGAGAAGGTCTGCATTTCCAAGCCATGAAAAAACATAGTCAATGGCAGAAAGGTCTTCTTTTTGAAGTCGTACAGAAACTTCACGGGAGAAGTGAGTGAGCGTTACGATGGGTATCTCCTCATACTTGGCCTTGATCTGTTTTGCCAGCTCAAAGGTATCGATGTCCTCAATATTCAGCATTTCAATGATCAGGTCAATTTGCTCCTTTTTCAGGATCTTAAAAGCTTCCCTGGCAGAATTTGCCAGGATAAATATGGGGGGATAACGCAGGTTCAGGGAAACATATTCATTAAAGATCTGTTCATCAATGCGACCGTCCTCTTCGATCATGAATGCATCATAATTGCTGCAGATCAATAATACCTTCCGGATACGTTTTTGCATCAGGAGGTTAAAAGGCGGCTGGCCAAAATCAATGGTGGGAATGTTTAATTTATTCACCAGATATATGGTTATTCCAAGTGATCAGGGAAGTACGCTTCTTCCCATCCATCACTATGGTTAAGGGTTCTTCAAATTCAATATGGGTTATATATTCCTTGTCACTGATAACTTTTTGCATTTTCAGTTTTTCCCAATCGATATAATCCGTATCAGAATCATGCTTAACGGATAAATATCCGACATTCATGGAAGTCAAATTGTGAAAGAAATGGGATCCGAGCGAGGCATCCAGCGGAAATTCAGGCAGGCTTATTTCAACAATTACCCTGGCGTTGGATATCTGAGGCCAGACCAGCGGGATACCGATAAAACGGTCCCTGGTACCCCAACGACCCGGACCGATCAGGACGTACTTCTTGTCTTTTTTCACCATCTCGGCATTCAAGGCTTCAATTTCAGGGATAATCTCCTGTGTCCTTGTTTTATTAAATTTCTCAGATTTTATAAATACTACATCCCGGATATCCTCCACTGTCCCATTCCCCATGCTGCGCTCTGCATACAATAGGATCCTGTCCCTGTCAATAAGCTCCATATTTATCTCAAAATCATCCATGCTTCCTGCCAGCGGCTTGAGTTGCAGCAGGTAAAAGGAGGCCCGTCCTTGTTCATCCCTGTTGAGATCAACCGCATATTCAATTTCCACGGGAGCACCCAGGGCTTCCTTTACTACATTCAGGATCAGTTCGATTGTTTTGGCCATGGGTATGTACTCAAATTTGAGTATGTCTGCAAAATTTATGATACGTGGACCAGAGGCATCGAGTCCAGGTGTAACTTTTTGATTATCATAATTATATACCGATGCACAATGATTCAGGGTACCATGTCTTTCGGCCTCATTGATCTCCAGCCTGATGAGTCCTGCATCCTGACCCAATCTCAGTAGTTCCGGGTCTTCCTTTTCCATGTTAATGGCATAAAAAAACACCTGCGAACCCTTTATCTGCTCCTGTGGTGTATAATTCTCCAGATCGGGGTATTTGGGAGAGAACCGGTAGGCCTTATAGCCTCCCACTACGTATTGTCCGAGTCCCAATGCAGATACTGCATAGCCGTCTTCCGGCTCCATATGTGCCACCGGATAAAAGTTATAGGACTGTGCCGTACCACTTATATGCGGATAATAATAACCGTTGAAGGGATTGCCTACTACCTCCTGGATAACGACAGCCATCTTTTCATCATCGACCCTGAAATTGATGGCTTCAAAATAACTGCGGGCATGGTTGGAAAAAATAGAAGCATATACAAGTTTTATGGCATCTATTGCCTGCTTCAGCCGGACCTTGAATTCAGCATGATTATTGGGAAGTAAATAGGTGTCGAATACACCGGAGAAAGGATGGGTATTACTGTCCTCCAACAGGCTGGAGGACCTGATTGCCAATGGCGTCTTTACATTTTTTACTAGGGTACGCAGTTTTTTTTCCAGACCATAAGATAGATCACCTTCAAGGAACTTTTGCTTGATTTCTTGATAGTCAATGCCTGAATGTACCTGGTCATTCAACTTATTTCTTTCCATGAACAGGTCAAACTCGTCTGTACCAATCACAGAGGTAATGGGTGTCCTGATCTGGATACCGGGAATAATTTCTGAAAAATTCAGGTTGTAGATCAGCGTATTTACGAAAGCCAGTCCCCGTCCCTTCCCTCCAAGAGCGCCAGTACCCATGCTGACAATATTTTTTTCATCAAGAATGGCATTCTCTTCAAAATTGATTATCTGCCCTATATTGGCATCATTACGGTGTTTCCCGATGACGTCTTTGAGATAATTCCTGAATTCCAACGTGGTTTTGAAATCTGAAACCTGAATTGGATGGATCATTTTGGCGATCTTGATCTCGCCTCTTGCCATCAACCAAAGAGTAAAATGATTACGGTTCGCATGATAAACAAGTGACTCCTCGGGAATGGTATCTATGTGATTTTCGAATTCCTTGAGTGTCCTGGCCTCTGCAATGGTTTTACCCGAAGCATCCTTGTAAACAAAATTCCCGAATCCCAGATGATGTTTTATAAAACTTTCAATATCCTGTATCAGGGTTTCTGAATTTTTATTAATGAATATCGATTTCAGTTCAAAGGCACGGTGTGAATTCTGGACATCGGAGGACTGGATAACGGTAGGTAATCCCCTTATCTGTTTCCTGATCTGTCGGACCAAGCCAAAACCTGCTTCCTCATCCATGGCCCCTACCCGGGGGTATTTAACATCCGTGATCAGGCAAAGAAGGTGCTCCTTGTACTGATTAAAGATATCTATAGCCTGTTCATATGTAGTGGCCAGCAGGATTTTCGGGCGTGCCCTCATCCGCAATACCTTCAAAAGGTCATCCGAGCTTACATCCTCAATGATCCGCTCGGTATGTTCCATCACATTGCTGTATAGCAGCGGCAGGTAGCGTGAATAGTATTTTTCTGAATCTTCGACCAGCAGGATCACTTTCACCATGCCAATATTCGTATCGTTTTCTACATTAACCTTATCTTCCAGTTGTAAGATCATGGCAGAGAAGATCTTGCTGTCTCCATTCCAAACGAAGATCCTGTCAATAATATCAAGATGATTTGAATGCTCCTTAAACCGTGTGATCTCCAGGTTATTATTCAGCAGGACATAGATTGGAATATAAGGGAAATCTTTTTTTACCCTGGTCCCTATCTGAATGTGTGTATGCCAGTCGCTACTGATCATCAGGATCACCAGGTCGAAATGTTTTGAATTCAATTGTTCAAGTGCTTCCTTATAGGTGGATACCCCGGTGACCCTGGGCATAGATGTTTGGTTAAGCTGGCGATATTCCCCTAAGATGTATTCGGAGAAATGACCCTCTTTCTCTATAGCATAAGCATCATACAATGTTGCCACCAGCAGGATCTCCTTTACCCTATAGGGCATCAGGTCATGAAAGATATCCCGGTTTGCATTTTGTTTATTCAGGAATTTCTGGAGAAGCTGCCTGGAACTGAGGGTGGGCGTTTGAAATTCAGATTTTTCAGATTTATCCTTGATCTTTTCCTTTGAAAGCTGTAAAATCTCCCTGGCTTCCAGACTGTCAATATAATTCGACAGGATACTTGCCAGATTAATGATCAGGTCTCTTTCCTCCTTGAGGAAGGGTCCCTCATCAAATTCCTTGAATTTCCGAAGGTAATAGACCTCTATCATACCTTCTTCCCTATCGACTGTCTGGAAAATCTGCTGCTGACACCATCCGGTCTTCCTGAAATTCTGCGACAGGTATTCCTTCCCTGCATAACGGATCCGGGCCACAGTCCGTTCCGGGTATTGCCAGGCCCGAGGCAGGATCTGCACTATCTGCTGAAATGTTTCGCTCAGGGATTTCCCCTCTTTCAGGATCTGGGTGGTACGGTTTATACAGGCCAGTTCCTTCAGTCGCTCCTTCTTTTCAGCGATGATCCTTTCAACTTCTCTGGGATTGCTGTTTTCAGCCATTACTCTGCCTGTTTTTACAAAAATACGAAACGATTATCAAATGAGATTGCCGGGTGGGCAGATAAAAAAACCGTAAACCTGATCCTGTTCCCACAAGATCCGTTTACGGCATTTGCGCAAGGCCATAAGTATCATTCAACCTCGAAAGTGTTCCCGGAATGTAGCAAATCATTAACCGTCTTAATCTTAGAATGTTCCTTAGCCGCGGCTATCTGACTGGTTAACAGCGATTCATAAACGGTGTTGTCACAGGAGCGGATAACGCCCATTGCCACAGGCAATTCCGGAAGCGCCATGCGGGCAAGCATATAATGAGTTGTGTCGTCCGGATCTTTATCATCATGGACCAGGATATCTTCCATCTTATATCCGTTTTCTCCTATGGTAACAGCTTTCAAACGGCCATGCTCCATGACCAGGCCCTTCTTCCCTTCATTGCCAAAGATCATGGGCTCACCGTGTTTCAGGTATATCTGATGCTCGGCCCGAACCTCTTTGCCTGTGATCTCTTTGTGGACCTGGTTGGCGAAAATGATACAATTCTGCAAGACTTCGACTAATGAGGTACCCTTGTTTTCAGCTGCCTTGATAAATACTTCCCTCATCATCTTCGGTTCCGTATCCACTACCCGGGCAAAAAATGCGCCATTCGCACCCATGGCCAGTTCCCCGGGCATGAAAGGATTTTCAATGGTCCCATCCGGTGATGTTTTGGTAACGCTTCCCTTGGGTGTGGTTGGTGAATACTGTCCTTTGGTCAGTCCATATATCTTATTATTGAAAAGAAGAATATTCACATTAATATTCCGCCGGAGAAGATGAATGAAATGATTCCCCCCTATGGCCATCAGATCACCGTCACCGGTAACCACCCAAACACTCAGGTCGGGATTCGCCACCTTTATCCCGGAGGCTATGGCGGTTGCCCGTCCGTGCAGGCTGTGAAATCCGTAGGTATTGATGTAATAAGGGAACCTGGAGGAACAACCGATCCCGGAGACAAATACAACATTTTCCTTTTTAACCCCGGTCTCGGGCAGGGCGCTCTGAACAGTGGATAGTACAGAATGACCGCCGCATCCTGCACACCACTTAACGGGTTGGTCTACCTTAAAATCTGCTTTGGTCAGTTCACCAATATTTTTCAGCGCATCACTCATGATAATTCCTCCAATATTTCATTGTACTTATACTTCAATTCTGAGATCATAAATGGCAGTCCCTGGATCTTATTATACTTCAAATATTCAAATTCCGGGTACTCCATCCTCAGGTAACTGGCAAATTGTCCCAGGTTCAATTCACACACGATCCTTTTTTTGAATCCTTTAAGTACCTCCCGTGTATTTGCCGGAAGCGGTCTAATGAAATTGAACTGGGCTAAGCTGATGCTTTTCCCATCATCCTGCAGTTCCTCAACTGCTGTGATCAGGGCACCATATGTACCTCCCCAGCCGATGACCAGCAGGTCGCCTTCCTTTTCCCCGATGATTTCCTGTTCTGGGATAAATTCAACCACCTTCTGGACCTTGGCCTCCCTTTGTTCGACCATAATCTGGTGATTCAGGGGGTCATTCGATATTTCCCCCGTAATATCCGCTTTTTCCAATCCGCCCACCTGGTGACGTAACCCTTCCTGCCCAGGTATCGCCCAGTACCTGGCCAGTTTATCCGGACGCCGGTGATAGGGGTAGAAATTCGGATCATTGTCTTCCACGACAGGGACCTCAATATCCGGCAGGTCATTTACATCCGGGATATGCCATAATTCTGAACCATTCGCCAGGTACCCGTCAGTTAGCAGGATCACCGGGGTCATATGCTCGATCGCTATTTTGGAAGCTTTATATGCATAATCAAAACAATTGGCCGGTGTACTTGCGGCAATAACAACGACAGGACTCTCCCCGCTCCTTCCATACAGAGCCTGCATCAGGTCAGCTTGTTCCGTTTTGGTCGGAAGTCCCGTAGAGGGCCCGCCCCTTTGAACATTCACAATTACCAGGGGCAACTCGGTCATGACTGCCAGTCCGATTCCTTCACCTTTCAACGCAAGTCCGGGTCCGGATGTAGTAGTCACTGCCAGCTTGCCAGCAAAACTGGCACCGATCGCCGAACAGATCCCGGCAATCTCGTCCTCTGCCTGGAATGATATTGCCCCCAGGTGTTTCATGCCGGCAATTTCCTGAAGAATTTCTGAGGCGGGTGTTATAGGATAGGAACCCAGAAAGAGAGGTCTGCCGGATCTTTCTGCAGCAGCCAGCAATCCCCATGAGGTAGCCTGGTTGCCTGTGATATTTCTGAACAACCCTTTTTTCTTGAGGGCCGGATTCACCATGAAGGTGGTTGTCATGGCCTCGATGGTTTCAGCATAATTATAACCCTCCCGCAGGACCTTGATGTTTGCCTTGACAAGTTCGGGCTTCTTGCCAAATTTTGCTTCCAGAAAACCTTCACCGATCTTGATATCCCGGTTGAACAACCAATATAGCAGTCCGGCTACAAACTGGTTTTTTGTCTTGTCGGCTGTCTGGTTATCCAATCCGAATTCCTGTACTGTAGACCTGGTCAACGTTGTAATGGGTGCTTTCACCACATTGTAGCCTTCCAGGCTGCCATCATCAAGCGGGTCTTCGATGTAGCCAGCCTTCTTATAATGCTTGCTATCGAAATTACCAATATCGATAATGATGGTAGCGCC
>DAOWJB010000236.1 GCA_030640625.1 Bacteroides sp.
CCGCCAGATACGGGCTGGACATTTTACGCACCATACAGTTTTAAGACATCAACCAACATGTTGCCTGCCGTCCTGGGGGCATTCACCCTTGGTTTCTCTTCCATTCTAACGGGACTGAATTTCATTGTTACCATTCACCGTATGAGAGCCCCGGGCATGACCTGGATGAAAATGCCACTGTTCCCATGGGCCCTCTATGGAACCGCATGGATTCAGCTGCTGGCCACACCGATCATTGGAATAACCCTGTTGATGACGGTTGGGGAACGCCTGTTTAACATCGGATTTTTTGATCCAGCCCTCGGAGGGGATCCCATCCTGTATCAGCACCTGTTCTGGATCTACTCGCATCCGGCCGTATATATCATGATCCTGCCTGCCATGGGAGTCATCTCTGAGATCCTTCCAACCTTTGCCCAGAAAACCATCTTTGGTTACAAGGCCATTGTAATTTCCACCCTTGCCATTGCCTTCGTGGGTTATTTTGTTTGGGGGCACCACATGTTTACTTCCGGTATGAGTGGCACAGCCCTGTATGTTTTCTCTATCCTTACCTTCCTGGTGGCCATCCCCAGTGGGGTTAAGGTGTTCAACTGGATATCAACGATTTATAAGGGATCGATAGATTTAAGGACACCCTTCTACTGGGCCATATCATTTATTTTCGTCTTTATGATCGGGGGCTTAACCGGACTGGTACTAGGAGCATTGGCCACCAATGTTCATGTTCACGATACACATTTTGTGGTGGCCCATTTTCATTTCATCGTGTTTGGTGGTGTAGGATTTGCATTTTTTGCTGCCATACACTACTGGTTTCCTAAAATGTATGGACGTATGTATGATGAGACCTGGGCCAATATGGGCTGGCTTATCTTCTTTATCGGCTTTCTGACCCTTTATCTGCCCATGTTCTATTTGGGGATTGCCGGTATGCCAAGAAGGTATTTTGACTACCTGCCTGAGTTCCACGGAGGCAATGTCATTTCCTCGCTTGGAGCCATGGTTATGATCTGTGGCTTGTTCGTCATCATTTTCAACCTCTTCCGTTCTGTAAAAATAGGAGTCCCCGCAGAAAAAGATCCATGGGGAGGCAAAACCCTGGAATGGACCGTTGATTCGCCGCCATCCCTGGAAAATTTTGAAGAAGATATTGAAGTTACCAAAGGTCCATATGAATACGAATAAAACCTGCTTCTATGTCACAACAAGTACATACGGATGAACACAGGGACGATATAGGCTCCCGCTTCGGGATGTGGCTTTTCATCTTTACAGAATTGCTGCTTTTCGCTGGACTGTTCATCACCTACTCTGTATTCCGGTATAAGAACTGGCAGGCTTTCCACCTGGCAGCCGAGGAGCTGGATGTATTCATCGGGGCATTGAATACGGTGATTCTGCTTGCCAGCAGTGCCACCATCGCCATGTCCATCACAGCCCTGCAGCAAAAAAGAAAGATACTGTCCCTTAGCCTCATGGGCGTTACGATGCTGGTCGGACTATTATTCCTGGTGAACAAGTATTTTGAATGGAGCCTGAAATTTGAACATGGATTGTATCCGGGTTCAGAAACCCTGGTTGCATTAGGAAAAGGGGAAGTGCTGTTTTTTGGACTGTACTTTTTTATGACTGGACTTCATGCGCTTCACATTATTATCGGTCTGGTATTTATCGGGGTCGTCTTCAATTATGTTATCAAGGACAAGATTACCCATGATAATTTTGTCCTGCTCGAAAATGCAGGCCTGTACTGGCACCTGGTCGATATCATCTGGATATTCCTTTTCCCCTTGTTTTATCTTATCACCTAATTGAAAGTCATGAGCAAGAACGACGAAAAATACCATATCGTACCCTACAAGACCTTTCTGCTGATTTTGCTGGCGCTGCTGGTATTCACCTTTATATCCATCGGCGTGACCAGTTATGACCTTGGACCATTAACCGTAGTGATAGCGCTGCTGCTGGCAACCTTCAAGACCATCCTGATACTGACCTATTTCATGCATTTAAAGTTTGACGTCAAAATGTTTGGTATCCTTGTGGCTGCCGTCCTGGCCCTGATAGCCGTTGTTATTTTTATTACATTCCTAGATTATTTATTCAGATAAATATGTACTCAGCAACCCAAATAGATGCTTCCAGTTTTGTCGAAGGTGTTGACAGGGCATTCATTATAACTCTGGGCTTTAGCTTTCTTTTCCTGATTGTCCTGACCTTTCTGTTGATCCTGTTCATTGTCAAATATCGCAGGAGCAAGCATCCCAAGGCAGTACAAATAAAAGGTAACACAAAGCTTGAAATTGCCTGGACCGGCGGAGCCCTGTTACTCGTACTGGTATTGTTTTATTACGGCTGGGCCGGATGGAAACCCATGATGACCCCCCCCGATGATGCCATGGAAATCAAGGCCATTGCCAGGATGTGGAAATTCCAGTTTGTATATGACAACGGCAAGGTTACCGACACCCTTTATGTACCTGTTAACCAGTCTGTCGTGCTTGACCTGGTAGCACTGGATGTAATCCACAGCTTGTATATTCCGGCCTTCAGGGTAAAGGAGGATATGGTGCCGGGAATGAAGAAGGATATGTGGTTCAGGGCACAGCGGGTAGATGAATTTGATCTTTTCTGCGCCGAGTATTGTGGACTTCAACACTCTTATATGTACACAGGCGTGAATGTTTTATCCCAGGAAGATTTCGATAATTGGTACGCCGATACCACCACAGCTGCTCCTTCAGCCGATACACAGGCCTGGGAGGCTGGACTGAGCGTTTTGAGGAAAAATGGATGCAATGTGTGCCACTCTTCAGACGGATCAAAGCTCATTGGCCCCTCCTACCTGGGTATTTTTGGCAGTACCCGGGAGGTAGAAACTGGTGGGGAGAACAGGCAGGTAGTGGCTGATTCGATCTATATTAGAAACTCAATCTATAACCCGGATGCAGATATCGTGGAAGGATATAACAAGGGACTGATGCTCTCCTATGAAGGACTTGTCACAGAAGAGGATGTCCGTCATATTGTTGAATATCTGAAACACCTAAATCAATAATCCGGAGACGTACATCCCCAGTCAACACGTTTCTGTCATCGATCTGAAACCTGTAAGGCTTGTCCAACGTATCCTACTACTGTATAGCTAAACTCTGTTATTCATGCATTTAGGTGATCTAAATCATCACATTTATTGAGTATTTTTAGAAATAAGGCTATATTTACTATATAAATGAGTGACTACTCCACCATAGAAATCATCAGGGGCATCGCAAAACGGAAAGAAAGGGTGATTCAGCATGTATACCGGGCCTGTTATCCCGATATCAGGAAATTAATACTTACCAATGCCGGCAATGAACACGATGCTGAGGATGTTTTCCAGGAGGCCATGCTCAAGGTATACCAGAAAATAACCGTACATGGATTGGAGCTTACCTGCAAATTCAAAACCTATCTGTATTCGGTTTGCAGATTTTTATGGCTTCAGGAACTTGAGAAAAGGAAATCGAATATAAACAGGCATGATAATGTCGATCAGATAATAGATGAGAATGACAGAAGGAATACGAGGGAAGACGAAAAACTCAGAATATACGAATTGAATTTCAGGGAGCTGAGTAAGGAATGTCAGAAAGTATTGAATATGTATTTCCAGAAGGCTTCGATGGAAGAGATTTGTGTGGTTATGGGCTATAAGAATGTACAGATCGCAAAAGACAAAAAATATCGTTGCAAAAAATCCCTGATAACCAGGATTCACAATAATCCGGAATTTAAACGATTGCAAAATGAAATACACCTGGCTGGTTGAAAAATATCTGGAAGGTGAACTGAGCGGTGAAGCATTGCGCAAGTTCGAGTTGGAGATCCTCCGGAAACCTGAGATTGCCGAAGAGGTGGAAAGGGTTCGATCATTGAACCATTTCATGCAGGAACAACACAGTAAATTTCAGGACTCAATAGGTTTGATCGAAGATTATGATGATATCGAAAATGTGATCGATGAAGAGAATATAAGGCAGGATCTTGACGGTTTAAAAGTCAGGAAGATCAGCACCGACCAGAAAGATATCATCGATTTCAAAACGAAGCTTACGGAGTCCCGGATGAGCCATGCCCTTTCGGACCAGCAAAGTAACAAGATTCTTGTCAAGAGGGTATCTGTATGGCTGGCTGCAGCCTCCCTGGCAATCCTTGTGGTTACATCATCCCTATTACTGATGGGTAAGAACGGTCCGGTTGATTACATGGCTGCCTATCAACAATTCTATAATGCTCCCGAGGCAGATGTTCCGGTACGGTCACCAGCCAGTGAGACCGGTGACCCATACACTCTGGCCCTGCAAATGTATAACCAGGCAGATTATGAAAGGGCATTTCTGCTGTTCAACAGCATACCGGAAGAATCTGTTTATAACAACGCATATTACCTCTACAAAGGTCTTTCGGCAATGGAGCTGGGAGATTTTCAGGTCGCCATAGGATTATTCGATAAACTCGAAACTGATCTCGTTCGAAAACATGAGGCCATATGGTATAAAGGACTTTGCTACCTTGGGATGGAAGATCTCCCTGCTGCCCGAACAGTTTTCAAAGAAATTATATCTACAAACGGACATTTTAAAAGCAGCGCAAAAAGCCTGCTGAAAAGTATCTAAACTTTCCTTCTGATTTTTCGCCTGAACAGGATGGATCCTGTCATCAGGATCATTATGATCAACAAGACGGGAAGGAGCCACTTTATCAATCGTGGAAGCAGGATATTATCGGGGTTTCCTACAAGTATATATCCTGCCCAGTATTGCGGATGCTGATAGGTGGGATCGGCTTCCTGAAGAAATGTAAGCTTGGCATTTCTCAGCGCCATCTCGGTCGATCTTCCGGAAATCAATTGCCGGTAAAATTCAAGCATCAGTTTATAGCTCTGTTTATCACTGACCGTCCATAAGGTCATTATAATGTTTGGCACACCGGCATAAATAAAGGCCCTGGCCAGACTCATGATCCCCTCTCCTCCTTTTGAAATACCCGTTCCTGTGTTACAGGCACTCAAAACAACCAACCGTGCTTTCAGATCCAGGTTATATATTTCATATACATTCAGAAAACCATCTTCTTCAAGGGTACCTTCAGAGAAGACCAGTTTAGATTTCAGTGGATCATTGTCATCCAGGAAGGCATGGGTCGCCAGGTGAATGATATGACTTTCACCGGCCAGTCTTTTGAAAAGCTCCTCACTGGCTGTGGTCCCGGTAAAAGCCATCCCCCCCGACATTTTACCAATTTCCACAACCTCATTAATGCTGCCAGGCAATGACTTCAGACTGGTTCTGTCTATGGCAATTTCACGGAAATAGCCTGCGGATGCTACAAGGTTCGAGGCCCTTTCATAACCGGGAGCAAAAGCTATCAATTTATTCAACCTGACCCGCTTGTTTCTTTCCAGCCTGTCCATAAGGGTTGCTGAATATCCATAACTGAGGGTAGTTTCTTTGATCAGGAATGGTACATCACTGAACAGCCCGGAGAACCGGGGGACCGGCTCCGTCACCAAGATATCAAAGGGGAAATATGCCAATTTTCCTTCAGGAATGATGATCAGGCGGGAATGACCATGGGAAGGGGGAATAAGCCTCTCATGGAGCTTGAATGCTGTCTCCAGGAATAATTCATGGCTGATGCTGACCGTATCCAACAGGAAGTTCAGGTCCAGGTAATTTTCAACGATGGTAAGCTCCTTGTCAAAGTCCTCTCCAGTGGGTATCTTATGACAATTCAAACCCTTTCTCGATACCTCGAAGAGGTAAAGATTCTTTTCAGTATAAAAATATTCCAACAGTTTTTCAGAGGATCTAAGCTTCTTCCTAACAGAGCCCGGATCTATAACACGTTGGTTGTACAAGAGGTTAAAATAGCCCGGAAAATCCCGTTCAAGTCTCTGGTTCAGATTTTCAATCCGGTTCCTGATCTTAAAGATCTGGGCCTGGTATTGCTGAATGGCCAGTGAATCGTACAAAGTATCTGCCTGGCTTTCCAGCAATAATTCCTGGTGAACGGCCAGCTCCTTCCTCAGGCTGGCATCTATCTTTACAATGGAATCAGGAATGCCTGCCAGTATAATGGTCTCCTCCCTTTGCAATATGGATAATAGGGTAGCATATTTCCCCTTCTCTGCAACCATGAAAGCCTGGTTCAGATAATCTGCATCCTGAGATATCTCATAACAGCGATAGGCAGACTCAACGCATTTCTCATACGTGTCCCGTTCATTGGCAGACAGGAACAGTTTACTCCTGTCACTCAGGTATGTATTCCTGAGCAGATCAATGATATTGATAGAAGTTTGATAGGCATTAAATACCCCCCTCATTGTCTGCAATTTTTCTTCGGGATCTTGCACTCGCTCAGCCAGGTCACTCATTACCCCAGCCTTGTTTTTCATCACACTGAGATAAAAAAGGTTATCGCTGATCTGCTCAGGAGGAGGGTTGGAACCAAGCCGTGTAACATCATAATCCGGAACCATCGAAAAAATGCATTGCTGATAATAGTCCAGTGCCTTATCATGTTCCCCTGTCAGGTAATAGTGATCACCGGTACTTTTCAGTACCATGGCCGTTTTTAAATTATGCATACCATAATTGCTCTGAATCACCTTCACAGCTTTCAGAAAATAGGTGTTCGCCTGCTCATACATCTTAAGGGAATCCAGGAGAATTCCATAGCCAAGATGGTCATAGGCCCTGCTATAAAAATCCGGAGCAAGATATTGATCCCTGATGGCAAAAACCTCCCTGAAATATTTTCCGGACTGATCATAATTACCCAGTAATCTTTGAATATCCGCCAAATAGTAAAAGTATGTTGCCATCGTGGAGGGGTGTACCCTTCCTTCAGCATCCAGCAAATGGATCAGTTCTTTTCTAGCTGATGCGTAATCCCCCAATGCCTTGTACAGGCTACCCATATTAATATACAGGACGCGCGCCACGTATCCTGTCGTATCTCCATTCTTCTGTAAAATCCCGAAGGCATGCTGGTAATACTCCAGGGCTCTGTAGTAATTTCCCTCTAACCGGAAGATCCTGGCACGTTGGATATACAGCGGAACAAGACCTGGATGATCTTCACCAAAGGCCTTTTTTTCAATTTCCTCAGACTTTTCCAGGTAGTACATGGCTGAATCCGACATCCCGTTTTCAATAAAGTATCCTGACAGACTTCTGTAAAATTTTGCCAGTTCAGGATGTTCTGGACCAGAAAGTTTGAAACTATTGTCAATCCCTTTATAAGTGTATTCCAGCCATTTTAGCTGATTACCCAGACGGCTGTATACCAGGCCTATGTTATATAATAACCTTCCTTTTTCTGCAGACGGACCTTCAGCCAATTGCTGAAAGGTGTTGTATGCTTTCATATAGTATTCCTGTGACTTCTGCAAATCACCCATAATAAAATAAGTGGCCCCAAGAATATTATGTACCCTGGAAATTTTCTGAGGTGCGGCCTCCAGTTGTTCCAGTAATTTCACACTTTGATTAAGCAACTCAATAGCCTGTTTATTTTGAGAGCTAACTGACAATAATTTTGCCCTGGTGCTCAGGGCATCTGCCCAGCTTAATGATCGGAGACCAATGTGTTGCCGGATATAATAATCTGCAGAATCAAGGGTTATTTCTGACAGATCAAACCGGTTTGAAATCCTGTAATAATCTGACATACCTAGAAAACATTCCGAAGCCTGTATATGCATGCCATGATGTTGAAAAATAACTTTGGCTGTCAGGAAATAATAAGGAAGGCTGT
The DNA here is from genome assembly GCA_030640625.1 of Bacteroides sp. Classification (GTDB taxonomy): domain Bacteria; phylum Bacteroidota; class Bacteroidia; order Bacteroidales; family SM23-62; genus SM23-62. The sequence continues at coordinate 7,813 of DAOWJB010000236.1, forward strand.
CATAAGCAGACCTTTCATATAATACCCGGCCCCTTTTCAGGTAGGTTTTCGCTTTTTCAATATCCTGTTCCCCTGATCCGGCCATAAGCGGACCGCTGAGCATGAATATAGCTTCAATTAATAAAATTACCCGGATACTCAATCCCATGACAGTGATTACTGTTTCAAATGTATCAAACATCAGGGACCTGGAAAAAAAAATAAAATATACCCGCCTTTTCTCTTTTCCAGTCCGCTGTTTTTCAATATCTTATACGTCCTTTCAGGAAAATTACAAAAAAAAAATCCAAAAATGCCGGCTACCTTTTTCATTTTTCCTGATTAAACAGTAGATAACCTTACATAAAGCGGTATCCGAAAAGCTTCAACAGAGTAGGAGAAATACTTAAGATTTATTACTATGAAAAATGAATTTATGAACTGGTCAGAATTATTGGAGGATGAACTCACCGATCAGGATATGATCAAGATCCGAGGTGGGGATGGTGAAGAAGACCCCTGTATGCCAATCATTAAATAAGATCTGTTAGGATTCAGGGTAAACGAACATATGGAAAATACGCTTCCATATTATGGTGATCTGCACATTGATGCAGCAACCAAGAAGCTCATACTGAATTTGCTGAAAAGCATCCGTTCGGTGGTTCCGGTGATTGAAGCATCGGAATCCACCGCTATGGATGGCAATCAGGACCCTAAAAGCAAGGATTACATCCGGAATGTCTTGTTAAGGTCCAGGCAGCATTCAGATATGCTTGAAGGGATTTTCAATCCAGATGAACTGCTCCGGTACTCGAGGTACATAAAAGATTACCAGGACATCATTGATCAATTGGAACAAGTCCTTTCAGAATTAACAACCTGCCGTGATTCAGCCTGGAAATTTGCCAGCAGGCTGGCCGAAATGACAGAGGAACATATACAGATGTTTGGTGAATCACCTCAGGAGATTTCCATGGACCAGGATGACTTTAAATTAAAGGTAGTTTAAAGATATGCATTATGAGAGCCGCAAGATACACCTCAAATACTTTCCTGAACGGGATGCAAGACTGGTCTGATAAAACGATCCTGGTGGCAGAAGATGTACCCACAAATTACATGCTGATTGAGGCCATACTCAGCAAAACCGGGGTAAACCTGATCTGGGCCAGGGATGGTCAGGAAGCCGTGGATAAATTTATGGAAAATAATCAGATAGACCTCATTTTGATGGACATCCAGATGCCTGTCATGAATGGTCTGGAAGCCACCATGGCCATAAAAAAAATCAGAAACCACATCCCCATCCTCGCACAAACTGCCTTCACCTATAATTATGATGAGGATAAAATCAGGGAAGCTGGTATAAGCAAGGTGCTGAACAAACCCATTAGTCCCGAGGTTCTGATGTTCAGCATCCAGGAATACTTCCGTCATTAAATCCACTCATTCAACCACCTCAGGCGGTAAAAGCAAGTAAACTTAGCTCTTCCCGGTATTTATTTTTATCTTGGCAGCTGATTTTCAGCAAGCCGTATTGCATGATCACTACCAACATATTTACAGAGATATTCCTTCCCATCACCCTTGCGGTTATTACTTTGGGACTCGGACTGTCAATCTCTGTAAAGGATATTAGAAACATCCTGGTCCAACCCAAGAATATTTCAGTTGGATTGCTCAGCCAGCTGGTACTTTTACCCATCATTGCTTTTGCCATAGCCTGGGTAACCGGACTGCGTGCAGAGCTGGCTGTAGGTCTCGTACTCATTGCCATCTGTCCGGGTGGTGCCACTTCAAACCTGGTTAATTATATGATCCGTGGAAACGTGGCACTTTCCCTCTCCATTACAGTTGTCAATGGACTGATCACCATTTTTACCATCCCGCTGATTGCAAAACTGGCGCTGGATGTCTTCATGCACCAGGATGCCCGGATCCAACTGTCATTTCTTGACGCTGTTGGCCAGATCTTTATGCTGACATTACTTCCTGCAACTGTGGGAATCCTTATCAGGCAGTACAGGACAGAATTCGCCAATAAACTGGAAAATCCCCTGCGGTATATCCTGCCCGTTTTGCTATTCATGGTTTATGGAGGGGTTTTGTTCCTTGAACGGGGTGATGGCGCAATTGACCTGGCCATGTTTTTCCGTATCCTGCCATATACGCTGGCTTTAAATATACTAGCCTATATATCTGGATTTTATGTGCCACGTTATTTCGGCTTGAAGAAAAGGAACCAGTTTACCATTGCCGTTGAAGTGGGATTGCAAAACAGCACCCTGGCAATTTTTGTTGCTACCAGGCTCCTGGATAATTACACCATTGCCCTGGTTGCCGTGGTTTATGGATCTTTTTCATTTTTCACCACATGGGCATTCGGCTACCTGTCCAGGAAATACCTCTGATTACCACACAAATATCAGCAGTCCGGGCAACAGGAATACCAGGTCCGCCACAATGCCAGATCCTTCATGTTTGTCAAAATATCGTGGGAAGGTGAGGATCAGTCCCAGGATAGCAGCCATGATTATAAGGATCATGTAGACATATACCATCCCAGGTTTTTCATAGATGAGAAAAAATCCCACCATGATCAACGTTAGGGCAATTAATAATAGCAACAGGAAAATAATGATGGCCAATATCATTAAAATATCAGGGACAGCACCTTGGTAAAGGACAGGCACCCGGTTATTCCCCCAAAAACCAAGATTTTTCCAGGCAGGAATATCAGGCTGAGACCAATGGTGGCAATGCCTGAAATCAGTAAAATTGCCCGAATGATTTTCCTGTTGCTCCAGTGCCATTTGTAGGCTGGTTTCAGGGCATTTTCCTTAAGCGCCTGTGCATCCAGCAGGTGATCAACTGTGTAGATCAGCCAAACCATCATGCAAAGGATGAATGGGGTAATTGGCGGACAATCACTTTCAAGGATGAGCCTGGCAAAAGTATATCCGCATAATACACCAGCCAGGATATCCAGGCTCAGTATTCTGATAAAACGGTATATTTTCCTAGAAATGATGTTCCAGGCTCTCTCCAAGATATGGATGGTTTTTGGGAATCAGGGGTGCTTTTGACAACCAGTATCCGGTGGTCAATGCAAAAAGGCCGGCAAAACCCAGGAATGTTCCCGCCTCAATGAATCCAAACTGAAGCATACCGGTTGTTCCTGGAATGATCTGCATGTAAAGGTCAATGTAATGGCCAATGATCAGGAGTATCACGACCGAGAAAATAACCGGTTTGCTCCGGCTGGTCCTGGTTGGAAGCAGCACGGCAAAGGGGATGAACCAGTTGATCACAATCTCCGCAAAGAACAGGGTTTTCCATCCAACCCCCCAGCGTGATACATAATATACTGTTTCCTCCGGAATATTCCCGTACCAGATCAGCATGAACTGAGTGAACCAGAAATATCCCCAGACAATGGCCAGCATAAAAATATACCTGGAAAAATCGTGTAGATGATATCCACTAAGGAATTCGAAATATCCCTTACTGTGCAATAAAAATACGATCAGTACCAGGATAGCGACACCGTGATAGAAAGACGCTACGAAATTCTTCAATGCAAATAAGGTGCTGAACCAGTGAACATCGATGGATTTGATCCAGTCTACCGCAGACAGGGAAACAGTTACTGCCAGTATGAAGATCAGGATCTTGGAATAATGCTCGCTTTTATGAAACCAATGCAATCCTCCCTCCTGGTCCGCCCGCAGAGATGCTTTCCGGATCAGCCAGATCATAAGTATCCACAGGGCAAAGTAAAGTATCATCCTGATGTAAAAAAAGGGAACATTCAGATAGGGTATCTTGTGTGCAATAAGTTCATCATGTGCTGCAGCATCCGGATGAGACCACTCATATAAACTGTGGATTCCGAAAATGATCAGCAGGAAGAATATGGCTGCCACGGGGATATATCCGGCCATGGCCTCACCCACCCGCATAAAAGCAGCGGACCATCCTGCCTGGGAAATGTGCTGCAGGGCAATAAAAAAAGCAGCTCCAAGTGCAAGCATCAGAAAATAATAATTATTCAGCAGGTAATTGGCCCAGGTACGATCCGGGTCCGTGATAAAACCGGCAATAAAGGCTACCAGGCCGATCCCGATCAGTATGCCTGTAGCAATCTTAAAAGAGCCCGAAAGACGTATTTGATCTTTCATTTTTGCAATTCTTTACGGATGTACAATATGGATTTCCAGCGGTCTTCGGGTTGGATCATAAATCCATGCGCACCCATTACCCCGAATCCCAGGCTTATGGTATGGAATATCTCTCCATCCGGACGTCCTTTCATTTCATCAGATACAAGGGTCCGGACCGGGTATTTGTAAACACCGGAAGTCACCAGATGACCTTTTCCGTCACCCTGCTCCCCGTGACAACTGACACAAAATGCCTGGTATACCTGCTTTCCACGTTCAAGGTTCATTTCCGAATACTCAAATGGATTGGCAAGCTCTTTACCGGCCCTCGTCCTTTCCTGGGTTGATGTCCCATATGCAAAGGGAAGGGCATCCCTGGAAACGGTCCCTTCTACAGGAGGCTGCAAGGTCTTACCATCAGAGAATACCTCATTGGGTGAATAGGTTTCATAGGCATTGGAATAGGCCATATCCGGGAAATAATCCCATCCCGGGTGTTTTCTGTCCCTGTCACATGATGTGGCGGCGATTACCAGCAGGACGGCAACAACAGAGGTGAATTTATACCTGTTCATGCTTCCTCCTCCCTTATTTCAACTGCCCCATGTGCTTTCATAATACCCTGGATGGTGCTCAATTTTTCCGGATCTGTCTTATCCTTGCTGACCACAATGACAAATTTATCATCGGTGGCACGCAGGTCATAGATCTTGTGCTGTTTCCCCGGCCAAAGTTTTGCCCGTCCGGAAAAAGTAGCCAGACTGGATACAGTCACAATAAAAATGGTCAGGATTATGGTGATAATGATAAAGGATGGAAATGAATTGAAAGGTTTCCCGCCATAATTGATCGGCCAGTCTATAACGGAGGTCCAGTATAGGAATGCCAACACGGCCAGCGCCCCGAACAATCCATAGAAATAGGCAAAGACCTGGAGTTTGGATTTTGTACCCATGGCATGGATGACTTCATGAACCGGGTATGGGGTAAAGACTTCCTCAATCTTCAGGTCTTTCTCCCTGATTTCTTCCACTGCCTTCACCAGTCCGGATTCATCCTCAAACACGCCGATTAAATGACTGCTGCTCATTTTATCTAATTTTCATTTCCAATTCTTTCTTAGTCGTACTTTCTTGTCCCTATATCCTTTACTGTCTTTACCTCGCTTACGGCGATCATGGGGATATACCGGAAGAACATCAGTACACCGGCGAGAAAGATCCCGATGGTGCCCACATAGGTCCCAACTTCCACCCAGGTCGGTGTGTAGGAGGCCCATGCTGAGGGGAGATAATCCTTGCTCAGTGAGGTAATGACGATATTAAATCTTTCGAACCACATACCCAGGTTGATAAACAGGGAGATGATTAACATTATCAACAGGCTGGAGCGGACCTTTTTGAACCAGAATAACTGAGGGATCAGCGCATTACAGATGATCATCCCCCAGAATTGAAGCGCATATTCCCCGGTAATCCTGTTCTTGAAAAAGGTAAACATCTCATATTCGCTGCCGGAATACCAGGCCATAAAAATCTCGGTCAGATAGGCCGTTCCCATGATCAGGCTGATGAATGTCAGGATCCGTGCAATGGCATCCAGATGCCCGTCCGTCACATAATCTCCAAGCTTATATAGTTTTCTGATGATGATCATCAGGGTCATCACCATGGCGAAACCGGAAAAAATAGCACCTACAACAAAATAGGGTGGAAAAAGGGTGGTATGCCAGCCGGGTTCGACCGAGACTGCAAAGTCTGTGGAAACGATGGAGTGGACCGATACCACAAGTACCGCGGCAATACCACCAAGGATGAATGCCAGGGATTCAAAACGCAGCCACTGCCGGGATGATCCGACCCAACCCATACTGAAAAAACCATACAGGGCCTTCCTTACTTTTGATGTGGCCCGGTCACGGATGGTGGCAAAATCAGGCAGCATACCCAGATACCAGAAAGAAAAAGAGATCAGCAGGTAGGCCGTGATGGCGATGAAATCCCAGAAAAGCGGACTGTTAAAATTGACCCACAGGGGTCCCCTTGTATTGGGGTAAGGAAAAATAAAAAAGGCCAGCCAGATGCGCCCCATATGCAGGGCCGGAAAAATGGCAGCACAACCTACGGCAAATACGGTCATGGCTTCCGCTGCCCGGTTTATCGAGGTCCTCCATTTCTGGCGCAGTATCAGCAGGAAGATCGAGAAGGCAGTACCCGCATGACCGATCCCGATCCACCATACGAAATTGATAATAGCCCATCCCCAACCAACGGTATTATTAACCCCCCAGGTACCGATCCCTTTGGAAACGGTAATATAAATTGAATATACCCCCCAGATACTGGCCAGCGTAGCCAGGGTCATCATCGCAAACCACCATTTGCCAGGCTTGGTTTCTGTAGGAGCAAGGATGTCTGTGGAGATCTGTTTAAAAGATTTATCTCCGATGATCAGGGGCCCTCTTACCTCTCTGTTGTACATGTAATTATGCTTTTATATTCCTTACTTTGGTCAGGTAGCCTACCGAAGGCAGCGTGTGCAATTCTTCAATCAGGTGGTAATTCCGTTCGTCCTTGAACATTTCAGAAACCCTGCTACCGGGATCATTCAGGTCCCCGAAAACCAGTGCATCGGCGGGACAGGCTTGTTCACAGGCTGTTTTAATTTCTCCATCCTGCAAGGTCCTTTCCTCTACCTTGGCCTGCAATTTCTTCTCCTGTATCCGCTGAACACAGAAAGAACACTTCTCTACCACCCCTCTTTCCCTGACCACGACATCCGGGTTCAATACCATTTTACCGAGCTTGGAATTTTGATGAAAGTCAAATTCCCGGTTATTGACGTAGGCGAACCAGTTAAACCTTCTGACCCGGTACGGACAGTTGTTGATGCAGTATTTTGTTCCGATACAACGGTTGTAGGACATCTGGTTAATACCTTCGTTGCTGTGGTTGGTAGCTGACACCGGACATACATTTTCACATGGGGCATTGTCACAATGCTGGCACATAACCGGCTGGTGGTATACCCTGGGATCTTCTGGCGATTCAGAATAGTAGCGGTCAATCCTGATCCAGTGCATGATCCTTCTGCGTCGAACTTCATCCTTCCCGATGACGGCAACATTATTCTCCGACTGGCAGGCAATGGCACAGGCACTGCATCCAATGCACCTGTTCAGGTCAATGGCAAGTCCCCAGTGATGCCCGTCAAACTCAGGCTTTTCATAGAGGCTGGTATGATGTTCTTCTACATGCTCATGGGCTTCATTACCTGAATGAGGATCTTCCCTGTATTTTTCGAGGGTGGTTTCCCGAACGATCTCTCTGCCCTCCATGGTATGATGTTCCTGTGTTAATGCCAGTTCATGTCTCACCCCTGTCTTTTCAATCCGGATACTCTTCAAATAAGTCTTTGGTTCCCCCTCGAGCAGGGGATAGGGATTGGATCCCACACCGGATGCCACCTTGCCGGACGGTTTCCGGCAGCCACGGATACCGTATTGTCAGTTTGTCCGGGTTGAAGCAATACCGGCAGATCAATCCTGTCATTGATCCGGATGACATCCCCGCTGGTGAGGCCAAGTTTCTTTCCCAGCGCCGGAGAAATAGCAGCCACATTATCCCAGGTCAATTTTGTCACCGGGTCAGGGAGTTCCATCAGCCAGGGATTATTGGCCTGTTTCCCTGTTCCCAATCCAACGCTCTCATATACCTGTAATTCAATATCATCCGGACTACCGCTTACACCTGTTGCTTCCATGATCCCTCTCAGGGCATCATGGTTGGGTTCCGGCTGTCTACCAGTATCTGCAGGGATCTCAAAAACTCCATCCTGCAGGGAATGATTCCAGAAATCATCGAAAGAATCATATTTATCCTGCCTGCCAAACAGGTTGGTTTGCCATTGATCCCGCATAGATGAAAGGAAATCTTCAGAGCTGCTGCTCCATAACAGCATGGTATCCTGTGCCTGCCGGGTATCGAAAAGGGTAGGGATAACCGGTTGGCCAAGGCTGAAACAGCCGGTTTTCGCCTCGGCATCATTCCATGATTCGAGATAATGGCTGTCAGGACAAATATATTGAACCATATCGGCTGTCTCATCCGGGTGGCTGGCAAAGGAAACTGTTAATCCCACGTTGGAGAGTCCCGCAATAAATGCAGCAGCATTGGGGTAATCAAAGGCTGGATTTACATTGTAACAAAGCAGTGCATCAACCCTGCCCTGCTGCATATCATCCACCAATTGGCTCATGTGCTCGTCGAGACCAGCTCTGACATACAGTTGCCTGCTGATATCAATGGTCTGCCCATAGTTCCCGAGCAGGTAGTTTATCTCGTTTACCAATTGCTGAATGGCAGCATCATTTGTGCCGGAAACAATGAGTGATTTCCCCCTGTTAGACAGCAGTTCCCCGGCTAGTTCATCAATCGACACCGGAGATTTCGGAGCCAGGTATGATGATGCATCAAGATTGCGTGCCAGGATATTATACAGAGCTGCCAGCATGATCCTTTCCTGGGAAGGCTTGATCCTGATCCTGGTATCCGCATTACTGCCGGTAACAGACATACCTGTTTCAAACTGGTAATGCCTTGACATACAAGGATCATTTTTCCGAGGATCACGCCTGGAAGCATATTGTGCAGCATATTCTGCAGGGGATAACCAGGTAGCAAGAAAATCCGCGCCACAGCTGACAATCACTTCCGCTCTGTCAAAATGATAAACCGGAATGACTGCCCTGCCAAATGATGCCAGATTGGCCTTCAGCATGCCCGAGCATGAGGAAGCATCATAGCTGACCAACCTGGTATCCGGATATTTTTTCCGGAATTCATTCATGACAGCCCTGGTAGTTGGACTGATGACAGTGCCGCTTAAGATGACGATTTCCCCTCCTTTAGCCTTTATTGAATCGAGTGCATTAACGATCTCCTCGTCGGCTTTTTCCCATGTGATTTTATCCTTATTCCTGGTGGGATGCTTGTATCGCGAATCGTCATAGAGTCCCAAAATAGATGCCTGCACCCTAGCAGTAGTACCCGTGGCACCAAAACCGGAGCAGTCATTGGGTTCCAGTTTAATGGGCCGGCCATCCCTGGTCTTAACCAGGATGCTTGCATACTCTTCACCGTTAAAAAAGGTTGATGCAAAATACTTTGCCACTCCAGGGATCACCTCTTCCGGGCGGAAAAGGAATGGGATGGCTTTTTGCACAGGTCTTTCGCAACTGGCTGAAAGCGCAGCAGCTCCGAGACTGAACCCCCATAATTTCAGGAAATCCCGCCTTGAAGCTTGCTGGTCAACGGTCTTGCTGTCCAGCAGATCAAGCACTGCATTCTTATGACTTTTTTCCGGATTTTCCCGTATGTCGACCCTCAGGTTCTCTCTCTCTTCCAGACTTTGCCAATACTTTTTCACAGGCATTATTTATTTAATAGTGACATTTCATGCACTCAATTCCCCCGATATCCTCAACACTTACCTTATCTCGTTTACCTTCTGTTAACTCCTGGTGAAGTTTTTCATATTTTTTGTAGAATGCGTTATCAATAAACTGTACTTCCGTATCCCTGTGGCAGTTCACACACCATCCCATGGAAAGATCATTGAACTGCTGAATGATATCCATTTCTTCAATGACACCATGACATTCGGTGCATTCCAGTTTGCCCACCTTCACATGCTGAGTATGGCTGAAGAAAACATGATCAGGAATATTGTATACCTTGTTCCAGATAATGGGTTCATTATTTTTCACTGCACGGATGATCTTATTGATCTCAAAACTGCCTGAACGGGTACCTTCTTTAACGACAAGCTGATGACAGTTCAGGCATACACCTGCTGAAGGGATGCCTGCAGACTTGCTGTGCTCTGCAGTGTTGTGACAATACAAACAATCGATCTTGTTTTGTCCGGCATGAATCTTATGTGAAAACTTGATGGGCTGGTCAGGTGCATAACCCGGTGAACGTCCAACAGCAATGGCCTCCCGCACAGTGGTATCAACAATATAAAACAGGCAGGCAAGGATCAAAACTGTATGGACAAATTTAAAACGCAGCTTGTGGGTGACCACAAGATCTGTAATGGCCAGCAGGATCAGTAGAATCGCCAGGATAAAAAGGAATTTTTTGGTGATGGCTGGTTTCCGGATGGTCAGACCTTCCTTTTTCACCTCCTCCAGGTATGCCTTGATAAGTACCAGGTCATCTTCGGACAGATCATAATGCTGATGAACCCGCGACATTATCTGTCCGGAAGGGGAAAGCAGTACAGCGGTAAATTCCTCCATCGATTGCTCAAGGCTGGTAACGGCAATATCATATGCGGAAGGATACCAGTTCAGGGTATCCAGCTCCCGGATATTATGGCAGCTGGCACAGCCTGTAGCTCCTTCTCCTAGGGGGATCAGACCATAAAAAAGACGCTCCCCTCTTTTCAGCTGATCATGTGAATATGCATGCTCTCCTGCTGCTGAAACCATGAATGAGCAAACAATGATAAAACCGAAGGATAGGCAAAGTATGCTGATTTGTCGTGGTAGGTAGTTCATTAGACAGGTCTGATGTAATTCAATGGGATTTACCGATACAATTCCACAAAACCGGTCTTCTCAAACCGGCTTGTTCCCTGAACCGGTTTGATAATATAATAGTAGGTACCCGGCAGTAGTTCCTGTCCGGACTGGTTCCGTCCATCCCACATGATCATGGGAGCTTCTGCCTGGAATACCCTTATCCCGGATCGGCTGAATACCTGAAAATTATAAATAGTAACCCCGTTGGAGTTGATAATAAAATTGTCATTAATCCCATCATTATTCGGAGAGAATACATTGGGACAATCCAGCACATCTGCTACCTCTACCAATCTCAAAGAACTGTCTGCACATCCTGCAGGATTGGAAACGATGAGCGCCACCCTGTATTGTCCCTCTAAAGGAAAGCTATGAATAAGCACCCTCGTATCTCCGGTACCACCATCCTCCAGAAACCACTGGTATGTATAGGGAATCGAATCGAGTTCCTGCGGGATGTTCACAAACACGACTGTATAGGAACCCAGCTCGAGTGAATCTGACCAGAAGAATGTGGCATCCGGGCTTGGATATACCTTGATATAATCCGACCTTGTAATGGTCGTATTGTTATTAATGGTAATGCTGACCGTATAGCTCCCAGGGGTATCGTAGGTTACTGTCTGCTGTTCTTTTCCGGTGCCTGTCTGCCCATTTCCAAAGTCCCAGTCCACCGATGTTACAGTATCAACAACAGAAGCATTGACGTAGGTAAAAGTGACCTCAAGTGAATTACAACCTACCGTTGTATCTGCGAAGAAAGTAATCTGGGCAAGGGTGGGAAATCCTATGCATAAACACAATAGCAGGATGGTATACCTCAAAAACTTCATTTGCAGCTTATTGGCTCAAATATATTAAAATTGGCAGGAAGGCCCCTATATATTTCTGGTTAACTTTTTAACAACCCTGACCTGGCTCAGGAACTCCTTGGCAAATACCCTGATCACAGTGTAGGTCGGAATGCCAAGGATCATACCAGGGATCCCGGCAAGGGTCCCGGCAATAATTATCACCAGAAAAATTTCCAGGGGATGGGCTTTTACGCTTGTGCCGAATATCAATGGCTGGAACAGGAAATTATCCACCAGTTGGACTACCAAAACTACCATCAACATGGAGGAAACCATTGGTAATAACTCGGCAGAGAAATTCAAATCAAGGTTATTGGCAACTCCCAGCAGTATCCCTATGGCACCCCCAAGATAGGGACCAAGGTAGGGGATGATATTTATGATGGCCATTATCAGGCCAATGGTCAGGGCCAGGGAAAAGTCGATACCTACAATGAACATACCCAGGGAGGCAAGGATCAATATTCCTGCAGCCTGGGCAAGGAGTCCGGCAAAATACCTCATCAACAGATGCCGCATGGAGGTCATTGCATTGCGGATCGCCTGCTCATGTTTCTGGTGGACCAGCAGACCAACAACTGAACTGAAAAAATTGGTGATTACCGAAATGTTTAAAACTGATTTTATCTTTTCATTGATCATGTCCTCCAGGCTGGGTGCATTTTCCTGCCCTGCTTTGAAATCATAATAAAAATTTTCCAGCCGGTCAAGAGGCTTTTCCAGTTTCTGCAGAAGCAATTCTGAATCTATCTGCGATAGTTCATTTGCTTCGTTGGCAATCAGCGGTACGAACAGCCTTAAAAATCCGAAAATAACCAGCCATATCAAGATCAGTACGAGCATTGCACTGATTCCGTCCGGCAGGCGGAATTTTCCTATTCTGACCCTGCCGAGCAGGCCTACCAGTGGTCTCCCGATCAGGGACAATACCGCTGCCACCAGGATATAAGCCAATACATTGGAAAAATACCATAAGACCAAGCCAAGAAGTACGATTCCCAGTACAATCAACAGATATTTGCTGAAGGAATTCATGATTCAGATGCCAGGATGTAGGTTGCCAGTATGATAAATGTACTTATTTTGTTATAAACTGTTTTTAAGTAATTTTGCCTGATCATCAACTGATATTCTCTACATAATGCAGCAGTATCTGGAACTTCTTTCCCATGTACTCGAAAAGGGTGCTGAAAAAAGTGACCGGACCGGAACCGGGACGATCTCTGTATTCGGATACCAGATGCGGTTTGACATGGCGGATGGATTCCCGGTCCTGACCACGAAAAAATTGCACCTGAGATCTATCATCCATGAGTTGCTCTGGTTCCTCAAAGGGGAAACAAACATCGAATATCTGCATCAGAACAAGGTAAGTATATGGGATGAATGGTCTGATGCCAGCGGGGATCTCGGTCCCATTTATGGATACCAGTGGAGGAGCTGGCCCGCCGGCAAAGATCATCAAATTGACCAGATCAACCAGGTGATCAAAAGCATCAGGGAAAATCCTGATTCCAGGCGGCATATCGTTAGTGCCTGGAATGTAGGCGAACTGGATAAGATGGCACTTCCTCCATGTCATGTGCTTTTTCAATTTTATGTGAATCAGGGAAAACTCTCCTGCCAGCTCTATCAGCGGAGTGCGGATATTTTTTTAGGGGTCCCCTTCAATATAGCCTCTTATTCTCTTTTGCTAATGATGATGGCCCGGGTAACCGGACTCAAACCCGGAGAGTTTGTCCATACATTGGGCGACGCCCACATCTACAAGAACCACCTGGAACAGGTCCGGTTACAACTTACTCGTGAACCCAGGCCACTCCCTGCGATGGTCCTGAATCCGGCAGTTACAGACATACTGGATTTCACCTATGAAGATTTTGAGTTACAGAACTATGACCCTCACCCCCATATCAGGGGAGAAATATCTGTCTGATTATGATCTCAATCATCGTAGCAATCGCTGAAAATAATGCCATAGGAAAAAACAATGATCTACTCTGGCATATCCCCGAAGACATGAAAAGGTTCCGCCAGATTACCAGCGGACATAAGATCATTATGGGTAAACGAACCTATGAATCCCTTCCAAACCGGCCACTTAAGAATCGTACCAATATCGTGATTTCAGATATTCCGGGAGATCAATATGAAGGCTGCGTCATGGCATATTCCATAGAGGAAGCCATGCAACTTTGTAATCCGGATGAAGAATGCTTCATCATTGGCGGCGGCATGGTCTACCGCCAGTTCCTGCCCCTGGCCGACAAGCTTTACATCACCAGGGTAAATAAATCCTTTGATGCCGATGTGTTCTTTCCGGAAATAGATCCTGAAACCTGGGAAGAAACCAGTCGCGAGGAGGGTGCCGGCGAGGGACTCGATTTTACTTATTCATTCATTACTTACCTGCGGAAAAAATAACTTTTCAAGCAGGATCAGGGTGTAGACCTGTATACCCGGACTGTTACTTTCCCGGTTTCCCGCAACATTCAACACCCCGATTTTATTGTTTTCAAGCCAGCTGGATAATTCAGATAGTTGCTGTGAATTGATCCGGCCGGGATCAGCTGCATCGAAATAGAAGTATGACCGGCCATATTTGGCACACCAGGCCAGGGTCATTGCTGTTCCTTTCTCTTTATAACCCCGATGTGTAATGATCAGCGTGGCATCTGCATCCATAATATTACGCCGGGTTCTTTCGTTATAGTCCCCTACCTCCACCTCCTGCAAAGGATATTTCTCAGGAATGATTCCGGTTTCACAGTGCCGGCCAGGCGGACACCAGCCCCCGCATGGCCAACCATGTTTCAGCGCAAAATCCAGTCCCCCCTGGTCAACCCCCGTTTGTCCACCGGATATGATCTTCATCCTGTTTTCTAATTAAAAGGTCACTGTAGGAATCACTCTCCAGGTCTTCTGGTCTTATCCCAAATTCATCCATAAGTTGTACACATTGCCTGTTAAGGGTTTCCTCCGTCAAGCCACCTTCCTTGCTCTGGGCTTCAATCTCTAAATAAGTACCCAGTCTCACAACCCTGTCAAGATGTATTTTGACATTGTCGATAAAATAGATCTCCCGCTCTTTGTCAACCACCACCATCACACCCATGGCCTGACCAAGTATATCCTTCAAAACTGCAGGGTTCCCACTTTTATACAAAGCACAGTGGCTGGTCTTTGGTCCCTCTTTATCCGGCCTGCGGTACCAGATAAGGTTATTCTCAATTTTTCCCTCCCTTAATTTCAGCCTTCCAGAGCTTATCTTGAAATAAGTATCCACCTGGTGATCCTTTCCAACGAAGTCCGCATGTTTGTCCGAGAGTACCTGTCTGATCCTTTCATGATCACTGCATCTTGCCTTTATTTCTACATTAATAACCTTCATTGCTGGTAATATTGTGAAAAAATTCTAATTTGGTTGTTAAGTTATTAACCAAAATCCTGTTTATGAAAAAAATATTTCTCTTTCTCGCAATGATTCTCCTGGGATCACCATTTTTATCTGCGCAGGCCGATAAAGTTTTCGGGTTCTGGCTTACAGAAAAAGAAACCTCACAGGTTGAAATATACAAATCAGAAGATGGAAAGTACTATGGCAAGATCAGCTGGCTTGAAGAACCAAATGAGTATGGCAAGCCTAAGATGGACACCGAAAATCCCGATGAATCATTAAAAACCCGCCCTATACTCGGACTGAATCTACTCCAGGGATTTGAATATAACCAAAAAGACCAGGAATGGGAAGATGGCAAAATTTACGATCCCGACAATGGTAAAACCTATGATTGCTACATGTGGTTTGAAGACGATTCCAATGTGCTGAAAATTAAAGGGTTTGTCATGGGAATGAGATTCCTGGGCAGGTCGACAACCTGGAAGAGGGAAAACGACCGCAATCAGTAATAAAATCATCCATTTTCGTACATCGCTGTTCAGAATCGTCTCCTTATTAATGTTTTAAGTATTTTGGCACATTATGTGATAATTCAATCGCGAACCATAAGTTAAAAAATTAAACACTATATAAGAGATGAAAAAAGGAATAATTATACTGACACTGGCAACCACACTTGGAATTTTTGCAACTTCAAATGTACATGCCATTGACCCAA
>DAOWJB010000258.1 GCA_030640625.1 Bacteroides sp.
AATTGGGAGCTTACGGGATTACAGCAAATCTCGTCTCACCGGGAAGGATTCTTACCGATATGATTATTCCACATATACCAAACCGAAAAGACGAATGGCTCAAGCAGACACCGTTAAAGAGATTCGGGGAGCCTGAAGAAGTGGCAAACACGATCTTATTTCTGGCGTCCAATGAATCAAGTTACATAAGCGGTGCAAACATTCATGTAAATGGTGGCCTGGTAATGGGTTAGAAGTTACGCTATGAAAAGAATCACGAGAAGAACTGCAATTTCTACACTGGGCCTGGGGATTCGCTGGGATTTTAATTATCGTTTTACTACTTTAAAGAATGGTAATACAGAGTCTCATTAATATACTCAACATGATACAAATGAAAAACAGGTATCTGATCACAACCTTACTGCTGTTATCCTTTACGATGCTAAACCAGGCCCAGCCCATCCGACTGCATCCGGTAAATCCCCATTATTTTGAATACAAGGGCAAGCCTGTGCTCTTGATTACTTCGGGAGAGCATTACGGGGCAGTCATAAACAGGGAATTCGACTATCAGAAGTACCTGAAAACCCTCGCTAAAGACAAGCTTAACCTGACAAGGATATTCTGTGGTACTTATTTTGAAAATCCGGGAAGTTTTGGTATTCAGCATAATACACTTGCCCCACCGGCAGAATCATTCATCGCTCCCTGGAAAAGGACAGATGTGGAGGGGAACAAAGGGGTTGGTAATAAATTCGATCTTGATCAATGGGATCCGGAATATTTTGAGCGGCTGAAAAGCTTTTTGACCGAGGCAGAAAAGCTTGACATCATTGTCGAGATCACCTTGTTTTCTTCCATCTATACAGATCTGAGCTGGACTTACTGTCCCCTGTATCATGAAAACAACATTAACCAGACCGATAAAATTTCACGGGGCAATGTTCATACACCTGACAATGGCAACCTGATGCAATACCAGGATAAGTATGTGCAGAAACTGGTCACGGAACTCAGGGATTTCGACAACATTTATTATGAAATACAAAATGAACCCTGGGGTGATAACAGTGATGAATTCTTGGCGATAAATCCGAATGATTCTGCCTCGCATGAATACTGGAGGCGCAAGGCAGACCTTCCCAATGCCGCTGCCCTTGCATGGCAGAAGAGAATTGGAGAGCTCATCGCAAGTACCGAGAGTAAATTAGACCAACAACATCTTATCGCCCAGAATTATTGCAGCTTCATGTATCCCATCAAAGCAGTCGAGGATCACGTTTCTATCATTAATTTTCATTATGCCCTCCCACAGGCAGTTGAATACAACTATGGGTATGACCTTCCGGTAAGTTTCGATGAGGATGGATTCTGTGGAAAGGAGGACCGCAGGTACCGTGTGAATGCCTGGAATTTTATACTGGCCGGGGGGAGTATCTACAATAACCTTGACTACTCCTTTTTTGTCGGTTACGAGGACGGCACATTAAAAAATGATGCCCCCGGTCATGGCAGTGAATCATTGAGGGAACAATTGTCTTTCCTGAAAGGCTTTATGGAAGTATTTGATTTCATCCGGCTCAAACCCTCCAGGCATCTTGTCAAACTGGCTCCCGGCACTGTCCCCCAGGTGCTTGCTAATGAAGGAAAGGAATATGCCCTGTATCTGAATGGGGGATCTCAATGCGATCTACAATTATATATTCCTCCTGGTAAATACGAGGCCACCTGGCTAAACCCGGCAAGTTTTGGTACCGAAAAGAGTGAAGTGTTTGATCATGAAGGTCAGGTAAAAACCCTTGCAAGCCCGGAATATGATGGGGATATTGCCCTCAAAATTATCAGAACAGATGGAAAATAAGTTTTATTCAGAGAGTTGTGACTATATTGAGGATCTGATGTCATGAGTGTCCTTGAAACGGTCATATCTGTAGCGAAATCAGCAGGATCCATCCTGGCCGGGGAATTCAGCCGTACCACAAAATTTGATGCCAAGGGCAAACATGATATTGTTACCCGGGCAGATTACCATTCGGAATCCGTGATCATCGAAAAACTGCAGGCTGAATACCCGGACTACGGTATCGTCACGGAAGAGTCGCCAAATATTGAAGGGAAGTCCGATTATTGCTGGTATATTGACCCGCTTGACGGCACCTCCAATTTTATTACCGGCAATCCTTATTTTGCCGTATCAATAGGCCTGGCATATCAAAATGAGATCGTACTGGGCGTGGTTTTCAACCCGATATCTGATGAGCTTTTTTATGCCGAGAAAGGCAAAGGGGCCTATCTCAACAATGAGAAGATATTAGTATCTGACCGAAGTGAACTATCAGGATCTTTTCTGGCTTGTGCTTTCGCGGCTGAGGAGGATAAAATACGGGAAGGGATTGATTTATTGGAAAAACTTGCACTGCAGAGCAGGCGGGTCGTTGTTAATTTTGCTCCGTCACTGGACCTGTGCAATATTGCCCGGGGAAGGATCGATGCACTCATTGACAATGGTTCAACACCGGAGGACCATGCGGCCGCAAGCCTGGTTCTTACGGAAGCAGGTGGCAGGCTCTGCAATTTAGATCAATCCGGTTGGGATGTGAACCGGACGGGGATCATTGCCTCTAATGCAGCACTCCATGATCATTTGCTGGCTCAATTAAACATTCAAGCATGAACCAACCCTAGCCAGACAGACTATATAAAGGACAACGATAGAGTTTGGTCTGGACATTTGGATGGTTCGAGTACTTAGGGTAATTTTACTCAGGGGAAAACCAATCCTTAATAAATCATTTTTTCCGGAGACCATTATGATAAATCTAAATTCCCGGAAATACAGCCGATACTTCTGCAGCCTGCTTGTTATTTTATCCCTGTCTCTTTTATTACAGGCCCAGCAGACAGGTACACTGTTCAACCATTTCAATAATCAGAATGGTTTGATCATGAACAATGTGGAGTATATCCACATCGACATGGATGGTTTTGTATGGCTGGGGACCTATGCCGGATTGCAAAGGTTTGACGGGTATGAATTCAGGAATTATACCTTTGATCCCGGTAATCCATCTTCGATCTCAGATAATTTTATTTCCACCATATTTGAGGATGATTCGGCGAATCTCTGGATTGGTACATCGGCCAACGGACTGAATGTTTTTAATAAAAAACTGGAAGCCTTCCGTAACTTCCGGCATGAACCCGGTAATTCAAATTCCCTTGCGAGCAATAGCATTCCAAGGGCCAGTAAAGTGATTACACAGGATGGCGATGGCTATGTATGGGTGAACACGAATGCAGGATTGAACAGGATTCATATGGGGGAATTCACATTTGAATCCTATTACGGGGATTTTTCAGGGCAGCTGGTATTTGACGAAGCTGAATCAACCCTGTGGATCGGTGGAGATCAACTTAAGAAATTTGATTTGAAGTCCAGGAAACTGAGTTATTATGATTCGGGTCCTGTAAATTCCATTATCCTGGACAGTGAAAATAATATTTGGCTTGGAACTGGATCAGGTGCCCTGATCCTTGACAAAAAGACAGATAAGCTGATCTCTCTTCAGGAATACCTGGGTCGAGAAGCATACTCAGAATGGAATAATGTGATCCAGACTGGCGAACCCATCAGCAATTTTTACGAGGATTATCGTAGCAATATCTGGTTCAGTATCAGGGATCGCCTGGTCCATCTTGACAAGGAACAGCGAAAAATCGATGTGCTGGCACATGAACCGGACAATGTTAACAGTCCAACAGGAGCCAGCATTTCAGGAATTTATGGGAACAAAAGCGGAGTGATCTGGATATCTTACCTGAACCTGGGAGTATCAAAGGTCAACATTAACCTGAAGAAATTCAATGTTTACAGGAAAATACCAGGTGATCCGAACAGCCTGAGCGGCAATACGATACGAACAGTATACCTGGATGGCAATCAACATCTCTGGGTCGGCACCTATGATAATGGTTTGAACAGGATCAACCTACAGACCAATAAAACAAGGCATTACCGGCATGAGTCAAAGGACCCCAATTCAATCGTTTCTGATTACATTACGGCCATACACGTGGATCATGGGGATAGGCTCTGGGTAGGATCTTATAACATGGGAATATGTTATGCAGATGGCATATACAATTCCGGTCAGCTTCGCTTTACCAGGGTCAATCTGCTTCCGGATCTGGAGATACATGAATTCACAGAAGACCCTACAGGGAGAATATGGATCAGCACGCAACACGGCTTTTTCATTTTTGATGGAGAGGAATTCAGGCAATACGGTGGACTTGAAAACCAGTTGCCGGAGGTCAGGGATCTGAATATTCAGTCAGTCGTCTTTGAACCACCAAACCTTTTTTGGCTGGCAACCTGGAACTCGGGTGTATGTAGGTTATTGATTAACGCTGATCAACAGCTTGTTTCAGTCCCCGGAAAAGATGTCCTGGAAAAATTTGACCGGCTGCTGGATCAGAATTCCACTCCCATCGATAATAAATTCATAACCATCCACAGGAGTGATGACAGAACGATTTGGCTAGGCTCATTCCTGGATGGACTGATTAAAGTGGCTGAAAATGACGGTGGATTCTCATTCACTAAATATGACAAATCAGTTGGTGCACCCGATAATTCGGTATATGGACTGACTTCCGACCGGCAGGGAAATATCTGGATCAGTACCAACCATGGTTTGGGAAAATTCAATCCGGATACGAAACAATTCAGCAATTATTATATGAGCGATGGTCTGCAATCCAACTCATTCATGTGGGATGCCTCATTCAGGGGAAATGATGGTCAGCTTTTCTTCGGGGGTGTGAACGGACTGAATGCATTCTTCCCTGAGGACATAATTGACAACCTTGACCTGCCAAAAGTATTCATTACCAAACTGATACTCAATAACGAAGATGTCCTCATCGGAGATGAGTTCCATGGCAGGATGATCCTTGATAAAGCCATCAGCTATACTGAAGAAATTACACTTAGCCACAGGGAGGCTATTTTTTCACTCGAATATGCCGCAATGGATAACGTTAATCCCTTGGAAGTCATGTATGCATACAAATTGGAAGGTTTTGACGAGAACTGGACCCGGGTTACCGCCGAGGAAAGATCTGTGCGATATACCAACCTGAATCCAGGCACATATACTTTTAATGTAAAAGCATCAAATAGTGATGGGATCTGGAATGAAGTGCCTGCCACACTAAGTATCATCATTTTATCCCCCTGGTGGGAAACCTGGTGGGCAATTCTAATGTACGTATCCATTTTTGTACTCTTGCTAATTGCTTTCAGGAAATTCATCCTGGTTAGGGCACAGTTGATTCACGAAGCGAAAATGGAACATCTGGAGAGAGCGAAGACAGAAGAAATGTACCAGATGAAATTGCGTTTTTTTACCAATATATCACATGAGTTCAGAACCCCACTGACCCTGATACTGGGTCCGCTTCAAAAGATCATCAAGGACCTGCAGGATGACAGGAGATTTAGCAGGCAGATCGCC
>DAOWJB010000144.1 GCA_030640625.1 Bacteroides sp.
ACCGTCCATGTCTCCGGGGCACAGTTCACATTCACCCAGTTATCCAGATCCACGCCGTTAAACAAGGGCACAAATCCTTCTTCCTTATGTGTCGTTGTCCCGGCGCTCGTTAGAAAAACAAAAAAAATGATCAGATAAATATAATGTAATTGCTTCATAGCTTTTTCCTAATTAAATAAGTTTTGTAATACCCGGCATTGCTACAGGCATATCCGGCAAATCCCCAAATTCCATTTCCCCGGGGGTCAAATCGAGTTTCGATGCATTCATGGCCCAGTCCCATTTTAACGCTCGCCCTGTATAGGCACTCATTCTTCCAAAAATCGCGGTCATGGTGCTTTCGGCAATCTGGCGGCCTTCGTTTAGGGGCTTTCCGTTACGAATACTATCGATCATTTCGGAATATTGGAGAACAGAGGGATTCTGTTGTTCCCCCTCGAATTTCCATGGGCTTGATCCTTTAATAATTCCGTTTCCGGAATCAATATAAACTGACCCCTGTGTGCCTGTCACCCGTTGATCGGAGCGATAGGTAAATTCGTCAATCTGGGTTCCGATATATTCTATCCTCACATCGTTGGGATATTCATATTCCACTGCAAAATGATCGTATGCATTTCCGTATTCTTTTTCGGTTCGCACCTGGCGGCCACCGACGCCCATACATTTCACAGGATGGGACTGCAAAATCCAGTTCATGATATCCAGGTTATGAACGTGCATTTCTGTTACAAAATCACCCGACAACCAGGTCCAGAACAACCAGCGACGAATGTGGTATTCCATATCCGACCATTCCGGTTTTCTGGTTTTTTCTTCGATCCTCCAGTCGCGCATGCCACCACCGGAACGCACAACCTGACCGCCGGTAAAATCACCAATATCGCCGTTGTGAATTCGTCTGATGGTTTCACGATAGGACTTTAGCCTGCGCAACTGTGTGCCGGCAACAATGGCCAGTCCCTTTTCCAAAGCCATATCGGAACTTTCGATGACCGACCGTACACCGACCGGATCAACAGCGACCGGTTTTTCCATAAAAACATGTTTTCCGGCCTCCACTGCCGCACGAAGGTGTTCCGGGCGGAAATATGGCGGCGTTGTAAGGATTACCATATCTACATCGCAGGCAATGACTTTTTTGTAGGCATCAAAACCAACAAAAGTCGTTTCTGGAGTAACCTTGTAAATATCTTTGACGGATAAACCACGTTTTTGCAGGTTTGTTTTAATTTGTTCCGGAGCGGACTTAACGTGGTCCTCAAAAATATCACCCATGGCAACCAGTTCTACTCCCGGTGAGGATTGGGCACAATCGATAATACCTGCTCTGGTACCACGACCACCGCATCCGATCAGTCCAACTTTAATTTTATCTGAACTTTTACCATACACCATCCCATTTGAGATCAGTAAGGCTGCTGCGCCACCCTGTACGGACATTTTAACAAAACGTCTGCGGGTTAGCGGATTTTTTTTGTTGACGGATAATTTATTCATCTTACCTCCATATATTAATTTTTACCAATTTATTACCAATTTATGAAAAATTCATATGCTATATCCCTAATTCATATCTTTTAAATCTCAATCTGCTATCCAGACCGGTTCATTAGGAACATCTACCAATCCTTCATGGTCCGCCTGATGATTCTTCTGTATGAACATACTTAATATTCCATCATGTCTCCAGCGTATCCGGTCAATGATCGGTTCAGTATTTTCCAGGTCTTGATCCCAGAGAACATACCTGTCACCAGGAGCTTTATAATAAGGTGGCTTCAACCTCTGAACAAACATTCTGTCCCCGGAAAGGTCTCCCCGGTAAATGATGTAAACCATGTTCTCCTTATCTATCAAAATTTCGGGCCGACTGATAGGTATCTGTAATGTTCCACCCCCTTTGAACTCAAAATTATTTCTTCTGGCGGAAATGACATCATTCTGCCAAATCCGACCATCAAACCAAAGATGGTAATACTGTGGGATCCCTTCCCAGTCATCGGCAAAGAAAACAACGTGCAGGCAATCTTCCTGATCCATGGCAGAACTGCATTGATTGATCAGGTTACTGGCTGGAGATATGGCCTGGATAACTTCTACAGTTACCGGTGTTAAAGGAGATTGCATGGGCATTCCTCTGGATGTTACCCATGTATTCCCACCATCCGGAGTGCGTGCGTAACAAATATTATGGTTATTGATATATTCCTCTGGGCCACCCCGAACCCGCCATGTCCAGGTGACTACCATCCCCCCATCTGCATCAAAGGCAGGATGGTTCCAGTAAGCATTGGCTGTCCATGGCATCTGTTTCCGGCCTTTTATGAAGACCGGACCATGATCTTCCCATGTTTTTGTTTTTGCCTCATAGGATTTCAGACACAGGTCTCCATTTCCTGATCCCCAATACCTGTACATGAAATAAAATCTTCCGGCGCTGTTTTGATCTGAAACATCTTCAGGAGCCATAATGAAATAAGGATAGGTAACATGATCCTCAAGTACTCCTGTCATGGATATTTCTTCGGTCCATCCGGTAATATCCATCACTTGCAGGGAGCGACGGTAATGCAATGGATCACCATGATGATCATAGGAAATGTGAAGAAAACCTTCCGGATCAATCCCAAGGGAGATTACATTGTGTGCATCATTTACATCAAATTCTCCTTCTATGACCTGGTGTTCAATAGATTGACTATTCAAATTACGCTTGACAATCACCATGTTGCCGGCATCTTCATAATATGCCGTAAATTGGTAATTACCCCGCGTAACCAGGCCATGGTGTCGAAAAATGGCTGTATTAATGATATTCTTCGCCCAGCCTTCACCTAATTCAATTTTCTAAACCGGTTCCAGAACAGGTTCCTGGGTGAATGATGTACCGTATTGAAGGAGAAGAATAACGACAAGCAGAATACGATACATCGACAGGTTCTTTTGTGGAGCGTTATAGACCATAACTTATCTCCTTTATGGTATACGAAGGTAACTAATCTTTGATCCATACCCTGCCAAGAAAATCTTTCGTAAATTGAGCGTTTAAAACCTTGCATCATGAAAACCAACTTTTTATTCTTATTGCTTATTTTATCAATTGGACTATTCTCTGCCTCATGCAGCCAGGAGGTAGGAGTAGGGGAAAAAGCCCCTTCTGGAGCAGAAGTACTGTTCGACGGTAGCCGCGAGTCACTTGATGAAAATTGGACCTATTGGGAAGGCCCTCGCTTTGCGGCTGAAATGCCAATCAAATGGAAAATCGTTGATGACCCGGTGGACGTCGGCAGTGCGATGAATAGTAACGATCCTGCCGCTGCTGGAGGCAAATACGGATCGGCAGATATTGTTACTAAAAACAAGTACACAGATTTCAGGTTGCATGTGGAATTCCTCATTGAACATGAAGGTGGGAATTCAGGAGTCTACCTGCAGAACCGGTATGAGATCCAGGTACTTGACGGAGACTCCACAAAGCACGGCCTGGGCGCTGTGATCAATGAAACGGAATCTCCATATCACCTCTACAATGGACCAGGAGAGTGGAATGCGTATGATATCGTCTTCAGGGCAGCCAGGTTTGAGAATGGTGAGCGGACTGAAAAAGCGATGGTCACGCTATATTTTAACGGGATCAAAGCCCATACGAACGTTTCGATCAACCAGGTCTGGGGCGGTCCAAATTCCGGGATTGACGGCGGTAACGATGGAGGCAAAGGAATTACAGATACGCCTGGTGGAATCAAGCTACAGGCCGAGGGACATCCCGTCCTTTATCGAAATATCTGGATCAGGGAATTGGAGCTGGAAGATATAGATACTGATTTTTAGAGGACGATAAAGTAATACATGACGTAACTTTCCGCTTATCCGGAACATAAAATCTTTAATTATATATTTGTGCCGAATCAAATCCCAATTGCACAATGTATTTTAAAAAATCACTCCTGGCATTTCTTATCTTTATTATGGTTTCATGTTCAGGCAGGAAAGAGTTCTCACAATGGCGTGGTCCGAACCGCGATGGCAAATACCCTCAAACAGGTTTATTGAATCAATGGCCGGATGGCGGTCCCAAAATGCTCTGGTCCTATGAAGGACTGGGCGCCGGACATGGAAGTGTCAGCATCGCTGAGGATCAATTATTTGTTCTGGGAATGCCTGATACCATAGGTGTCATATACTCCTTTGATATGCAGGGCAATCTTTTATGGCAAAAGGAATACGGACTGGAGTGGTATGCCAGTTATACAGGTCCTCGATCGACCCCTACAATCGCCGATGGACTGCTTTATTTTGTAAGCGGACAGGGCGTGGTATTCTGCATGGATACAGAAAGCGGCGAGGTTCTCTGGAGCATGGATATGTTAGAGAGATTCAGCGGTCAGAAAACAACCTGGGGCATAGCGGAATCTCCCCTGCTTGATGGGGACCGGATCATCATTACCCCTGGTGGTGTGGAGCATAATGTGGTGGCCCTTGACCGTTTTACAGGAGAGACAATATGGACCAGTAAAGGGAACAGCGAACCATCTGCCTACTGTTCGCCCATCCTGGTGCAGCATAACGATACGCGGCTAATAGTTACCATGACGGCCGAATCGGTCATCGGTATTGATGCGGATAATGGCCATACCTTCTGGAGAATAGAACATAGACAGGGTAATAAAATAAATGCAAACAACCCTGTGTATAATGATGGTAGGGTGTTCTGTGCCAGTGGGCAAGCTGATACCTTAGAAGGCCATGTAATGATACGGCTTTCGGAAGACGGCAAAACTGCTGAGCTTGGATGGCGCAACGAGGAATGGTTCAACCTGCTGGGCGGGATTATCCTGCATGAAGGATGTTTGTACAGCTCGACTTTCAATAAAAAGGAATTTTATTGTATTGATGCCGGGACAGGTAATCTCAATTATGTTTCGGATCAGGTGTCTGGGGGAGCGACTATTTTTGCTGAAGGGCTCTTTTATTGTTACGGAACTGACGGAGTCTTGGCCCTGGTTGAAGCAGATGAAACTGATTGCAGGGTGATCAGCAGTTTCAGGGTGCAACTTGGAACCGACCAGCACTGGGCCCACCCAGTCATTCATGATGGGAGTATGTATGTGCATCACGGGAATGCCCTGATGTGTTATGATATTGCTAGGAAATCCAGTGAAAGTGAACAGCTCGCAACGGAGTAAACCAAGCAGCCCATTCCGGGCCAAAGAGTACCTTAACGAATTCCAGGTTAAGAAATACGATTGGGGTTTCAGTGTGTACCAGATATGTTTGAGAAGTATTGGAAAAGCAATTGATTTTTAAGATCACAATTTGTGATCTTAAACGGATCTCATCACAGGATGCCCTAATAGATCATATTCCTATAGGATAAAAACCAGATTTATCATACATGTGGGCATTAAATTTTGGAAAGATTTTCGCTTGATTGGATAGCTGCGGTTTACACTTAATAATTGTCGCACATTTTTATCAGGGGAAAAACCACCTCATTTAATTGAATAAAGCGGTAGTAATAAAGTGGAGGCTGGGAAACAATTATCGAACCAACTTGAGGAGGATCTGCAGAGGTTGATAATCTTTGATCAGGGGAATTCCATCCTGAACAGTTGAGGTATTTCAACTACCGCTTGAAACCGATCTTATTACGGTTTTGTTGATCTGTCTTCTGCTGTTTGTCTTGTTCAAGTTCTTTTAAATATTCAAAGACCAGCAAGATATTATTGTCATGCTTAGCTATTTTTTGCTGCATTTGTTCTAACTGCAATAATATATCCTTGTGGGCCAATAATAGTTCCCGCAACTTTGTAAAAATCCTGATAATCTGAATGTTTACCTTTATTGCACGGTCACTATTCAATACACTGGATTTTAAACCCGGACTAAAACGGTACCACCAGACGGTACAAAACGGTACCGCACCGAATAATAATCTCATCGAGTTCAAAGTCTATATCTTTTGGATGTCTTTGATTATGGAAGATGATAAACCGGTAAAGCCAACCAACATAAGTTTTCTTTGTACTGGAACTGAAAAAATTTGTGCGAATTACTTCTCTGATATGATCAAAAAACTTCGATCCTTTTATTTGGACAAT
>DAOWJB010000031.1 GCA_030640625.1 Bacteroides sp.
AAAATGCCCATTGCGCTAACGCTTCAAACCTGGAACAGCCGGAGAGTACTTGAATACTTGATATCACGTCCAGATGTGGATCCTGAGAGGATTGGCATGACGGGAGGTTCAGGGGGCGGAACACAGACATTTATCCTGACGGCCATCGATGACAGGATTAAGGTTTCTGTCCCTGCTGTCCAGGTTTCAGCACATTTTTTTGGGGGTTGTGTCTGCGAGAGTGGAATGCCCATTCATAAAAGTGAGCACCACCAGACCAACAATGTTGAAATAGCGGCCCTGTGTGCACCCCGGCCCTTGTTATTAATATCCAATGGAGGGGACTGGACAAGAAATACCCCGCGAATTGAATACCCCTACATTCAGAAGGTATATGCTTTGTACGATGCGGAACACAGGGTGGAGAATGTGCATCTGCCCATGGAAAGGCATGACTATAAGTATTCGAAGCGAACAGCTGCCTATAATTTCATGTCCCACCATCTGCAGCTTAATAGCGGGGCCGTACCATATAATAATGGATACCAGGAGGATTTTGTCACAATCCTGAATGAAGACGAATTAAAGGTATTTACGGAAGAATATCCAATACCTTTGAACGCCCTTCAAGGCAATGATGCAGTCATTAAATACCTGGGGATGGATTAATGTGAGTGATGTATAACAAGGATTAGGGAATTCACAAAAGCGTGATAAATGCTGTATAGCTTACCTCATCTGCTGATTCAGACATGGAGAGTATAATCTCGGCGGAGTGCATTCTTCCATCATTCCCAGGGATTTTTACATTTTTTCTTTCCCCTGTTATTTTCACTGCTTTTGGACTGAAAAGACTGACAAGGAAAGAATCATAATTGCCAGGCTCTCCCGGGAACAGCGATTTAATATCTTTCCCGAGTATATTGCCGGACTTAACATTCCAGAATTTTTCAGCGGAATGGTTCATAAACAGGATCCTGGATCCCTGATTAATAGTCAGCACGAGATCAGCATGGTCTGCAAGGGTCTTTTGAAATCTGTTGCGTTCCCTGTTTATTAACTGATACTGTGCTTCCAGATCACTTTTAGTCTGTTCCAGTTTTTTCTTTAATTCTACCCCGGCAAGTTTCAGCTTATCTTCCTGTATCTTTAACTGATCGGTATATTTCCTGCTCTCCAATTCCATGATCCTTTCATTGGTAATATCCGTAGCAAGATAGATCACCTTGGCAACTTCCCCGTACATGTCGTTTACTGCAGTATAACTGACACGGAACCACTTTTCATCTTCATATTTTGTCCGTGTTTTCATCTGACCCTGGAATGGGATGCCGCCGATGATCCCTTCCCAAATCTCATGAAAACTATCAAGTTCGTTATTTTCAATAAAATCAAAGACCGACATCTTGGCCAGTTCATTCCTGGTATACTTTAAGGTTTCGAGGAAAAGCTCATTGCAATTGATGTATTTGCCATCGGGTGCAAATTCAGCTTTAATGTTCAGGCGGTTAATAGATTCAATCTGGCCTTCGTAATCCAGGCTTTGCTTCTTTTGTTCCGTGGTATCAATGGCCAGGAACAAGATCTTCTCAACCGATCCGTCATCCTTCCTGACACATGTATAGGTAGACATGGTCCAGAAATCCTGACCCTCCTTGGTGACATGTTTCATATCTCCTTCATAGTGTTTTCCTCCCTCTGATAGTCGTTTCCAGATAGGATCAAACCACTCACGGTCTTTTTTATCTATGAATTTTGAGATATGTTGTCCTTCAACTTCGGAATTACTGAAATAACCAAGTTTGTGCAGGAATAATGTATTGGCATACAAAAGGGTACCATCGGTTGAATATTCAGCCCTGATGAGTGTGTGGTTAACAGAATTGGTAAAACTAACAAACTTCTCAGCCTGTTGGGCAGCCTGTTCCTGTGTGTCTTTTAATTGTTCCATATTCTGCCGCATCTTCTCCTCCTGCTGAGCCAGCACTTCGGCCTGACTCTGTGATTCTTTAAGCAGGGAAGCTGTCCGGATACTGCTCCGAAGACTGGATATGGTGATGGCTGTCCTTTCAGCCACACTTTCAACGAAACTGACCTCAAATTTCTGTATGGTGTTAAATGAGGCCAGTTCAATGATACCTAAGACTTCATCCTGGGTGATCAGTGGAACGATCAGCAGGTTATCAGGTGTAGCAAGACCAAGGCCGGAGGTAACCTCAAGATAACCATCAGGCAGGCCTGACATATAGATACTTTGTTTCTCCATGGCGCAGGTGCCGATCAAACCTTCTCCCCACTCAACTCTTTTATCTGCGAATTTCTTCCTGTTGTAAGCATAGGAAGCTTTCAGATCGAAATACCTGGTCTCATCCTGATCCTGTTCGATCAGGAAAAAACCTCCCTGGTTGGCACCCAGATATTTAACCAGGTAACTGATGATATTGTAGGAGAACTCTTCCATGTTGTCAAATGGCCTGCGTAAAATATCCCCCACGGTTGCCAGTCCCCCAGAAATCCAGTTACGCTGATCATCTTCCATTTTCCGGTTTTGCTGCTCCTCGATGTTCTTTTTCAGGTTATTTCGAAGGTTTATCAAGGCCTCACCAAGCGGATCATCAGGATCTTTTAATTCCAGTTCTGCATTGAGTTGATTGTGAATTACTTTTTCGGTAAAGTCCAGTAATCTTTCGGATCGTTGATGATCTTCCAGTATCTGGCGGTTATATCTGACCTGATTTCTGGCTTTCAGAGCCCCGGCAATTACACCGGTGATGGTGGCCAAAACAGGGATCACATCCAGCATATACTGTCCGGGAAATAGTTCATGCAAATGTCCGAAACCCTGGAGTGTGAAAGAAATGTCACCTGTCAGGGAATGAAGAAGCAGTGAAGCGAAGGGGAAGAAGATACCGATGAGAAATCCAAATACCGTATACCTTATAATTATATCGTTAGGTTTGTCCATAGCCATCCCAAGTCAGAATAAAAATACTTATAATTCCTAAATGATGGAGCCTTTGCAGGTATTTTTATCGCTGGGGGGTTAAGGTATACTAGTAATAGGAGAAAATACAGAGGCGGACCATATAAAAATGCTGATAAGCTTCAATGTCCGTGTTTGGATTCGATATAATAAAGGTTGTCATTTCAAAATTAATTCAGCGTCTTTTCAACTTTTTTTACCAGAGCCTTAATATCAACCGGTTTTTCAATGTAATCTATGGCTCCCATATCAAGGGTTTTCTGAATATTCAAGACATCTGTAACCGCTGATACAATGATCACGGGAATTTCCCTGGTTTCATTATTCTTCTTGAGCTGATCCAGGAACTGGTATCCGCTTACCTTCGGCATAAGCAAATCAAGCAGGATCAGCTCCGGAGGATCTTTCTCCAGCATGGAATATGCCTCCTTGACATTTAAGGCGGTCTTTATTTCATATCCCTTGCTGTTTAAAATTGCTTCCAGGAGAACAACATTGGTATTGGAATCATCGACGATTAATATCTTCTTCCTGGTTGCGGTGGAATTCATTAAATGTCATGAATTTTTACAGGTTCAAAGATATCAGATTTTCAGGAAATGTGCATATCTATTGAGATGATATATATCATCTCGCTTTGTTTCTTTTACGGTGTGCTGATTTTTTGTAAGTTTAATAAGAAATAATACTTTGAATCTGTCAGCATCCATATCTGGTTTACCATGCGGGCAACAGATGCCGTATCTTCAGCTGCTAAATAAAGAACAGATAGAGTTGCTGCAGCGTAACAGCAACGTTGTCAGCTATAATAAAAAAGATATTGTTTTCAGGCAGAACACCCGCACTTCCCATATTATGTTAATGGTATCCGGCCTGGTTAAAATATTCAAAGAAGGCCGCAGTGAAAGGACCGTATTGCTCAGGCTTGCCACTCCAGGAGAATACATAGGCATGATGTCAGTTATGGGAGACCAGATACATCAGTATTCGGCCACTGCTGTTGAACTTGCTGACATATGTTTCATAGACATAAATGCCTACCGGAATGTCCTCATGGAAAATGGTAAATTCAGCCTTCAGCTGATGAACCTGATCAGCAAGGACGGCCTGTTCATCTTTAACCGGTTGATGAACCAGACCCATAAGCAATTACCGGGTAGAATAGCGGATGTATTGCTCTATTTTGCCGAACAAATATACAAACAGCCGCATTTTGATTTACCGTTGACCCGCCGCGAACTTGCCGAGCTTGCAGGTACTACCAAGGAGAGTTTCATCCGGACCCTGACCGAATTTAAAAATGACAAGATCATATACCTCGATGGCAGCCGGGTTGAAATAATCAGCATGGACATTGTAAAAACCCTGAGTGAATTAGGTTAAGCCACCGAAATACTTAAATTTGCACCCTTTAGCATTTTGTTCTGGGACTCCATCCATGAAAGTATTAATCGTTGACGATATTTTTACGAACCGTCTGCTTCTTGCGGAGATTTTAATGAATCTTGAAATAGAATTCGACCAGGTTGAAAATGGCCGGGAGGCTATTGAGGCGCTTGAAAGAAACCACTATGATCTGATCCTGATGGATATAGAGATGCCTGTAATGAATGGACTCGAGACTACTCAATATATCAGGGAAAAAATGCCTCATCCAAAGAACAAGATCATGATCGTTGCATTGACTGCACATAATCCACAATTGTTCTTTGATGATTTTCAGGATGTTGGATTTGATAAATTGCTGACCAAACCTTACAGTATTGAGAAGATATCCAATCTTCTGGGGCACTGATCAAAGAGTCGTAGTCATATCAATCCAATGATTTTTTCCAGTCCACCTGCGTCATTCTCATCAAATTGATCCAGGTTCTTGCTATCCACATCCAGTACACCGATGATCTTCCCCCCATTGTTGCGGAGTGGGATCACGATCTCTGATCTTGATCTTGAATCACAGGCGATATGACCCGGGAATTTTTCCACATCCGGGACGATAATGGTTTTTTGTTCATTAATTGCTGCCCAGCATACACCGGTGTTTTTGGCAAGAACCTGGCAGGCTACTGGCCCCTGGTAAGGTCCCACCAGCAAGCTACCTTCACTGAGCAGATAAAATCCCGTCCAGAAGAAACCATCCATTTTGTGATGGAGGACCGCCACCATAGTAGCCATGCGGGAAACAATATCGTCAGTCGCATTCAGCAGTTCGGATACCTGTTTATAAATCCGTTCATACCGACCCTTCTTCTTGTTCCTGTCCACCTTGGTTACTTAAATAAATACGGCTAGTACAATTCCTTGATAGTCTGATGTTTACCGTTAAATTCGAAGCTTGCACCCGATTTGAGTCCTTGCATGGCTTTATAAAGTGGGACTGCAGGGGAGATGGCATAATAGATGGTACCATCCATTTCGACTTTTCCGGCACTGATGGCAATGATGAATTTTGAGGTATCAGAAATGACAATGGCACCAAATTCCACGCTATCCTTGGGTTCTTTTGGATCAATCCTTTCGAGTACATTCATATCCGAAAGGGCCTTTTGATATTGTGCTGCAAACATATCTCGCCGGCCCATCAGCTGGTCTCTGAAGGAATCATAGCGGTCTTTGTTGGGACCGTATTCATTGAGGGCCAGCTGGGCTTCATTCATGGCTGATTTCGCACTGTCGACTGCTTTCTGTTGTGTTTCCCTACAGCGCGTAATTAACTTTTCCTTGATATGTAGATTATCCTTCCTCATAAGGATTACAGGATCAACAATAATTTCAGGGGAATCTTTATTCAAAGACTAATAACAATACTATATTAGGGGAAATATTGGTTACAAAGATCTAAAATACTGAAAAATCCACTAAAATGAAAGAACTCCTTCCTAAATTTCTGATAATTATTCTCTTAGGCTGTTTAAATTTGGTTTTCATCTTTGCCCAGGAACCTCCCGATTGGGAGGACAATATGCCGGATGGTTGTACGAGTATTACAGTGGGCAAAATGGCCACAAAAGACGGGTCTGTGATTACTTCACATACGGATGACAGTCACCGGACCCGATCATGGATAGATATCCAGCCAGGGAAGGAATATCCTGAGGGCAGCATGACACCGATATTAAAGCGCATGCCATATGATTCACTTGCCATGCCCACCTACATTCACAGGAAGATTGGCGAAATACCCCAGGTGGCTTCTACCAATGCCTATATTAATTCTGCTTACCCCTGTATGAATCAATACCAGCTGGGGATTGGTGAATCTACCTTTGGAGGCCGGGAGGAGTTGCAGTCTGATGATGGATTGATAGACTGCCAGCGGATCTGCCAGTTGATGCTGGAGCGATCAGCATCTGCAAGAGAGGCCATTCAGATTGCGGGTGAGTTGCTGGGTAAATATGGCTGGATTGATTATGGAGAATGCCTGACCATTTCGGATCCAAAAGAAGTTTGGCACCTTGAGATCGTGGGGCCGGGCAAAGGAAAGAACGGTGCCGTCTGGGCGGCACAGCGTGTGCCTGACGACCATGTCTCAGTCAATGCCAATGCAAGCACCATCAAAGAGATTGACCTTTCAGATAAGGATCATTTTATGACTTCTGAGAATGTTTTTGATGTGGCCATGGAGAATGGCTGGTGGTCTCCATCAGATGGACCCTTTCAGTTTTGTTATGCATATGCTCCGGAAAGCAGGACATCCTTTGCCAGCAGGAGAAGGGAATGGAGGGTTTTTGACCTGCTGGCCCCATCCCTGGAACTCGATCCAAACGCAGAAAATTATCCCTTCTCCATAAAACCGGATAAAGCTGTTGACATGGCCACACTGATCTCTGTTTTTAAAGATTATTATGAGGGCACTGATTTTAATTTTATCAAGGATATTACCGTAGCTGATGACAGTGGTAAAATGGTGATATCTCCCCTGGCCAATCCCTTTATGCCTTATGATATGAACAAGGTATTCAGGATCAATGGAGGCTGGGGCTGGAGAGGAGAAAGGACCATTGCACGCTGGTATACCATGTATGCGACCATTATTCAGTCGAGGGAATGGTTGCCGGATGAGATTGGCGGGGTAGTTTGGCTGGCCATGGATAATGTGGCTACCTCAATTTACATCCCTGTCTATTGCTCGGTTACCGATCTCCCTGCACCCTATAAAACCCCGGGAAGGCCGGAGGGCTACACCCGTGAATCAGCCTGGTGGGCATTTAACCGGCTGGGTACACTCGCTGCCCAACGCTGGGGGGATATGCGTCATGATATTGATGCTGTTTGGAACCCATGGCAACAGGAACTCCTTGACAAGCAGCAGTCGGTTGAGGCTGAAGCCATGAGATTATATAAAAAAGAAGATCCGCAGCAGTGCATTGAATACCTGACAGGGTATACGGGCAAATGGGGAAACCAGGTGGTGGAAAAGGCTTGGGAACTGGGTGATTTCCTATGGACCAAATACGATGAATTATTTTAGATCCGCCAATTATTTATATTTTTAAATTCTATAAATCTTTCATTTCATGAATAAAAGGGGCTTTGCCAGTGACAATAATGCCGGTGTGCATCCGGAAATTATGAAAGCCATTGAAAGTGTGAATACCGGTCATACGATTGCTTATGGAGATGATCCTTATACTGCATCAGCTGTTACAAAAATAAAAAGCATTCTGGGTGATCATGTCGATCCATTTTTTGTTTTCATCGGCACAGCCGCAAATGTTCTTGGATTGGATGCAGTTACCAAACCTTATCATTCAATCATATGTACTGAAACTTCACATATCCATGAGGATGAATGCGGGGCTCCGGAGAGATGGACAGGCTGTAAACTACTTTCCGTAGAATCTCCGGATGGCAAACTTTCTCCGGCGTCTATAGAAAAATATATGTACGGTTTTGGCTTTGAACATCATTCACAACCACGGGTGATTTCCATTACCCAATCCACTGAAATGGGTACCGTGTATTCCATTGATGAAATAAGGTCCATTACTACCTATGCACATGATCACAATATGCTTGTTCACATGGATGGTGCCCGGATCAGCAATGCAGCAGCCAGTTTGCAGACAGGATTTAAAAGTTTCACGGTAGATGCAGGCATAGATGTGTTATCCTTTGGTGGTACCAAAAATGGGATAATGTATGGTGAAGCCGTGGTTTTTATTAACAAGGAACATGCATTTGATTTTAAATATCTGAGAAAACAGGGCATGCAACTGGCATCAAAGATGCGTTTTATAGCTGCCCAGTTTGAAAGGTTCCTGGATGAGGATGTCTGGCTGAAAAATGCCAGCCATGCCAACAGGATGGCAAAACTTCTTGAAGCAGAGGTGATGAAAATAGACGGGATACAGATCACACAGCCCGTTCAATCCAATGCCGTGTTTGCCATCCTGCCAAAAGAGATCATTCCTGTCCTCCAGAAAGAATTTTTCTTTTATGTCTGGAATGAAGCTGCCGGTGAGGTACGCTGGATGTGTTCTTATGACACTACCGAAGAAGATGTCATTAATTTTAGTTCCTTGATAAGGAAAGTAATGAATTGACCAATTGTTCAAATAAAAATGATTTATATGAAGCGGCAAATATTTCTGATCATCATGTTGACAGGATCCATCTTTTATGGATGCCATGCACAGATAAAACTACCAAAAGTATATTCCAACATGGGCCTGGAATATGAAAATGTTTTCCTGGTAAGGGATGAAGCAAAGATATACAATGTGGATCTGCCGGCGGATCATACGCTTGCCCAGATGCTTGGCAGCCCTGTTGGCACCGAGCGGGGAATTGTCTTTGATTTCCAGGATTCCACACTTGAAGGAACATTGTACTATGGATTGATACACTATGATGATTCGAAGCATCCCCTGCCGGTTTTTTTCCGAAACATTTCAACGATTGTTCGTGGCAAATCGCAGATTACCATCGACGACGTACTTTCCGGGATGTATGATATGATTGGATGGGAGAAAAGCGGGGAAGGTACCATCGGTTACCGTGTGATTGACAGCCAGGGTAATATGATTTATGATGGCAGGGTAGCATTTAAAGGTACGGGACCATTCGAAATTGGTATTACAGTGACAGAAGGCCCCTTTGTTAATTTATTGACTGAGGAGGGTGCTACCATCACCTTTAAAACGAACACCGAGATTGTGGCAACGGTAAAGGTGGATGGCCGGAGTTTTGTTGATCAGAAAGCCACCACCGAACATGCTATAGGAATCACTGGCCTGTCCCCTGATACTGAATATGAATATGTCCTGCAAACCGGTGGAATTGAACAACAGTATGCATTCCGGACCGCCCCTGTACCGGGATCACGAACGCCTTTTACTTTTGCCTATGCAAGTGATTCCAGGAGCGGACAGGGTGGTGGTGAACGGGATATTTACGGGGTAAACAGCTATATCATGAAGAAGATCATGGCGGCAACAGTCATGCATGGGGCCCGTTTTTTCCAGTTCACAGGCGACCTGATCAATGGCTACCTCACGAGTAAGGAAGCGACCAACCTGCAGTATGCCAATTGGAAAAGATCCATTGAGGCCTTCGCACATTACA
This sequence comes from Bacteroides sp., assembly GCA_030640625.1. Taxonomy (GTDB): domain Bacteria; phylum Bacteroidota; class Bacteroidia; order Bacteroidales; family SM23-62; genus SM23-62. Next base: position 9,530 of record DAOWJB010000031.1, read on the forward strand.
TGCCTGTTTATGTGGGAATGGGGAACCATGAAGCATTGGAATTTTGGTTTTATGATGAGAGAGATGAAAGGGTAATGAAGGTCGACCGTTTCCCATTTGCGACCGAGTCTGCCGAGGCTGTTTTTATGGATAACTTTTATATGCCCATGAATGGGCCGGAAAGCGAAGATGGTGCAGTATATGATCCTAATCTGAGAAGGACGGATTTCCCTTCCTACAAGGAATCTGTATTCTACTATATCTATGATAATGTAGCAGTTGTTGTCCTCAATTCGGATTATTTCTATGCTTCTTCCACTCCCTTCATCCAGCTGACCAGCGGAAATCTGCATGGCTATATCATGGACATGCAGCTTAAATGGCTGGCCTCAACACTTCAGACCCTGGAAGCGGATGAACGCATTGATCATATTTTCGTGACCCAGCATACCCCTGCTTTCCCAAATGGAGGTCATGTAGGGGATGACATGTGGTACAGCGGTAATAACCAGTACCGTCCCTATATTGCGGGAAGGCCGCTTGGCAAGGGGATCATCGAAAGGAGGGATGAATATCTTGACCTAGTGGTCAATAAGAGCAACAAGGTCCTGGCCATTTTTACCGGCGATGAACATAACTATAACCGCCTGAAGATCTCTTCCGACATGACCATATATCCCGAGATGTATTTTAATGAGAAGATCGAGATTGGCCGGGAGGTATGGCAAATTAACAATGGTGCTGCAGGTGCACCCTATTATGCACAGGAGGAGACACCCTGGTCTTCACATGTTCAGGGATTCACAACACAGCATGCACTGGTGCTGATTCATGTTGATGGACAGAAGGTTACCCTGGAGGTGATCAATCCTGATACCCTGGAGCTGATAGACGAGGCTGTACTTAAGGAATAAGCAGGGAGCTGTCTCCGTAGCTTAGAAAGCGGAAATCATTGGCAAGGGCATAGTCATAGACCTTTCTCCAATCTTCCCCGATAAAGGCAGCGACAAGCATTAAGAGTGTACTGCCGGGCTGGTGGAAATTTGTGATCAACCGGTTCACCATGCGAAAATTATAGCCAGGAACAATCATCAGCCTTGTTATTCCTTCCATGACCTCCAGTCCATTTACCGTCATATATCGCAGGAGCTTTTGCAGGCTATCCTCCCGGCTGCCAGCTTGCAGCTTATAGGCTTCCCACTGATCAAGAAACATCGGAACGGCGCTTGATTCCTTCCCTTCCGGGAGCTTTAGTCCAAGCCAGAAAAGGGATTCCAAGAGCCTTGTAGTGGTGGTCCCCACGGCCATTATTTCTCCCTGGTGATCCAGCAGGGTCTGAATAGCTCTCCGGCTGACATAGAAATGTTCGGCATGCATAGGATGATTGGCCGGATTATCCGTTGAAACAGGCTGGAAAGTGCCGGCACCGACATGAAGGGTCAGGTTGAGCCTGGCAATTCCTTTACGGTCGATCTGTTCCAGAACAGCATCTGTAAAATGAAATCCGGCAGTTGGTGCAGCCACAGAACCGTCAATCAGGGAATAAACCGTCTGGTAGCTGTGCTTGTCTTGTGGTTCAGCATCCCTTTTCAGATAGGGTGGGATAGGGGTTTTGCCGGCCTCTTCCAGTATCTCCCCAAAATATGCATCCTCGGGATTCCAGTGAAACCGGATCAGGAAAGCATCTTTGTCCCTGCCAGTTTTCTCAGCGGCCAGTAAAATCTCTCTTTTCCGCATTCCTGTTCCGGTCCCAAGTTCAACCTTCATGCTGAGCGGGTCCTTTTTCCATTTTTTTGCATTACCCACAAGGCATTTCCAGGTAGCGGTTGAAGTCTGCTGAAATGCCTGATAATACCCGGAAGGTTTGTGAGGTTCCAGGCAGAAAATTTCAATTTTGGATCCGGTGGTTTTTTCAAAAATCAAACGGGCCTGAACCACTCTTGTGTCATTGAATACCATTAAAACTTCCTGTGACACCAAGGATGGCAGGTCCCTGAAGGTCCTGTGGTAAACTTTCCCCTTGTCACAGATCAATAGTTTTGACCGATTTCTCTCTGCCAGGGGATATTTAGCTATCCGGTTTTCAGGCAGTGTATAGGTATACTTTTCCATTTAAGGTTTAAAACTATTGATCCCAAACTTATAGTTCCAAGCTGATAGTTCCAAACCTTCCCACTATTAATTAATAATTTTGTAATTTTGCAGCAATTCAGCAGGACGTTCTATCGTTCTTCGGTCTGCGGCAACGGGGGTACGAAGGAAGGAAAGTCCGGGCAGCACAGAGCGCCATACTTTCGGGAGAAAGATATTCGTGAGGGTATAGCAGCGGAGAAGAAAATAACCGCCCCGCCCTGATTCGTCGGGGGAGGGTAAGGGTGAGAAGGTGAGGTAAGAGCTCACCGGTCCCGGTGGTGACACCGGAGGCCGTCCGCCTTTTGGGCTGAAAGACCATGTATACCGGCTGATAAGGGTTGCTCGCCCGATGCCGGGGGGTAGGTCGATCAGATAAATGATAGAGATCCGGGAACCGTCCCCACTGGGGACGACCTGGATACAGAACCCGGCTTACAGACCTGCTGGAGAAAAAACAGGAGCCCCGAAACGGGCTCCTGTCCATTTTACAGGAAATCTATCTAATTATCAATCTCTGCGTCAAACTCTTCACGGCTGGTGATTTTGACGTTTTCATGTCCACTTTTCTCAAGCGCAGTATTGATATCCTCAAGGTTAACTGCAAATATATCGTTTACCTCTGCTTCCATTGCCCTTACATTTCCGGTCAGCATTTCCAGGCGCCGGATCTGTGAATCTGTTGGCTTGCCGGGATAGGCAGCAATGGAACCATATACGGCTGCTACTTTTTCTCTTAGCCGTTGTTCTCCTCGCAGATCTCCGACTTTGGTAACCAGAAGACCCTCCCTTACATCTTCCAGTGCTTTGGACAGGGCATCAAACTTCTTTTTGAGTGATGCACTGGTAGCCATTTTCTCCATGATGAGGGGGATCTGTTCCCGTACATCATTTAAGCGCCTGTCAACATACGCCAAATCTTCCAGAAGCTGGTAGCCTTCCATCATCTTCTCCCGCCTCAATTCCTTATCTTCACTAGAAAATTTCCAATCTGAATTTTCATTCACCTGCACTGAAGATTCATAAACATCTTCACCCTTGGTTATTTTAACCTTATACTCCCCGGGAGGATATTCAGGCATAGCCATAAAAACCTGCACCATAATTGGCAGGAATACATCAGATTTCGGCATTCTTGGAAATCTCATGTAGGGGGCCCAGTAAGTTTTGTTTATTCCTTTGGTAGAAACCGAAGCCAATTCGGCAATCCGGTGATCATCCCTGTCAAATACTTCGATTGACATTTTTCCAAAAATATGCCGCTTTTTCATGTAAAATGTGATTGGAATGGTTGATAAGGGGTTTCTGCCAACGTATTCATCATCAAAACCGGGCCAGACCGGTCCGGTTACACTCATGGGCACATTCGGACGCTGATCCAGGAAGACCAGATCAGATTCCAGTATTTCATTTGTAAGTTGCCTGAGGGGAATGATATCATCGATGATATAGACTCCCCTGCCATGAGTACCCAGCACCAGATCATGGTCCCTGGGATGGATCACCATATCCATCACCGAGACATTTGGCAGGTCACCCTTAAACTGGGCCCATGATTGTCCACCATCAACAGATATAAATAATCCGAATTCAGATCCTACAAATAAAAGATCCGGATTTACCAGGTCTTCCAGGATCTTGTAACAATGCGCTTTAATATTTTCATCGGCCAGGGATACCCATGTATTTCCATAATTACTTGTCTTGAAAACATAGGAACTGATGTCATCACTCCGGTGGCCGTCAAAAGTGGCATAGGCGGTGCCCCTGTCGAAACGACTCGGGTATATGCTTGAACACCAGGTATTTGATGGCAGACCGGGAACATTCCCGGAGACATTTAACCAGGTATTTCCCCCATCTTGGCTTACCTGCAGGTTTCCGTCATCTGTGCCTGCCCAGATGATCTGCTTATCCATGGCTGATTCAGCAATGCAGGTAATCGTACAGTGGTTTTCGGCAGTAGAATTATCGATGGTCAATCCGCCCGATTCATCCTGTTTTTGCTTTTCAGGATCATTGGTAGTAAGGTCAGGTGATATCTGATCCCAGGTGTCACCACGATTAACGGACTTATACACGTATTGGGCACCAATATAAATGGTATTGTCATTGGGACTCATGGAAATAGCAGCATCCCAGTTAAACCTGAGTTTTCCGGAATTTTCATCTTCATATGGAAAGATATACTTCCTTGTCCTGGTTTTCTTGTTATCCCGGGCGAATACTCCTCCCTGTAATTGCCAGTAGATGATATTTGGATCCTCCCTGTCAGCGAAAACAGAGAAACCGTCACCCATTCCGTATTCCTGCCAGTGGTAATTACGGATCCCGCCGGGAGCCCGGGAAGGAGCAGACCAGGAACCATTGTCCTGGAGTCCACCATAAACATGATATGGCTTCTGCATATCCACACTAACATGGTAGAACTGTGACACAGGCAGGTTGCGGAAATGCCTCCATGAGCTACCCTGGTCATTGGTAACATAAGCTCCCCCATCTGTTCCAAGATACATATACTCAGGATCCTTCTTGCTGATCCATAAAGCATGATGGTCCACATGTACGGCTCCGCCAGTATGGAATGAAGTCCTGAATGTTTTGCCCCCATCCCTGCTTACCGAAAGGGTAGTCCAGCCCGGTTTATAGATCCGGTTCGTATCGAGTGGATCAGGAATGATCAATGTAAAATAGAAGGGCCTTTCACCTATCATGGTGGAGCTGTTTTGCAACACCCAGCTTGCGCCGTGATCCCTGGACCGGTAAAGGGCAGTATTTTCAGATTCGATCAGGGCATACACAATGTTGGGACTGGCCGGGGATACCCTTACGGCAATCCTTCCTTTTTCCCCTTCCGGCAGATCGTTTGTGAGCTGTTCCCAGGTTTCTCCTCCATCGCTTGATTTATAGAGCCCACTACCGGGTCCACCTGAATTGAAATCCCATGCCCTTCTTCTGAACTGCCACATCCCGGCATACAATATATCAGGATTATCTGGATCAATATCAATGTCTGAACAACCTGTGTTTTCATCGACATATAAAACCTTGTTCCAGGTTTCACCACCATCAGTGGATTTATACACCCCGCGCTCCTGGTTGGGCCCCCACAGATGTCCCAATACAGCTACATATACGATATCAGAGTTTTCCGGGTGGATGATTATCCTGGCGATCCGTTCCGTAGTCTCCAGTCCCATATTCTTCCACCTTTCACCGCCATTTGTAGATTTATATACCCCTGTCCCAATGGAAACACTGTTCCGGGTCCATGATTCACCTGTACCTGCCCATACGGTATCAGGATGAGCCTGGTCAATACACACGGCACCAATGGATTGGGTATGTTTATCGAATACCGCTTTGACTTTCACACCGCCATTGGTACTTTTCCAGAGTCCACCGCTTGCCGTTCCAATATAGACCAGCCTGGGATCATCCTGCAAGGCATCAATGGATGTCACGCGACCGCTCATTAGGGCCGGACCAATATTCCTGGCCTTGAGGGCACCAAATGTATTTGAAGTAACTGTTACCTGGGCAGTACCAAAGTTCCAGGAAAAAACGTTAAGGCATAATACTGCCAGTATGTAATATACCGTTCTCATAAGTTAATTATTCAATGGACATTTATTGCTCTTCTGCCGGGGCGGCAACAGGCTTGGCGAAGAAGGTATCATCAATCTTCTCGTTGAACTTTATCTCTTCGAGATTGATTGTCATACCTGTTTGGCCGTTATACCTCTGCTCGGTTGAGAAGGGTATTAGAATGCCGTCTACCTCCTGATAGTTACTCATATACACTTCCACCTCAGTTTCCTGCTCATTGACCATAATTTTACTACTCATTTTAAGGACAACATAATTCTCCGAATCAATGTAATAGTGGTCAATATCACCATCTTCCTTGGTAAGTTTCAGTACATATACCTGGGTGCCTTCCATCTCCTCTGTTCCAAGCAGTTCCAATTGATGACCCTTCTCCCCGTAGTTCCAGAGATTCCCGTCCATATCTGACATTTCTTTCATGGGCCGGAGGTCCGGACCCACCAGATCGACGGGTTCTGCTGATCCCATCCATGGGGCTATCATCCAGCCATTTTCCCCGTCATATCCCTGCCTCATCTTGGCACCCTGGACTTCCACCTCCAGATAAGCTTTATTGGGTCGCTTGGTGACGGCTTTGAATGGCATTTCCTCTCCCATTTGTAAGGTTTTGCCCGTGGATATCTGTGATTTAATATTTAATAATTTTTCCTGTCCAATGGTTTCAAAATACTTATCCAGGATTTTTTGGAGATCCTGAGAATAGGCAGAACCAAGGGTGAGAACTGCCAGGCTAATAAAGGTGATAAAAATCTTTTTCATGATAATAGGTATTAATATAGACAAATTAATTATTTGATTTTCATTTTATTAACAGCATCTCTTAGCAGAATGAGTTTTTGAAGCAGGCCTTCAATGCTGGATAGATCCAGCATATTGGCGCCATCTGATCTGGCATCGGACGGATCGGGATGAGTTTCCAGAAAGATGCCATCGACTCCTGCTGCAATACCGGCCCTGGCCAGTGTTTCAATCATGGCCGGGAATCCGCCGCTAACCCCGCTCGATTGATTGGGTTGTTGCAGTGAATGGGTAATGTCCAGAATCACCGGATAGCCGTTTTTTTGCATTTCTATTATTCCCCTGAAATCCACAATTAGGTCCTGGTACCCGAACATGGTTCCCCGGTCGGTAAGCAAAATATTTGTGTTGCCATGCCCGGCTACTTTTTCCGCTGCAAATCTCATGGAGGCCGGAGCCATGAACTGGCCCTTCTTGATGTTTACATATTTGCCAGTTTCTGCTGCAGCAATAAGCAGATCAGTCTGACGGCTCAGGAAGGCTGGGATCTGGAGAATGTCCACGTATTCAGCTGCGATGGCAGCTTCATCCGGGGTATGAATATCTGTAATTACGGGTATTTTCAGTTGGTTCCGTACCTTTCGCAGGATATCAAGTGCAGCGAGATCACCTATCCCCGTGAAGGAATCTGCCCTTGACCGGTTTGCTTTACGGTAGGAGGCTTTGAAAATGTAAGGGATCCTGAGCTCGTCACAGACCCCGGCTATCAATTCGCCCACCTGGAAACAAAGCTTTTCATCTTCAACAACGCATGGACCTGCAATGAGGAAAAATTGACCGGATTCGATGTGTTTTACAAATGGAAGATTCTCTAACATGCTGCTCTCTGTCCGTAGTGATGGACATTAAAAATAGGAATAAATACCTAATATCCGTATTTCTCCTTCCACCATTTTCTTAATCTCACCCTTATATCCGCCTCTCTGGTATTGTTCTGGGGATCATACAGTTTTTTCCCGGCAAGGTCTTCCGGCAGGAATTCACTTTCGATAAAGTTGCCATCGTAGCTATGTGCATATTTATAATCATCACCGTATCCCAACTCTTTCATTAATCGGGTCGGTGCGTTCCTGATGTGCAAAGGGACACTTAGATCACCGGTTTTTCTGACCAGTTCCTGGGCTTCATTTATGGCCATGTAGGAAGCATTGCTCTTGGGAGATGTTGCCAGGTAGATGGCTGCTTCCGAGAGGATGATGCGGGATTCGGGCCAGCCAACCATGTGGACAGCCTGGAAACAGTTGGTAGCCAGCAAAAGGGCATTGGGATTGGCCAATCCGATATCTTCTGATGCCAGGATCACAAGCCTGCGTGCAATAAACTCGGGTTTTTCCCCTCCTTCGACCATCCTGGCCAGCCAGTATACAGCCGCATTCGGATCACTGCCCCGGATGCTTTTAATAAAGGCGGAGATGATGTCATAGTGTTGCTCTCCGTTCTTATCATACAGGGCAATATTTTCCTGGATCTTATCCTGAACTGATTGATTTGTCACCAGGATCTCTTCCGGAGTTTCAGCCCTGCCGGAAATTCCCGCGTTAACGATCAGTTCAATAATATTAAGCAGTTTCCTTGCATCTCCTCCGGATAACCTGAGCAATGCCTCATTCTCTGCAATATTGATATTCAGTTTTTTCAACAGGATATCTTTTTGCAGGGTTTTATCAATCAAAGCTACCAGATCGCCCTTTGAAAGGGAATTCAGGGTATAAACCTGGCAACGGGATAGAAGGGGGGATATCACCTCGAAGGAAGGGTTTTCTGTAGTTGCCCCGATCAGTATGACAATACCCTGTTCAACAGCTCCCAGCAGGGAGTCCTGCTGAGATTTGCTGAAACGATGGATCTCATCGATGAACAGGATCGGGTTCG
>DAOWJB010000079.1 GCA_030640625.1 Bacteroides sp.
AAAAACCAGGCAGAAGTGATCCGTGCCGCCATCGAGGGCGGGGTTCATGAGGTGATTCTTTTGGCCATTAATTTTACCATGAAAGATGATAAGGACCTGATGGATGCCATAGAGGAAGGAGCGGCTGCAGGGTTGGGATTCATCGCCATGAAGACCATGGCCGGGGGATTTCATGATGAGGAAAAAAAGATACCAGTGAATGGTCTGGCTGCCCTTAAGTGGGTATATCAGAATCCGCATATTACTACTTCCATACCGGGCTTCACCAAATTCGATGAGTTGCAGACCGACCTTGAGATTATGAATGGACTTGAAATGACGGATGAAGAAATGGAGCACCTGCTAGCTGCCAGCGAGCATACGGGCTTCTTCTGCAGCGGATGCACCGGTTGCCAGCATCAATGTATAAAAGGCTTACCTGTTTCTGATCTCATGCGTGCCTACATGTACACATATGCATACGGAAACCTCGAAAAGGCCAGGTACGTCCTGGATGAGTTCGGGGTAGATGCGGATCCCTGTAAGGGTTGTCCAGGCTGTACCGTAACCTGCAGCAGCGGATTCCCCGTGGCCGAACGGATTGCCAGGGTTGCCAGGCTGAAGAATGTACCGGAGGACTTTATAACCTGAACAAGGATTTAAAAGGTTTTGTTTAGTTCGCTTAATACCTTTTTATCCCGGCCGTAAACATCCCTGTAAAAGGACATCTTACCATCTATGTCATTATCATGACAGGTCCAGTACATCAGCATGACGGTCATGGGTTTTGTCAGGTAGACATTCTGGGTCTTACTTGACTTAATGACATCGGCTATCTTGTCATTGTCATAGCCCTTGTCCCCGAGCAATTGTTCTGCCAGTATGAGTGGATCCTTTACCCTCACACATCCGTGGCTGAATGCACGATCAGTTTTTTCAAAGTAGGATTTTGAAGGCGTGTCATGCAGGTAAACAGCATATTTATTGGGGAAGATAAACTTTACCAGTCCCAATGCATTATTCGTTCCGGGCTCCTGTCTTATGGTGTATGGAAAATTCTTTTTTGAATACTGGTTGAAATCAATGGTGGACGGGTTGACCACTTCTTTGCCCCTGAGCAGGGTCATGTTCCGGTTCTGGAGGTAGTTAGGATCTTTTTTAAGTTTGGGAAGTATTTCTTTTGAGGCAATGGAATAGGGAACGGTCCACGTAGGATTAAAGACAACATACTTAATATCGGAAGTAAAAACAGGTGTTTCGTGAAATTCCTTTCCCACAACTACCCTGCATTCATAATCTATTTGCCTGTCCCTGAATATATACAGGTGATAGTCAGCGATATTTACCAGCAGGAACTCCCGGGGTAAGTCGTTATTGATCCACCGGCATCTTTCCATATTGACCCTTATAATATCCAGGCGTTCATCGATAGAAAAATTCAAGGCCTTATAGGTTTGTTTACCGCAGATCCCATCTCCATCCAGTTGGTTAAGCAATTGAAAATCTATGATGACGGTTTCCAGCTCTTCATCAAACTTTTCATTATCAAGGGCGTTGAATGAATATCCATAGATTGTCATATGACTTCTCAATGCTCCAACTGCTGCAGAGGAATCCCCGAGCCTTAGCGGGGCACCCGGATATGCTATTGGTTGAATATCACCCCCGGCTTTCTGAATGGAATCATATTGAATAAACCATCTCCGGAATTCACTGTAAATGGGTAGTTCAGAACGAATATTAGCCACCCCCTCTTTGAGTGATTGCGTTTGCAGCCGGTCCATCAACCTGAATTCCACACTGTCCGGCAAGGGCCTCATGCTGTAATTCCAGTTGGGATCCAGCTCCGTTGGATGAACTTTACCCTGTATCATGTGAAATGCGTAGGTGAGGACGGCATTCGTCATGACAATATCAGCAATGGCGTATTCATCCATTGTCAGGCGCACGCCACCTGCTAACTTTTCATCATGCTCCTTTATGAAATCAATATGGTAATCTCCCGGGTTCAGTCCCTCGAAATAAGCATCATCCAATACTTTTATGAGATCCTTCCTGTTGGCATTGTCCCAGACAGGTTGGTAATCCTCACCTTTATATAATTTGGTGATGACCGGATTTCCAATGATCTTTTGTTTACCCAGTTTTATGGTACCGGATCCTTCCAACTGACTGATATATCCCCGTATGCTTTCCTGTATAGATCCTTCATCTGTATTTTGGGTATGGTATGAAAACGATGGAAAAACCAGGATAGTAAAAACGAATAATAAGGTAGTTCGTTTCATATTTTACTGCTTTCAGATAAAGCAGC
>DAOWJB010000060.1 GCA_030640625.1 Bacteroides sp.
AGCTGGTTATTGAATTTTTTATAGGGAGCATAGAAATGGGCCCGGCCAATATTGGATTCCGGAATCAAAAAAATAGGATCATCCTTCTGTACCAACCTTCCATTGATTTCCAGTATCTTGTTTACCTCCAGACGGTTGGTGACCTGCTCGTCGAGGCGGTCGTTCTGGTAATCCTGCCTGAGCCTGTAGACCTCATCAGAACCCAGTGAGTCTGCCAGCTTTGAATATACCGCATCTCTTTGGAAGGATGCATCCCGCGATGCATCCTGAAAATGGAAGCGTACATAGGTCAGCCAATCTTCCAGATCTGTGGAATATGATTCGTCAAAATCATTCATGTTCAACCTGGCCAGGTGCTCGAAAGCAAAGAGATCGGGATGATCCCCTAATTTCTCAACCTCATGAAAAAGTAATTCAAGATTATCTTTCAGGATCTGCTGGTCTCCTCCGATATCAAGGTTCCGATTGCATTCATCAAGTTTATTTAACAGGCGTGGTATCAGAAAGGAAGTTTTGAACTGCGCTTCACTGATCTGTTGGTCATAAATGTAAAAATTTTTTTCAAAACGGTTATTCTTGGACTGCTCTACTGTGAGTGCTTCGAATGCCCACCTGGATGCCATCAGGTCGCCTATTACCGGAACATAGACCTGCGAGGTAATGCTTTTATGCAGGTCATCGAATTTTACTGTCACTCCGCTGAGCAATAATTGCGGGATCAGGATCAGGGGGATGAGAATGTATATGTTTACAATATGATTCATTCCGGCAGAAATATTCAGTCCCAGCATATTTGCCGTAATGGCAGTACTGAAAAGGATCAGCCAGTAATTGAAGGTCATTCCCTTTATTTCAAGGATCCAGTTTCCTACAAGTACAAAAAGGAGCATTTGAACAGCCGATAATGTAAACAGATAAAGGATCTTGGAATTGATATAACTGAACCAGCTCAGGTTCAGAAAAGCCTCTCTTTGCAGGATTTTCCTGTCGCGTATGATTTCCTCTGCACTGACGATGAGTCCAATGAAAATGGCTACGATAACCGACATGAAAAGGTAAGCCGGCAGATTTTTATTTTCACTGAATATGTACTGATCGCCAGATACATACTTTGTAAAATAAGCCAGGATGAGTGCCAGGAACGGTGCTTCAATCAGGCTGAGTATGACATATTGCCGGTTGGTCAGTTTGGAGATAAGGTTACGCAGAAAAAATACCTTGAACTGTACATTGATGTCAGGTATCCTGAAAGAGGTTGCCGGCAATATTTTTTTTGCCTCTTTTTGAACAATATCCGCTGCGATATTTTCCTGGTAATGCTCGTACCAGGTTTCTGGTGATATTTTCCTTTCCTGTGAGTACTTTCCCTTTTCATCAACCAGCTTTGCTTCTACGATCTGAAGGATCTGGTCCGGATTAACATGACCGCAACTGCTGCATTCTGCCTCACTTACCTCTGCAAAGCTGCTAAGTTTCTTAAAGTAAACGATGGCATCCACGGGATTTCCTGAGTAGATTGGGAATCCCCCCTTATCAAGCACCCAGAGCTTATCGAACATCTTAAAAACATTTGAACTGGGCTGGTGTATATTGGCAATAACGAGTTTGCCCTTGATCGTTTGTTCCTTGAGCAGGCGAATTACGTTTTCTGCATCCATGGAAGATAAACCGGAGGTAGGTTCATCTATAAATAAAACGGATGGTTCCCGCATTAGTTCCAGGCCAATGTTCAATCTTTTCCTTTGTCCACCACTGATCAACTTATTCAGGGGTGACCCTACCTTAAAATCTTTAATTTCAGTGAGATCCAGGTCATTGAGTATGTTTGCCACGGTTTCTGCCAACTGTCTTTCGGAATAATTCCCGAAACACAAACGGGCATTATAGTAAAGATTCTGGTAGACTGTGAGTTCTTCAAAAAGGAGGTCATCCTGTGGGATAAACCCAATAATCCCTTTAATTTTGAAACGGTCCCTGTGCAGGTCATAATTGTTTATGGTGATTTTGCCGTTGTTCAGGGGCAGTTGTCCGCTCAGCAGGTTGAGGAGGGTGGATTTCCCGACACCTGATCCACCCATGATCCCGATCATTTGCCCGGAATCCTCTGAGAATGAAAACCTGCGGATGCCGTTTTCGCTGTTCTTGAAACGAAATTCAATGTCGACCGCATTCATGGTGATCCTGATCTCCTGGGAGGACTGCAGTAACCTGCTGGCAATTTCTGAATAATATATTGACCCGAATCCACTACCGCGGATGATAGAACCGTTATCAAAGAGATGGACCTTCCCGGTGTCCAGCAGGTTCCCATCTATTGTCAGTGTATCCGGGCCCTGGTATTTCAAGACAGAAACGTTCAGGCTTTTAAAATGCAGGAAGATTATCTTTCCTTCAATCCCCGGTTTTATGATCTTGTTCTTCTCAGCCTCGTCTATGGGCCGGTTTTTCTCAATCCAGTCCCCCTCCAACTCATCATACGACACCGGGCTTTCAGTCTGAACGTAGATGGTATATTCATCAGGGATCTGCTCCTCTTTTTCTTCCTCCAAAAAAAGGATTGCGTTGTTGAGTTCTATTCCTGTGATGGAAAAGGTTTCTGCCACCAGGGTAACGAATTCCCGTTCCAGTTCAGAGACGAATTTATCTTCCAGGATGAATTCAATAAGACGCAACAGCACAAGGATCCGTTCATTCCTGTTCAACTCTTTTGTGATCTGCGTACAGATCCTGGTCAGGTTCTCAGTATCGAGAACAGTTGTTTGAAATCCGGTATCTTCCTGGGGAATGGCAAGATCGCGCTGGTAAAAGTCAAGGTAATTGTCGAACAAATGGAGATATTCCTCAATAACTTCCTTTTTATTCAGGTATCTCAAGAGGTAGGACTGAACGATATTTCTGCCCGCATCTGTAATACCTTCTTTTCTCACTGTGGCAAAAACAGCGAAAAGATGCATCAGGGCGTTGAGAATAGATTCGCTCATAGAAATCTCTCTTAGGTAAGGTAAAAGTAGTGATTTTTAAAAAAAATGCCCACCAGATTCTCAACATGAAAAATCTGACGGGCTTTATGATGTGTTTGCTCCGGTGATCTAGGTAATGATCATGTTACGGAGTTTTTCAGTTTTCTTGATAAGTTCCTCCAGTTGTTTAGTAGTGAATTCGCTGCCGGCACTCTTGAAAATCTCCTGCAGCCCTGAAAGTCCCTCATGAATATCAGCACCTGTATCAATGACCCTGATGGGATCCAGCACTTCCATGAGCTTTTCCAGTGAAGTATTTTGTGCGATTATGATATCAATGATCTCTGAATTATCCTTGCTGATTATACTTATCTGCGTTGTTATGTACATGGCTTCGATCCAGCTTCCTGCCATTACCAGGAGGGACATGTCATCCTGCTCATTCGAAACAAGGTACTTATAGGTATTATAGAAGGAATCTGAAATGATGATGATCAGTGAATCTACATTGTCAAGGTTGTTCTCAATGCGATTTACCATGTCATCGTTGAATGAACCATTGATTTCCAGCTCGTCGATAAGATCGGAAGAAACATTCAGGTAGTGCATGGTCTCCTGTGTCTGGTTATAGGTGGCTGCGTAACTGAGGTCCGCACCGTATACACCCAGGTTCAATGCTTTGCTCTTAAGGCTGATATATCTATCTACGTTATCCACAGGATTACAGAGATTGAGTATATAGCTCGCACCGGCTTCAACCAATAGTTTGGTAACATCGAAGGAAGTGGGAAGAGGGTATTCCGATATCTCCTTGATAACATCTGCCTTGCCATCGTAGGATTCCTCCGTTGCTGGACCGGTTGTTGTGCTTTCATTTGAGGATTTTTGATTCTTGCAGGCTGAGACTGAGAGAACCAGGAGAGCAGCCAAAAGGATGGATATTGATCCATTGGATCGGGTTTTTGTATTTTTCATTGTGCAGGAATTAGCTGTGTTGTAAAATTTAATTGAATCCAAAAATATAAAGTTTTATCAAGATATTTAATGAAATGTATAATTACTTCTCCAAATTACTATTTTTGTCACTGTACTCCCCAACAATCAAATCCATGAAAGTCATACGGGAAATATTTGGCAATTTACCGGGTAAGGCTGATGCAAGCCTGTATACCATTACAAACTCCAATGATGTAACACTGAAAGTATCTGATTATGGGGGCATCATCCAATCCATTCTGGTGCCTGACAAGAACGGTAAGCCGGGCGATGTGGTACTTGGATTCGACAACCTGGAGGGATATCTGCAGGATCAACCTTACATAGGTACCCTTGTTGGAAGGTATGCCGGCAGGATTGCAAAAGGCAGCTTCGTACTGGATGGCACCGAGTACAATTTGGCCCGGAACCATGGCCAGAATCACATTCACGGTGGCATAGTTGGATTCGACAAGGTACTCTGGCAGGCTTCAGAATTTGCTAATAAAAAGGGAGCCGGAGTTACACTTAAGTACATAAGCCATGACATGGAGGAGGGATATCCCGGTTTCCTCAGGGTAAGTGTTTCCTATACACTGGATGATGAGAACCAGGTTTGCCTGGATTACCAGGCAAGCACAGATAAGGCCACGCATCTTAACCTGACGAATCATGCCTACTTCAACCTGAATGGAGCAGCCGCGGAGATTTATGATCATGAATTAATGATCGCTTCCTCAGCATATGTCGTCACTGATCACGATCTGATACCTACTGGTGAGATAGGGTCGGTGGAGGGGAGTCCCCTGGACTTCAGGGTCCCCAAACTTATCGGGAAGGATATCCATGAGGTTGAAGGGGGATTCGATCATTGTTACGTATTGGAAGGGGATGGTAAAGAACCCTTGCTGGCCGCCAGGGTTGTGCATCAGGAAAGTGGAAGGGTCATGGAGACATATACGACAGAACCCGGTGTGCAGTTTTACAGCTCCAATTTTCTTGCTGGCATTACAGGAAGAGGGGGGATCCCGTACCGGAAACACCTTGCTCTCTGCCTTGAGACACAACATTATCCCAATTCTCCGAATATTCCAGGATTTCCTTTAACCATTCTGCGCCCGGGGAAAACTTACAACCAGCGGACAATTTATAAATTTACAACCCTATAGGGCCACTCGCCCACAAACGCTTCATGTATAACAGAAGGAAATTTTTGCTCTCCTCCCTTGCCGCCTCGATAGGAATCAGCCTTCCTGCTTCCGGGCATAAAGAATACCGATACCGGTCTGACAGGTCTGGATTTGACGGTCCTGTTATCATCTCCACCTGGGAGCATGGTCTGGCTGCCAATCTTGCCGCCTGGAAAAAGCTTACTGCCGGTAAATCTGTCCTTGATGCTGTTGAAGCAGGGGTCATGGTAAGCGAAGCTGACCCGGCCGTCAGCAGTGTTGGCTATGGTGGATTTCCTGACAGCCAGGGAGAAGTAACCCTGGATGCCTGCATCATGGGTCCGGAAGGTGATGCAGGTTCCGTAGCTTGCCTGAAACATATTTTGCACCCGATATCGGTGGCCAGGCTGGTTATGGAAAAAACCCCGCATGTTATGCTGGTCGGGGAGGGAGCCTTAAAATTCGCCGTGGAAGAAGGATTTCAGAAAACAGACCTGCTTACACCCGATGCAAAAAAAGCCTGGGAGAAATGGAAACAAAAAAGTATGGTTCCCGATGACTTCAATGGCGGGCACGATACCATCGGTATGATTGCCCTTGGGGCAGGGGCTGATGTTGCCGGCGCCTGTACCACCAGCGGGTTGAGTTATAAATTGCCTGGCAGGGTGGGGGATTCACCCATTATTGGAGCCGGACTCTTTGTGGATAATGAAGTTGGAGGAGCCGCAGCTACAGGTCACGGGGAACTGGTAATGAAAACACTCGGATCTTTTCTGGTTGTGGAATTAATGAGAACCGGGTTATCCCCTGAAGCGGCATGCCGGTCAGCACTTAATAGGATTGCAGAAAAAATCCCCTTGAAACCTGATTACCAGGTTGGATTTATCGCCATAAATAAAGGGGGAGAAACCGCAGGATACGGATTACAGAAATCCTTCGAATACGCGGTTATGAAAGAAGGCAAGAACCAGCTGTTCAAGGCGGGGTCATTATTTTGAATGTGAACCCCCTGAACGTTACAGCAGTGAGACTCTTCACTAGACAGAGGCTTGTCTGTAAACCCTGTCTAGTCCTTCTGCAGACGGTTGTATAGCCAGGCGAAGGCCGCTCCCACGATCAGACCGTCTAGGAATCCGTAGATCAGTCCAAGCAGACTCCCCAGCGGAGAGATGGTAAAATAGGGAAAGACTTTACCCACCAGGGTGGGTTGTCCCACACTTATCTGTCTGATATACAGCCACCAGGTAAAAAGGAATATAAGCAGGCCCCAGATGATTCCTGCACTTAAGGCAAATGCACGTACGTTTAGTCGCATGGAAAATGAAATTATGGTTTATACTTACTACAGAGGAAAGTTACAAAATTCCGGGAGGATTATGCAGAAAACAATTTGTCCCAATAAACGTTTTATTATTTTTGGACCATGATTTAAGACTTTAGATGAAGAGATATTTACTCACTATTATATTTGTACTTTCTGTACTGCGTGCCCACGCCAGCGAAAAGGAGCATGTATGCTCAGGCCATCACGCATTCGGTATATCCAATGTGCCAACCCATGTAAAAGATTCTGCATTGTTGCTGTATGATGTCCATTTCTATGGGATTGATCTGGAAGTGAATGATACCAGTACCTATATCAAAGGAAGCACCCAAATCCTGGTATCTGCTCTCGAACAAATTGATGAACTTGTATTTGAATTATCCATTAATATGACAGTGGATTCAATATTCATCGATGGGGAAAAAGTACCGGCCTATTCACATGGGAATGACCTGGTGAAGATCACTCCGGATGTCCCGCTAGAGGAGGGAAGACATTTCAGTACCAAAATATTTTACCATGGCACTGGCGGAAAGAATAGCATCTTTTCAGGGATATCCAACCGCTTTGATAGTTTCTGGGGGAAGCATGTGACCTATACACTTTCTGAACCATTTCATGCGCTGGACTGGTTTGCATGCAAGCAGGTGCTCACGGATAAGGCGGATTCAGCACATGTTTATATTACAACGACTGATCGTTTGAAAGCTGGTTCCATTGGACTGCTGGCCGGTGTGGACAGCCTCCCGGGCAACAGGCTTACTCATAAATGGGAAACCCATTATCCCATAGCCTTTTACCTGCTCTCCATGTCCGTGTCAGAGTATGATGAATACAGTTTTTATATACATCCGGAACAATCGCCTGATTCCTTCCTGTTCCAGAATTATATTTATGACAGCCCTTCATACCTGCTTGAAAACAAGGATGATATTGATGCCACCGGCGATATGATGAATTTGTTTGCATGGATTTTTGGAAACTATCCCTTCTGGCAGGAAAAATATGGTCATTGTGTTGCCCCCATGGGAGTAGGGATGGAGCACCAGACCATGACCACGCTGGTTAATTTTGGCTTTAACCTGGTGGCCCATGAACTGGCCCATCAGTGGTTCGGGGATAATGTAACCTGTGCCAGCTGGCAGGATATATGGATTAACGAAGGATTCGCCTCCTACGGGGAGTACCTTGCACTCGAGTATCTCGACTCGAAAAAGGAGGCGGATTTCTGGATGTTACGGGCTCATGAAAGGGTCTTTACCGAACCCGAAGGCAGTGTATATATACCTGAGGAGGATGCCACTGACGAGTTCCGGATTTTCAGTTCTGCCTTATCCTATAAAAAGGGAGCTGCCCTGTTGCATATGATCCGTTATGAATTGAATGATGATTCTCTCTTTTATATGACCTTAAAGAGCTTCCAGGAGCAGTTTGCCGATTCCGTGGCCACTGGCCATGATTTTTTAATGGTTCTGAACGAAATCTCCGGCAGGTCTTTTGACTGGTTTTTCGACCAGTGGTATTATGGACAGGGATATCCTGTGTTCAACTTTAACTGGTGGCAGACATCAGACAGCCTGATTATCCTTGCAGATCAGAGGGGCAGTTCATCAGCCACACCCTTCTTTAGGACAAGCCTGGATATTGGTCTGATCCTGGAGGATGGACTGGACACAAGCATACAGGTTAACTATGACAGTCCAACAAAACGAATACAAATCCCCATGAACCAGAAAGTGCGGGATGTGGTCGCAGATCCTTTGAACTGGATTGTTGACATCTCACAGGTGATCCATCGTTATGTGACAAATGCCTATTTCAGTGTCAGTCCGAATCCATTCCAGGATGAGCTGAACATCGTTTTCAATTCAGGGGATGCTGAGCGCGAGATTATACTTACCGATATCAATGGCCGCGTGGTAGACAGGACATTCAGCTCATATGGGACCGTCAGCCTGCATACGCATGACCTTGCCCAGGCAGTTTATCTCCTTCAGGTGATCGTCGGGAATGAAAGTTATACTGCTAAAGTAATCAGGCAATAATCTTTAATATACTTCCGGGACAAAAGTCTGATCGGTTATCGGGGGCCTGACATATCCCTCATTATTGATCGGGGGAAGGATTATTTTTTTGTATTTGACTTCCTCATATGGAATCATGCCAAGCAGGTGATGAATGCAGTTAAGGCGCGCCTTTCTTTTATCATCGGCCTCAACAACCCACCAGGGTGAGACCTTTGTATCTGTATAAGAAAACATTTCATCCTTGGCTTTGGAATACTCAATCCAACGGTTTCTGGAGCTCATGTCCATCTCGCTTAATTTCCAGTTTTTGGACCGGTCAGCAATACGTTCCTTGAATCTTTTTTCCTGTTCCTCATCACTGACTGAAAACCAGTATTTAATCAATATGATCCCGGAATGTATGAGTATCTCCTCAAACCGCGGACAGGATCTGAGGAATTCCCAGTACTCATCATTAGTGCAGAAGTCCATTACCCGTTCCACGCCGGCCCTGTTATACCAGCTACGGTCGAAAAGGACGATCTCTCCGGCAGCTGGCAGGTGAGAAACATACCTTTGAAAATACCATTGTGTTTTTTCCTTTTCAGTGGGGACACCTAGTGCAACCACATTGCAAACACGGGGATTCAGACGCTGGATGATCCTTTTGATCACGCCTCCCTTTCCGGCAGCATCCCGTCCTTCAAAAATTACGATGACCTTCAGCCTCTTTTCTTTGACCCATTCATGCATTTTTACTAACTCCATCTGGAGGTTTTGCAGTTCCTTAAAATAAAAACGCTTATCGAGCCTTTTTCCGTCTGCAGACTTAGGGTGATTGTGGTGCTTATCTTTCTGGCCCATAGAAGATTGTTTGTCTGGTAAATATAGGGAATAAGCCTGCTAAATGCAATGGCACATTTTATACCTCCTTTGCTCCGTCACCAACTTCACCCAGGTAGAAATCAGGTTTGAGTCCGGTTTTGGCATGATACGCACTACCAACCTCGGTAATGAAACGGTCGATGGCATCTTTATGTACCAGGCTTACGGTACAACCACCGAACCCGGCACCTGTCATCCGGGATCCCATCACCCCTTCCACCTTGCGGGCTTCATCCACAAGCGTGTCCAGTTCAATGCCGGTAACTTCATAATCATCCCGCAGGGAATCATGGGACGCATTCATCATTTCTCCGAACAGTGCCAGGTCAGATTCTTTGAGCGCCTTGACAGCATCAAGTACACGCTGATTTTCCGATACCACATGGTGGGCCCGCCTCCTCACTGTTTCATCCGGAATGAGATGTTGCAGGTCAAGAAACCTGGAGAAAGTCAATTCTCCGAGGAAGGAAACCGGTTCAGTCCTGGCAATTGACTCAACAGAGCTTTCACATTCCGAACGGCGCTCATTGTATTTGGAATCTGTCAGTCCCCTGCGTTTATTGGTATTGGAGATAACGATTTTATATTCGCCCAGGACAAGGGGCACCTGTTCATAATCCAGGGTGGCACAGTCAAGGTATACTGCATGGTCGGTTTTGCCCATTCCGGAAGCAAACTGATCCATAATGCCACAGTTAACCCCAACAAATTCATTCTCTGCTTTCTGGCCTATCTTAATCAGGTCAATCATATTGAGTTGCATATTATACAGTGCATTCATAGCCACAGCGGTTACCATCTCAATACTGGCTGAGGATGAAAGTCCGGCTGCATTTGGTACATCACCCGAAAAAAGCAAATCCATTCCTTTCATCTGGAATCCTCGCTTTACCAGCTGGTCCATCACCCCGAGGGGATAGTTCACCCATTTTTTATCCTGCCGGGCAAATCCTTCAGCAGGTACACTACAGCGCTGATCGAAGTTGGTGGTGGCAAAATTGATCTGGTCCGATCCATTTAACCGGACAGCCAGGTATGTTCCGTATTGCAGGGCGCAGGGAAAAACATAGCCACCGTTATAATCAGTGTGTTCTCCTATCAGATTCACCCTTCCGGGAGCAAAAAAGGTTCGGCAAACCTGATCCTTTTTGGTATATAGTTCAAAAAATTTCTCATGTAGTGACTGAACGTCCATAATTAAGTCGTTTTAAAGTCAGAGAAACAAATGTAGTAAAAAAACAAGCAAACCTTAGAGAGCAGAAACCGTACCAGGCACCATTAAATCAGCAACAGATTCACTGAGAAAAATCTATCTTTGCTATTTATCGAATACAGATTTGAAATGGTGGGATTACAATGTTCAGGATAATCAGGGATAACAGTCTGGGTTTTGTTTTGTATGCTGTATTGCTATTTGCGGGATTTTTACTGGTGGCAGCAGTGCCAAGGCTGGAATTGCATGTTTTACTGAACAGCGGCCATACCAGATCACTGGATATATTCTTCAGGCAGCTCACGCTGCTTGGGAATGGCTGGTTTGCAGTTATTTTTTCGATGCTGTTCCTCTTTATCCGGTTCAGGTTTTTTTTTATGTTGATTTTGTCATACAGTGTATCCGGACTGATGGCACAATTCCTGAAAAGGGTAATATTTCCGGATGTGCTGAGGCCGGCAGCATTCCTGGATCAGATGCCCGGACTGGACCTGGTGCCTGGGGTTGATCTGCATCATACCTTAAGCTTTCCCTCAGGGCATACTACCACCGTCTTCGCTATCCTGCTGCTGACCGGATTCATTCTCAACAGAAAATATGCAGTATTTGGATTGATGTTTCTGGCCTGGCTGGCAGGAATGTCAAGGGTTTACCTGTCCCAGCATTTCCTGATCGATGTTTTGGGAGGATCCATCCTCGGAGTTTTTTCAGCTTTGTTTTTTTATTGGTATTTTAGAAAATCAAAATCTTCATGGCTTGACCAATCATTGACAGGTATAGCAAGGAGGAAAATTTACAAATAAGAAGTGCTCAAAGAACGGCCCATCATTACTGAAATACTGATCGCACTTGGCGCGCTGGTATTGTTTGTTCCTTTCCTGGGTGGGGTTCACCTGTTCGACTGGGACGAGATTAACTTTGCCGAATCTGCCAGGGAGATGATCCTGACAGGTAACTTTCTTACCGTACATATTGACTTTGAACCATTCTACCAGAAACCCCCACTCTTTATCTGGATGCAGGTATTGTCCATGAAGCTCTTCGGGATCAATGAATTTGCAGCCAGGTTTCCGAATGTGATCTGCGGAATGATCACCCTGGTGGTTCTTTACCGGACCGGGAGGAGGATCTACGACACCGGGTTTGCATGGTTCTGGGTACTCAGCTACATCGGTACCATACTGCCTTTTTTGTATTTCAAATCAGGCATTATAGATCCCTGGTTCAACCTTTTTATCTTCACATCCCTGCTGAATCTGATCCGCTTTCTGGATGCAGAAAGAGGTGAAAAACGCTGGCAAAACCTGGTTCTTTCCGCTGTTCTTCTTGGAATGGCCAACCTGACCAAGGGTCCCGTTTCCCTCTTACTGTTTGGCTTGACCGTAGGTGTATTCTGGGCCGTAAACAAATTCAGGTTAAGGATCCTGTGGAGTGAGATCCTCCTATTTCTGCTCATGCTCGTAATGGTTGGCGGTTTATGGTTCTTTATTCAGGTAGCCATTGGGAACTTCAGCGTGATCCTTGATTTTATCCGGTATCAGATACAGCTTCTCAGAACTGAAGACTCCGGTCATGGCGGATTTCTGTTCTACCATTTTGTCGTTTTGTTAGCAGGCGTATTTCCGGTTTCAGTTTTTGCACTCAAGGCATTTCGCAGGAGCTATTATGATGCCAATTCCCAGAAACGCTTTAAACGCTGGATGATCATTCTTTTCTGGGTGGTCCTGCTTATCTTTTCACTGGTGAAAACAAAAATCGTTCACTATTCGTCCCTCTGCTACCTGCCTTTAACTTTCCTTGGAACCTACGTGATCTATAAGATCATTCACGAGAGGATAAAGAATTACCGTTGGCTGAATATCATTTATGCAGTGCTTGGCATGATCATCGGGCTTGCATTTGCCATCATCCCCATACTTGCATCAAGAATAGATGATATCCTGGCATTGGGATATTTCCCGGACCCGTTTACCCAGGCGAATTTAAAAGCAGATGTTTATTGGAGTGGTTTCGAGGGACTGATCGGGCTGCTGTTCATTCTCGGGATCATTACAAGCCTTGTCCTGCTGAGGAAAAATAAAAAAATCGCATACTATGCCATGCTTCTCAATGTAACCCTTTTCATAAACCTTGCCTTGTTTTTCACAGCCGGGAAAATTGAGGGTTATTCACAGCATGCACTGATCGAATTCTGCAAAGAAAGAAAGGGGGAGGATGGCTATGTACATACCCTGGGAATGAAAAGTTATGCACATTTGTTTTATACGGCCAAGCCCGTCCCTGAAAATGAGCAATCCCAGGATCTTGACTGGTTACTCAAAGGAAAAATTGACAAGCCGGCGTATTTTATTTTACGCAGTAAAACCCTGGAGCACTTCCAGCAATCGAATCCTGAACTGAACCTGCTTTACGAGAAGAATGGATTTTCCTTTTGCATACGGGAACCTGGTAATGATAACGGTAATAGAGTAACATATGATTAAAGATAGAAGGATAGCCGTAGTTATGCCTGCCTATAATGCAGAGAGGACCCTGGAAGCTACGTTCAGGGAGATCCCCTTTGATATTGTGGATCACGTTATCCTGGTCGATGATAAGAGCAGTGATCAAACGGTAAAGGTGGCAAGGGGCATGGGCATAAAGCATATCATAGAACACGATGAAAACAAAGGTTATGGAGGAAATCAGAAGACCTGTTATTTGACTGCACTTGATCTCAAAGCTGATATTGTTGTGATGCTTCATCCTGATTACCAGTATGATCCGAGATTGATCCATTCCATGTGCTACCTGATTGCGAACGGTGTTTACGAGGTAGTCCTTGGTTCCCGGATCCTGGGCAGGGGAGCATTGAAAGGCGGGATGCCCCTGTATAAGTATATTGCTAACCGTTTTCTGACACTGTTCCAGAATTTTCTTACCAGGCAGAAATTATCAGAATATCATACAGGCTACCGTGCTTTCTCGGCCAATGTCCTGCAGGGGATAAATTTTCAGGTAAATTCTGATGATTTTGTATTTGATAACCAAATGCTGGCCCAGATCTTTTATGCCGGATTTGAAATTGCAGAAATTACCTGCCCGACCAAGTATTTTAAAGAAGCATCATCCATTAATATCAAAAGAAGTATCAGATATGGACTGGGGGTCATGGGTGTCTCCATCCGTTATTTTCTTGCGAAGACGGGAATTGTTAAAAGCAAAATATTCATCAATTAAAGTAGATATCACTGTGATCATTCGTACAAAATCCTATCCAAGGGCAGCATTGCTGGGAAATCCCTCGGATGGCTACTATGGCAAAACCATTGCCTTTCTTTTTAAGAATTTCTCTGCCAATGTGATCCTGTATGAGACACCTGAGCTGGAGATACTGCCGGCTGATTATGATTCAAATGTATTCGATAGCATCTCAGAGCTGAACGAAGATGTAGTATTATTTGGTTATTACGGTGGCATACGGCTTCTAAAGGCAGCGGTTAAACGGTTCTATGATTATTGCATGAAGGAAGAAATCAAACTCCATAATCGAAATTTCACCCTGCGGTATTCTTCGGATATTCCTTACCGGCTTGGACTGGCAGGGTCAAGTGCGATCATTACAGCATGCATCAGAGCCCTCATGGAATATTACCAGGTTGAGATCGAACCATACAAAATGGCCAACCTTGTCCTGTCGGTTGAAACAGATGAACTGGGTATTGGAGCCGGACTCCAGGACAGGGTAGCCCAGGCCTATGAGGTACCTGTGTTTATGGATTTCAACAGGGAGATCATGGAATCACGGGGCTACGGCATTTATGAACCCATTGAAAGAAAATATCTGAAAAACCTGTATATCGCCTATCAGAATGATCTTTCAGAAGGTTCTGAGGTGGTT
This sequence comes from Bacteroides sp., assembly GCA_030640625.1. Classification (GTDB taxonomy): domain Bacteria; phylum Bacteroidota; class Bacteroidia; order Bacteroidales; family SM23-62; genus SM23-62. The sequence goes on from DAOWJB010000060.1 coordinate 14,413, forward strand.
CATAATGATTTCAGGGAACGATATAACTTTGGTGTCAGGGAGGTAGTGGATGCCATTGACAGCTGGGCTAATATCACCATCCGGGGCAAACAGGCCCTGGAGTCAGGAGACAGAGAGGGACTGAAACAGCTGATTGATGAGAATTTTAATCTGAGGAAATCCGTTATGAATATCAGCAACAAAAACATTGATATGGTGGAACTTGCCAGATCAACCGGTGCCTCCGCCAAATTCACCGGTTCCGGTGGAGCCATTATCGGTACTTTTGAGGACGAGAATACATATGAGCGCCTGAAGGAAAAACTGGGTAAAAACAATATAGCAACCATTAAACCAGAAATTTTATAAGCAGTTCACATCATGTTCAGAATTAATAAAGCAGTTATCCCGGCCGCCGGGTTCGGAATACGTTTTCTTCCTGCGACCAAATCACAGCCCAAAGAGATGCTTCCCATAGTCGATAAGCCCACCATCCAATATGTGGTAGAAGAGGCTGTCGAGGCTGGTATTACTGATATCCTGATGATCATAGGAAAAGGTAAAAGGGCCATTGAAGAGCATTTTGACAGGAACATGGAACTCGAATACCAGCTGGAAGAAAAGAAACAATACGAATTGCTCGAGGAGATACGCTCCATTACCCAGCTGGCGGATATTCATTTCATCTGGCAGAAAGAATTAAGCGGGCTGGGTGATGCGATCAGGTATGCCCGCCATCATGTTAATAACGAGCCTTTTGCCATCCTGCTGGGCGATACGCTGATAGATAGCAGTTTTGGATCTGTCACCAGGCAACTGATCGAGGTATTCAGAAAATACAAAGGTTCTGTCGTGGCCCTGGAAGAAGTTGACCGGGAGATGGTAAGCAGATATGGGATTATTGACGGATCGGAGGTTGAAGAAAATGTTTTCAAAGTTTCAGACTTCATTGAAAAACCATCTGTCGAGGAATCCCCATCGAACCTGGCCATTGCCTCAAGATATATCTTCACCCCTGATATCTTTAATTACCTGCAACGTGTACAACCTGGCAAGAATAATGAGATCCAGCTGACAGATGCCATGCATTTGATGCTGCAGGATCATCAGATGTACGGTTTGAAATTTGACGGTATCAGGTATGATATAGGTAACAAACTGGATTTCTTGAAAACGAATGTGATCTATGGTTCGAAAAGAGAGGACCTGGGTGCTGATTTCCTTGTGTGGCTGAAACAATTTGTTGATAATCAATAATTCCCGGTTTTAGCAAAAAACCTTATTTTTAAATAATCAATCAATAAACGCTATTATGAAGAAGACACTTAAAATCCTGAATGGAATGCTTATTATGGCTCTATTCATTGCTTCCTGTGTGACAGAACCCTGGACACCCCTGTTCAATCCCAATAACCTGGATGATTTCACACAGCTGGGTGGCGAGGCTATTTATGAATTGGAGGATGGCGTGATCATCGGGACAACGGTAGCCAGTACCCCAAATAGTTTCCTGAGTACGAAAGAGATGTATGGAGATTTTATCCTCGAATTCAAGGTCATGGTTGACACCCTGTTAAATTCTGGTGTCCAGATCCGCAGTAATTCCTATCTCAACGGAAGGGTGCATGGATACCAGGTGGAGATTGATCCATCACCCAGGGCTTATAGTGCTGGTATATATGATGAGGCACGAAGAGCCTGGTTGCATGATCTTTCGGAAAACGAGGCCGGCAGGAAGGCATTTAAGAATGGGAAATGGAACCTGTACCGGGTAGAGGCCATTGGCAATACTATCAAGACCTGGATAAATGGGGTCATGTGTGCCAACCTGGTGGACGAGGCAGACGACAGTGGATTTATTGCCTTTCAGGTTCATAGTGTCAATGCAGAGGAAAATCCTGCGACAGTGGGTGTGCAGGTGAAATGGAAAAATGTCCGGATCATGACTGAAGACCTGGAAAATTATCGTTTCAGGGGAGAGGATCCCATACCTGCTAAAGAGGTATTACTTACGAATCAACTGACAAAAGCCGAAAAAGCCGATGGCTGGGAGATGCTGTTTGATGGTAAGTCCACCGAAAAATGGAGAGCTGCCCACAAAGAAACATTTCCCGAAAAAGGGTGGACAGTAGAGAATGGCTTGCTGGCATTGCATGCAGAGAGTGGAGGGGAATCCACCGAAGCCGGAGACATTGTTACCCTGGAACAATTTTCAGATTTTGAGCTGAACCTGGAATTCAACATCACACCCGGCGCGAACAGCGGAATAAAGTATTTTGTCACAGAAGGGGAAAAGACTGAAGGTTCTGCCATCGGCCTGGAGTATCAGATACTGGATGATGAGAAGAATGAGGATGCCAGTAATGGCATAGACGGTAACCACACCGTTGCTTCACTTTATGACCTGATCCCGGCAGGGGAAAAATATGTCAGGGAACCCGGACAATGGAACATGGTTAGGATCGTCTCCAAAGACCGCAAAGTGGAGCACTGGCTGAACGGAAGGAAACAGTTTGAATATGAACGTGGATCAAAGGCATTCAGAGACCTGGTTGCGATCAGTAAGTATAAGGTCTGGGAGAATTTTGGAGAGGCGGATGCCGGATATATTCTGCTGCAGGAGCATGGACATGATGTTTTTTTCAGGAATATCAAGATTAAAAGGCTCAAACCTTAAATATTAAACAAATCATGTTATGAAGGACACACAAAGAATCCAGACAAAACACTTTCAACTGACCCTGCTGATAACTGCCGTGGTAATCCTGGGAAGCTGCGGCTCAAAACAAAAACAGGTAAGCGACGATTCGGAATCATCCCTTAAGAAGGGGGTGGTCCTGGTTGATTACCGTGAAAAGCATAAGGTGGATATATTTATTGATGGAGATTTGTTTACATCGTACATCTATCCCACGGATCTTGAAAAACCTGTCCTGTTTCCCATTCGTGATGCAACGGGGACAATCATCACCCGGGGCTTCCCGCTTGATCCGAGAGAAGGGGAAAGGGTAGATCATCCCCACCATGTGGGTTTGTGGTTTAATTTCGGTGATGTGAATGGTTATGACTTCTGGAATAATTCAAAAGCCATCCCGGAAGAGAAGAAGGGGCATTATGGCCGGGTCTTGCACCGGGGCGTAAAACGTGCTGAAAGCCGTGATGACGGGGGCGTACTTGAAATTGCAGCTGACTGGCAGGTGCCGGGTGAGGAGGACAGATGGCATACCGTACTGCAGGAACAAACCATATTCGAGTTCAGCGGTGATGAAGATACCCGCAGCATAGACCGGATCACCCGTCTGACCGCCCAGGAAGATCAGGTTGTATTCACCGACAACAAGGAAGGATTGTTTGCTGTACGATTAGACAGGGCATTCGAGTATCCATCAGATAAACCGCAGATCTATACGGATACTGATGGCAATCCCACAGCGGTTAAAGTCATGGATAATAAGGGCAAGAACGGTCACTACAGGAATAGCGAAGGGGTGGAAGGAACAGAAGTATGGGGCAAAAGGGCTGTGTGGACTTCCTTATCATCCAACGTGGGGGATGAGGATATTACCATAGCCATCTTTGATCATCCGGATAACCCGCAACATCCTTCCTTCTGGCATGCCCGGGGTTATGGATTATTCGCGGTAAATAACCTTGGAGCTGTTGTATTTGATGAAAATAATGAACCATTCAGGTTGGAACTTGCCCCCGGTGAATCTATCGTTTTCAAACACAGGGTCTATATTACATCCTGGTATCATGCCTCGGATGAGCAGCTGAATACACAGTTTGCCGATTTCAGCAGGAAATAATATCAGCACAGCAGACCACAAGAAAAATATCCTGGTGGCTTATGATTATTTGTGAGGGGTTAGAGCTTCACCCTGTTTCCTGACTGATTGCTCTCGACGGCAGCTTCGATAACCTGAATGACCAGGTTGGCCTGCCTGGATGTGACTGCCGGTTTTTCTTTTCCGGTCAGCACCTGATATATATTTTCATAGTAGGCTCCGTAGTTGCCTGGCAGGGTTTCATAGGGACCATGGAATGCTCCTATTTCTGTATTTAAAACACCCCATTCTGTTTCAGGCTCCATTCCCCAACCAGGTCCACCGGGCAAGGCGCCTTGTTTCAGGGCTTCCTCCTGGGGATCGATCCCATGTTTCAGGAAGGAACCTTCGGTGCCATGTATAAGATATCTTGGACCCGGTTCCCTGACCAGGTAGCTTGCTTTCAGGGTGACTTTTACATCGGGATAACCCAGCCAGAGGGTAAATGCGTCATCCACCCTGCCACCCGTCCGCTGTATCCTGATATCTGCGTTTACGTATTCCGGTTTGCCAAACAGGACCAGGGCCTGGTCGATCAAATGAGATCCCAGGTTAAATAAAGTACCTGTCCCGGAACCGGGATCTTCCTTCCATGTGTTCTCCTGGATAAAATTCCGGTATCTGTCGAAATGGGCCTCGTATTCAACCAGGCGCCCGAGCATTCCCTTATCCAGGATCTTGCGGATGGTCAGAAAATCACCATCCCACCTGCGATTCTGGAAGACACTCAGGAGGAGATTTTTACCATCTGCAAGGGCTATCAGTTCATCACCCTTTTTGCTATCTTGTACGATAGGTTTTTCAAGAACTACATGCTTGCCAGCCTCAAGGGCTTCTTTTGCCATCTCGTAATGAAAGCGATCCGGCGTATTTACCACAACAAGCTCAATCCTGTCATCTCTCAATAAGTCACTGAAATCCCTTACAATCTTTGCATCCGGGTACCTGGACCGGGACAGGTCACGGGTCCGTTCCAGGATGGAAATGATTTCAAATCCGGGATTTACATACAACAGGGGAGCATGAAATACCTGGCCAGACATGCCAAAAGAGGCCAAACCAACACCAATTTTTTGCATTGCATCAAAATTTCGACCAAAATACAATTTAACCTAACCTGAATAATTCTGAGGCTACCCCGTTAAACCTTGATCTTTTTTTAGCTTATTCTTACTTAATTCCTTCAAGGCTTCAAGGTTTTCTACGTCAAGTAAATCTTTCATGCGATTTGATTTTTTTTTACATCCAATCAAATCATCAAATCCAATAATTTTTATTTCCACCCCTCCCACATTTGTTTTTATATGGTTCCTGTAACTAGTTTCAAATTCATACTTTATCATGAAAGAATCCAGAAGCTCTATTTTCGTTTTGTCTAGAGGAATCTTTATCATGTGATTATCTACTAAGTATTGTATTGCGTCACTACATTTTGACTTCTCAAATCCAAGAGATTTAAAAGAATTAAAAAGTCTTTTCAGGTTTTTTTCATTGGTGTCAACCCAAATATCCATGTCCATTGTTGAACGAGAATATCCATGAAAGTTTACTGCAAATCCGCCAACAACCATGTAGTCTACTTTATGATCGTTGAAGCTGCTGATTATACCTTTATATTGATCGATGAAGCTCACGTTAACTTAAAAATATCAGGGTTGTTGTTTTCTAACTCAAATAAATAGTGTTGGTTAAATTCTGAACAAAACTCTGAAAACTCAGCACACCTTATGAACCTTTCTTCAGCTGTTAATTTCAAACATTCTTTTAGATAATCTATATCAATATTTGAATCTACAGCCATAATTTCTTTATGTTGTTTCCTAAAACTACTGAATTGCCAGTATTTTCAGGGTATACAGAACAAACACCCCTTTATGCAATGATAAAAAATAATTCTGAGACTACCCCATTAAACCTTGATCTTTTTCCTGTATCGGGCAAGCCGGTTGAACTTAGTTTTTCCGGAGAAAAGGCCAAGCTTGCAGAATCCCGGGTATAAAACATTACCCAACCAAACAATCACGAATGACCAGAAAATGAAAAAGAGAGAAGAAAGATACTTATTTTGAAGATTAAAAATTAATCAGGTTCAGCCTCTATTTTATGTTAAATATCTGAGTATTTTTGTGACTTAAACAGGACCTGTCCTGAAACTCACTGAATCAACATATTATTCAGATGATCATCCGTATAAAAATGATTTTATCATGAGAAACGCACGAAAAAGAGAGAAAATAAGCCGGTTAATAATTATTGGATTGCTTGTTATTGCAGGTATAAACTCCTGCAAACCAGACAACAAATTTACAGATAGCAAGGCAGAAAGGCCCAGGAATATTATTTTGATGATCGGGGACGGAATGGGCGTGGCCCATGTCTATGCCGGACTGACTGCCAACGGTGGTCATCTGAACCTGGAAAGCTGCCAGTATGTTGGATTTCAAAAAACACACTCTGCCAGTTCCTATATAACTGATTCCGGAGCCAGCGGCACAGCCATGGCAACCGGCAAGAAAACTTTCAACGGAGCCATTGCCGTGGACACAAGCGGGAACAGCGTTAAAACCATTCTCGAAATGGCAGAAGATGAGGGCCTGTCTACCGGCCTGGTTGCCACCAGTACCATCACTCATGCCACCCCGGCTTCTTTTGTAGCTCATAACCCCGACCGGGGCAAATACGAAGAAATTGCCCAAGATTTCATAGGGGCCGGTATTGAAGTAATCATCGGAGGTGGCAGGTATCACTTCAATAAGCGTGAAGATGGACTGGACCTGCTTGAACAGTTAAAGGAAGACGGGTACCTGGTAACTGACCAGATCGAAAGGGTGGATCAGGGTCATCAGGGCCCCATTGCCGTATTCACAGATTCACTCTCTATGCCACCAGCCTTAAAAGGCAGGGGCGATCTATTGCCACGGGCAACTGAACTGGCCATTGAAAGCGGCCATATGGAGTCCGGGGAGGTTGCCGGAATATTTGGTACGGACGGCCATACGGGTGTCATGGTCCCGGTGTTTGCATATGGACCGGGAGCGGAAAAGTTTGCCGGGATTTATGAAAATACCGATATCTTTAAGAAGATGGCCAGTTTACTGGACCTGGAGTAATTTCCTCAAGATGCCTCAGACTGTTAAATTCAATTCTCTTTCATTGCTGATGGTTTTGCTTCCGGTACTATTTATTGCCGGATGTAATATCACAGGGAAACCTGCAAAAGAGAATGGTCACGGGAATAAACCCGAATTGATCCTCCATACTGATTACCTCGATCAGATATTGCTTGAGAATTCAGGTTTGGTCTGGTTCCGGAATAAATTATGGGCCATTAATGACAGCGGGGGAGAACCGGTGCTGTTTGCCATTGATATGCAAACAGGCAAATGTATTCAGGCCATTTATATTGATGGTGCAATAAACAGGGACTGGGAAGAATTGGCACAGGATGAGAATTTTATATATATTTTTGATATTGGTAATAATTATGGACGCAAGAAAGAACTCACCATTTACAAGGTCTTTAAGGACTCCATCCCGTTCTCCGGAAACGCCAGGATAGCACCTGAAATCATTCACTATCGATACGGCGATATGGAGAAAAACAACGGGTTTCTCTCCAGGAGTCCATATGACTGCGAGGCTGCATTTGCGCTACATGATAGTTTGTACATTTTTACAAAAGATTGGGTAGATCAGCACACGACACTTTACATCTGCCCTGCCAGTCCGGGTTCATACACCCTATGGCCGGTTAAAACCTATGAGGCAGACGGACTGGTAACAGGGGCAGACATCAGTCCGGATAGCAGTTTTATTATGCTGATCGGCTATAAGGATTATGTTCCTTTTGTCTGGGAATTCCGGGATTTTAATTTTACCAATTATACCATGGGATCTGCCAGACGGCTGGATTTTCCCGAATATTACGACCTTCAGACGGAAGGAATTGCCATTCAAACAGCTAAGAGGATCTATATATCCTGTGAAATGTCCTCATTGCCTGCCTCTGTTTATACTTTGAATTTGGGGATTATATTCGGTGAAGGTCATAATTCTGGTATAATTTCTGTACGTCCTGTATATTAAAGTTTGTTCTGATGAGATATTGCCTGGTTTTTGGACTATTATTTATCACCGGAATGCTGCATGGGCAACATGAATACACTACCGGTAATAAGCGTGCCATCAGTCATTTTGAAACCGGCCGGCAGTATTATATCCTGCTGGATTATATCAGGGCCGAATCCACGCTCAAAAAGGCCATTGTCTTAGAACCTGAATTTATCGAGGCCTGGTTGATGATGGCACAGGTTTATACGGATGCAGGGAAATTGGAAGAATCTGTAGGCTCCTACAGGCGAGCCATCGAACTGGATTCGCTTTTCTTTCCGAATGCATTTTATTTTCTCGGGATGAATGAGTTTGAACTCGGATGGTATAAGGATGCCTACAATCATTTTCAAATGTTCCTGGCATTGGATGATATCAAGGAGAGACTGAAGGAATCCGCCCGGGAAAGAATTGTCTCCTGTGAATTTGCCATTGATGCCATGGAAAATCCGGTACCGTTTGACCCGGTTAATATGGGTCCAAATATCAATACGGAAAATGATGAATACTGGCCAAGCTTATCGGCCGATGAATCAATCATGGTATTTACGATGTTGCTGCCCATCGATGCCAAAAATCCCTTGACCAGGGCCAACAGGCACGAAGATCTTTATTACAGCAGCTATGAAGACGGGGCATGGCAACCTGCCCAAAATGCAGGCAAGCAGCTGAATACCTATGATAACGAGGGGGCACAATCCATCTCTGGTAATGGCAGGTTTATGGTTTTTACGGCATGTGGCAGGGATGACGGATATGGCTTGTGTGATCTGTATTTTTCGGCAAGAGAGGAAGGAAGATGGAGCATCCCGGTCAATATGGGCCCGTCCATAAACAGCAATTACAGTGAGAAACAACCCTCCCTATCTGCTGATGGCAGAGTCATATATTTTACAAGCGATCGTCCAGGTGGATTCGGAAAATATGATTTGTGGATGTCCTCAAGAACACCCGACGGAAAGTGGAGTCCACCAAAAAACCTTGGAGACAGTATAAATTCCGCAGCGTTCGACCAATCCCCTTTTATCCACCCTGACAATAAAACACTATATTTCAGTTCAGTCGGATGGCCGGGTATGGGTGGATTCGATATATATATGTCTCACAGGATCAATGACAGCATCTGGGGCAAACCAGTGAACCTGGGTTATCCCATTAATACGCATCATCACGAAGAAGGATTGATTGTGAATGCCCGGGCAGATATGGCTTATTTTTCATCAACCAGACTCAGGGGCAAGGGTCGGGATATATTTTCTTTTGAATTGTATGAGGAGGCCAGGCCCAATAGGGTATCCTATATGAAAGGTAAAGTGTTTGACAGCCAAACACAAAGGCCGCTTGAGGCAAATTTTGAACTGATTGACCTGGAATCACATAAAACGGTTATTGAATCCACCTCTGAGCCAGGCAATGGAGAATTCCTTGTCGTGATCCCAGTCGATGCTGACTATGCGCTTAACGTTTCAAGGCCTTCATACCTTTTCCATTCCGAAAATTTTGCTTTTGATAAAATTTATAGCCGAACCGAACCTTTCCTTAAAGATATTGCCCTGAATCCTATCGAAATAGGAGAGCGGATCATACTCCGAAACGTTTTCTACCAGATAGATTCTTTCGTCATTGATGAGAAATCTATTGTGGAACTTGATAAGGTCGTACTGTTTATGCAGGCAAATCCATCCCTGGTTGTGGAGATAGGTGGTCATACTGACAATACTGGCAGTCAGGAGCACAATCGCTGGCTGTCGGGTAAACGTGCCGGTGAGGTGGCTGCATACCTGATAGGCAAAGGCATAGAACAGGAACAGATTAGTTTCAGGGGATATGGGATGGATGTCCCTGTCTCATCGAATGAGACAGAGGAGGGCAGGGCCCTGAACCGGCGCACCGAGCTGAAGGTGCTGTCAAAATGATCCATCAGTGGAGATAGCATGGAAATATTTGCGATATTTCCCCTTTCAGAAATAAAACCCAATAATAGAAATATACAATGGAATGTAAGAAAGACAGGAACAGTCAGTATTGTAATTGTTCATACCCCTGCAGTAAACACGCAGTATGCTGCGATTGCCTGGATTACCACAGGAGGATGGGGGAGTTGCCTGCCTGTTATTTTCCGGATAATGCGGAAAAGACCTACGACCGTTCCATAGATTATTTTATCAGTCTCTGGGAAAAGGACCGTGGATCATGGCTGAATTAGCAAGCAATACAAAATCCACCTGTTCCTGGCCAAGTAACAATCCTCTCATGATCGAATATCACGATAAGGAATGGGGTACTCCGGTCCATGATGATCGAAAACATTTTGAGTTTTTTGTACTTGACCTTTTTCAGGCTGGCCTCAGCTGGCAGATTGTACTAAAAAAAAGGGAAGGGTTCCGGGAGGCATTAGATAATTTTGATTTTGAAAAGATTGCATTATACAATGAACAAAAAATTCAGGAATTGATTATGAATGAGAAGATCATCAGGAACCAGCTAAAAATACGGGCCACCATCACCAATGCCCAAAAATTCCTTGAGATCCGTGAAGAATTCGGAAGTTTTGATGACTATATCTGGCAGTTTGTAAACCATAAACCCATACACAACCAGTATACAGAACTCAGCCAGCTACCGGCGAGCACCAGGGAATCAGATGCCATGAGCAAGGACCTGAAAAAAAGGGGGTTCAAATTTGTAGGAACCACCATCTGCTATGCCTATATGCAGGCAGCAGGTATGATGAATGATCACATGACCTACTGTTTCCGTTATAAGGAATTAAATCCGGCAGGTTATCCTTTAGGTAAACAAATATGATGCAGAAAGGGAAATTCCCCAGGATGTCCTCTAATTCTGTCAAACCTTTGCTATTAAGGGGATATAGCCTTCTTTTTATCGCCTGCCTGGTAGTGGTGTCCATTCTTCTGGACGCCTGTCAGACAACTGAGGTGAATAAGAGACTTCGCAAAGACCATCCAAGATTGATATTCACCATGGAATCACAACAGCGGATAGTGAATTTAGCCAGCGAGGATGTGCTCTTAAAACAATCAATAGAATCATTATTGAACCTGGCAGATCAGATGACTTCACTTCCTTCAATTCAATATAAATTGGAAGGTCCGCGACTCTTGTCCAAAAACCGGGACTGCCTGTCGAAAGTTATGACTCTTTCCATGGCATACCGACTCACTGGTGAACTTCGATATGCTAAACGGGCCCTGGCTGAAATGCTTGCAGCTGCTGATTTTCCTGATTGGAATCCCAGCCATTTCCTTGACGTTGCAGAGATGTGCACTTCCCTGGCAATAGGCTATGACTGGCTCTATGAAACCTTATCAGATGAGGATAAGGAAATCATCAGGACAGCATTGATTGAAAAAGGCCTCAAACCCGGACTGAAGCAATATCCGGATGGTTTTGCAAAGAAGATTAATAACTGGAATTTTGTTTGTAACGGTGGACTGATCATGGCGGCGCTTGCCATTGCAGACGAGGAGCCGGATCTGGCACAGGAGATCATCAACCAAGCCCTGGAATCCCTTCCCAATGGATTACAAAGTTATGCACCGGATGGTGCCTGGTTTGTGGGGCCCAGTTATTGGATGTATGGCACGAATTATCTGGCAATGCTGATCTCTTCCCTGGAATCGGCGTTGGATTCTGATTTTGGTTTATCCGGCTATCCGGGTCTGAGCCGTTCGGGTCATTTTTATCTCAGCTCTATTGGGCCCTCTGGTAACTTTTTTAATTATTCCGATTGCAGACTTAGTCCCAGGGGATCAAACCCGGCGCTCTTTTGGCTGGCAGGCACCTTTGATCAGCCATTTCTTGCTTTCTCAGAACGGCAAGAACTAAGCTCTTTTGTTAAAGAGCTGGATGCTACAAAATATGGCAAACATGAGGATCATTACTATCACCGGTTTTATCCGCTCGAAATTGCCTGGTATGATCCGCGAAATCCAGTTGAAACATCAACCGCACTGGACTCTTATTTTCGAGGTCTCACCGATGTGGTCTATTTCAGAAATTCATGGGAGAAGGAAGCCTTTTTCATTGGATTTAAAGCAGGTTACAATGGCATCAACCATGGACATCTCGATTGTGGAAGTTTTATTTTGGAAGCCTTGGATCAGAGATGGGCTGAAGATCTGGGCTCGGATGATTACAATTTGCCCGGTTATTTCGAATATAAGCCAGCAGGGGAGCGGTGGAATTATTTCAGGATTTCCTCGCGAAGTCACAATGTGCTGACCATAAACGGCCAACGTATCATCAGGATGAAAAATCCAATACAGGTACATACCTGCTAACCGTCTCTTTCCCGTTAAAAAAAAAACGATACTACCCGGCTGGTGATCATGATGACACCAAAGCATGAATCAGAAAGCCAGACAATGGAAGGTGGCTATGATATAGTTCCGCTCAAGCGATGGGCTGGTCATTTTACAGAAGAGGCGAAATAGAGCGGTAGAATTTCAGCACCATCCATTACCAATCCAAGTTCTTTATATCCAAGTTAAAAGAAGGCAGGCTATTTGGTTTTATCCGGATCAGCCGGTACCGCCGGCAGGGGCTGGTACTGGTCGAGTTGCTCCAGGATGACCTCGATGGCTTTGTTCAGCTGTTCATCTTCACCATCGTATTCCTTTGCAGGATCATTATCCAGGAGTATATCTGGTTCCACACCAACACCTTCTATCACCCACTTGCTTTCTGTGGCTGAGTATGTCGAGAATTCAGGCCTCATTAGAATCCCGCCATCAATAAAGGGAAGTGTACCGCGGATACCAATCACTCCACCCCAGGTCCGTGTGCCAATCACCGTACCCAGCTTGAGGGTCTTGAACTGGTAAGGGAACAGGTCCCCATCAGAAGCGGAAGCATAGTTTACCAGCAATACTTTGGGACCCAGTACCATTTGTCCCGGTGCGGTAATGCCATAGGGCACACCTCGCATGTTGCGTGTATGGGTCAGTTCCCTTCTGAGCCTTTCAATGATCATGGGAGATACATTACCTCCTCCATTGCCCCGGCCATCAATGATCAATCCCTTCTTATTCTTTAACTGAGGATAGAAATATTTCGCAAATTCATTCAAACCCTTCGGCATCATATCTGGAATATGAAGGTAACCGATCTGTCCGTCCGTGGCTTCGTTAACTATCCTGATATTTTCTTGTACCCAGTTATAATAATAGAGAGATGATTCATCAGCAATGGGTTTTACGAGGGATTTCCGGGAGTCGTTTTCAGCTGGTTCGGAATTTATCGTAAGTTCAACCGTTTTTCCGGCAGTGTTAATAAGGGCGGCATATATGTCTCCCATTTCTTTGGTGGATGCTCCGTTCACAGCCACAATGAAGTCCCCTTCGTTGATATTAACCCCGACTTCAGTAAGTGGAGAACGCAGGGCATCACTCCAGTTGGCCCCTTCCAGGATCTTGTCAATTTTGTAATACCCGGAGGAATGCTTCGACAATTTGGCGCCAAGAAGTCCGGTCTGTATCCTTTCCGGTAAATTAATATCGCCCGGTGAATTTACATAAGTGTGTCCGACGGACAACTCGCCGATCATTTCTCCGATAACATAGGTCAGATCATTTCTGTGATTTACATACGGCAACAGAACAGCATATTTTTCATGCATTGCCTCCCAGTCCAAACCATGCATGTTCTCCACGTAGAAAAAGTCACGCATATGCCTCCAGCTCTCGTCAAAGATCTGCTTCCATTCCTGCTGGTAATCTGTCATAACTTTCATGTCAGAAAGATCAATGGTATCTTCCAGTGTAACCTTCCCCTCGGGCAGGTCGATCACCGCATATTTCCCGTTTTGAATGGCCAGCATCTTCTTCCCATTGGCAGAAATGGTAAAAATCAGACCAGGTCCAAGATCTGCTTCCTTCTTGGTTTTCAGGTTAAATACTTTCCCGGTCATGGGTCCACCGAATGATGATCTTTCAATATAATACACCTTGTCAGCAGATGGTTCCAGGTTTCCATAGTTTGAGGCTTTAACCGGAAGGGACAGGATCCTGGCGTTTAATCCTTCTGTATCGATTTTCGTTATTTTTTCCCCGGTATCTTTTCCTTCATCTTCGGTTTTGTCCTTGCCTTCGTCATCACCGTTCTCAGACTTATCCTCTTCCTCCGTCTTTACTTCATCATTTTCAAGGGCAAAAGGGGAAGGAGTATCCTTTGCCAGTGTAACCAGGTAGACCTTATCCATATTGGAATAAGAATGGTTCCTCTCGGTATTCGAATAAGTTGGATTGAAATCCCTGGAAGATCCAAAATACAGGTATTTGCCATCGGGTGAGAATCTGGGACCGAAGGATTCATACCAGTTGTCTGTAACCGGATAGGACTTTCCTTCTGCTGTATTGTACAGGTAAATAACGCCGAACTGGTTTTCAGCATTATCAGTATAGGTAATCCATCTGCTGTCGGGCGACCAGTCGAAATCATTCAGTTCCGTGTCGATGGATTTTTTTACCTGGGTGACCTTTTTCGTGGCCACATCAACATATTGCAAACGGAATTTCCGGTCGCTGAAAAGGATCTTCTTGCTGTCAGGTGACCATTCAAGGTCATAGAGGTAACTGTTTGTGCCACTGGTTAGCTGAACCGGTTCTTCCGAACCATCCTGCTTCATAATATATACTTCAAATTCCCCGGATTCATCTGAAAAGTAGGCAATGTACTTACCGTCCGGGGACCAGCTGACGACCCTTTCATGTGCTCCAGCTGTCTGGGTCAAATTCCGGGTGATCCCATGTTTGGCCGGAAGGGTATAGATTTCGCCGCGGGCACTGAAAACCACCCTCTCACCATTGGGCGACAGGTCACCGCTCTGGATGGCCTTGCTGGCATCCTTTAATTCAGTCCGGCTGTAAGCATTATCATTGGCTATTTGTATGGGGACTTTCGCATATTCTTTCGTATTCACATCAAGCTTGTAGATATAACCTCCATTCTCAAAGACGATCTGTTCTTTACCAAGGGAAGGAAACTTTACATCGTACTGCGTGAAATCAGTAACCTTGCTGGTCTGGTTGGAGGATGTATTATAAACAAAAACATTCATGGTCCGGTCACGGTCCGACAGGAAAAATATTTCCTCACCTACCCACATGGGAATGATGTCCTGTTCAGTGTTGTCCGTAATTTTTTCAGTCGTCCTAGCATTGAAATCATGTATCCATATCTCATCGGCCATCCCGCCACGATAATATTTCCAGGTCCGGAATTCACGGAAGATGCGGTTATAAGCGAGCTTGCTTCCATCCGGAGAATAGGAGCAGAATCCGCCAGTGGGCAAGGGAAGCTCTTTACTTAATCCTCCATCAACAGACACCTTGTAAAGTTGTCCGACGAAGGAATTGAATGATTGCTTGCGTGAGCGGTAGGTAATGAACTTTCCGTCTGGTGTCCAGTCCATTACAATATTATTCGGACCCATGCGATCGGATACATTATCCCTTCCTAAGGTTGCTGTGTAGGTCAGGCGTTTGGGAATTCCCCCTTCAGCCGGGATAATGAAAACTTCAGTATTGCCGTCATACTGACCGGTAAAAGCGATCTTGTGCCCATCCGGAGAAAACCGGGGGAACATTTCGTAGCCATTGTGACTGGTCAGTTTTCTGGCCATCCCGCCATCACTATCTACAGTATACAGGTCGCCGGCATAGGTGAAGACAATCTGGTCCTTGTAAATTGCCGGGAATCGCATCAGCCTGGCTTCATCATTGGCCAATACGTTGAAAAGTGTAAAAGCTGTAAAGAAAAATGCAAAAAGGAAAAACTTTTTCATGGTATGATAATTATGATTTGGATGAATATAAAATTGGCTGTTTCAATTTGAGGGATTGAAAGAATTTAATAAGATAAATACAGGTGTTAAAACCTCTTTTTCTAATACTCTTTTGCAAAAAACCACAGTCTTGGCAGAAACCACAAAATTATAATTTAATCACAGAATTTGTTATGTCCGATAACGTTTTTTGCACGATATGCGTACATAACATGTTAAGAGCTATATTTGCTATGAGAGATTTCAGATTTTCATGGAGTATGCGTTTCCAGAGGACGATTTATAATTTTTTGGTAATTCTGGCCAGTATACTGGTTACTTCCAGCTTTCATTTCCGGCCAGAATTTGGCCATTCACAGTCAGAAAGGCTCGATCCCCCCTTTCTGGATTCAACAAATGCCTGGGTTGATTCTGTATATGAATCTCTCTCAAAAGATGAGCGAATCGCCCAGCTGTTCATGGTCAGGGCTTATTCCAATAAGGATCCCGGACATGCGGAATCCATCCTGAAACTCATAAAAAAATACAATATTGGAGGATTATGTTTCTTCCAGGGCGGACCGGTCCGGCAGGTTAAGCTTACCAATTTGTATCAGGCAACAGCCAAAACACCCCTTATGATCTCCCAGGATTTTGAATGGGGACTAGGAATGCGGCTTGACAGTGCTCTTTCTTATCCCAGGCAGATGATGCTGGGGGCTATTCAGGATGAAAGGTTGATTTATCAAATGGGACTTGATATTGCTGCACAAATGAGGATGATTGGTGTTCACATGAACCTGGCACCGGTACTTGATGTCAACAACAATCCCCGCAATCCGGTGATCAATAGCCGGTCCTTTGGTGAAGATGTTCAAAATGTAAGCCTGAAAGGCCTTGCCTATTTCAAAGGTTTACAGGATGGAGGTGTATTGTGTACAGCAAAACATTTCCCCGGTCACGGGGATACGGATTCAGATTCCCATTATACCTTGCCGATAATCCCGCATGATGCCAAACACCTCTGGTCCACCGAGTTTTACCCCTTCCAGGAGGCAATTCATCAGGGCCTGACCGGGGTAATGATCGCACATCTGCATCTGCCGGCGCTGGATACCACCACCAACCTTGCATCTTCCTTATCGAAGAATATCGTTACGGGCATCCTGAAAGAGGAAATGGGTTTTAAGGGACTTGTGGTGACCGATGCCCTGGATATGGCAGCTGCGGATAAATTTCATAAACCAGGCGATCTGGAAGCCCTGGCTTTTGAGGCTGGTAATGATATCCTGATGATCCCATCTGATATTGGCAAGGCTATCAATGCCATCAGAAAGAAAATCCGCAAGGGTGATATTACCTGGGACAGGGTAGAGGAGAGCTGCAAGAAGATCCTGGCTGCAAAATACTGGGTAGGCCTCGCAGAGATTAAACAATTGGAAACCGGTAATTTGTATGAAAACCTGCACAAAAATGAGTATCGATTAACCCAATCCAGGCTGGTCCATGCTGCCCTGACGCTGGTT
The DNA here is from genome assembly GCA_030640625.1 of Bacteroides sp. GTDB lineage: Bacteria > Bacteroidota > Bacteroidia > Bacteroidales > SM23-62 > SM23-62. The sequence continues at coordinate 31,641 of DAOWJB010000060.1, forward strand.
GAAAACAAGGATGACCTCATTCCGGTCAGGAGACTTGATACACTGAAGATTGCATCAGTTGCAATTGGGAGTACTGATAAAAACGAATTCCAGGAGTACATTGACCTGTATTTACCTGCAACACATTTTAATATTCCCGGGAATGCTCCTGCTGATGCCTTTATTAAGTTGTTGAATAAGCTTGATTCTTTTAACCTGGTGATAGCCGGTCTGCATAATACGGATATGAGGGTGTCCAGGAACTATGGCATATCAGAAAATTCAGTGTTGTTCCTGAATATGCTGTCAAAGCTGAAACCGACCATTGCCTGTGTATTCGCGAACCCTTACAGTCTTGGCAGGTCATCTTTCGGGGAACAATTCGCGGGATTGATCATGTGTTATGAGGATAACGATCTGACTCAGCGGGCTTGTCCCCAGCTTATCTTCGGTGGCACCCCGGCCACCGGTAAGCTTCCTGTAAGCTCCGGTGAACAATACGTTTCGGGAGCAGGCATCACCACCAGAGAGACATTCCGACTCAGATACGGTCTGCCTGAAGAAGCAGGTATTGACTCCAGACAATTATATAAAATAGATTCATTGGCCCTGGATGCCATCCAGGTCAAGGCGACTCCAGGTTGCCAGATCCTGGCAGCCCGCAATGGACTGGTTTTTTATAATAAGGCCTTTGGCTACCATACCTATTCCAGGAAAATACCTGTCAAAAAAACCGATTTATACGACGTAGCCTCGGTTACAAAAATTGCTTCAACCCTCCCCATTTTGATGCAGCTCACCCAGGAAGGCAAGTTTGATGTAAACGACAGCCTGGCAGATTACCTGCCTGCCCTGGATACCTGTGATAAAGGGGATCTGCTGATCAAGGAAATACTGACCCACCAGGCAAGGCTTATCCCGTGGATCCCATTTTATTATTCCACCATTGAACCACTGGATGTAGATGCACCTTTGATCAGTAAAAAACTGTCAAGCAGGTATCCGTTCAAACTCTCCAATCATATTTACCTGAATAAGAACCTGACTTATATGGATAGCGTTTATGCGAGAGAATACTCAGCTGACTTTCCTGTACAGGTAGCAGAAAACCTCTTTATAAATAAATCATACCGTGACAGCCTGATCCACTGGATTATCAATTCGGAGTTGCTTGAAAAGAAAGAATACCTGTACAGTGACCTGGGTTACTATTTTTTCCACGAGATTATCGAAGACCTAACGGGTACTCCCATTGAGACTTATGTTACTGATCAGTTTTTCAAACCATTAGGCGCATCTTATACAGGTTACCTGCCACTTCTCAGATTTTCAAATGAGCGAATTGTGCCAACGGAAAATGACTTGGTTTTCAGGAGACAATTGATACAGGGATACGTACATGATCCGGGAGCAGCCATGCTTGGCGGTGTCGCCTACCATGCAGGTATTTTTTCCAACACCAATGACTTGGCCAAGATCATGCAGATGTACCTCAATGGTGGCAGCTATGGTGGACAACAGTATATTGATCCAGCTATTGTGGATATGTATAATTCCAGTCCCTATTTGAGAAAAGGGAACCGCAGAGGCATCGGATTTGATAAGCCTGAAATGGATTTCGAAAAAGAAGGACCAACCTGTCAATGTATTTCAGCATCCAGCTTCGGCCATACCGGATTTACGGGCACCCTGGCATGGGCTGATCCCGAATCCGGCATTCTCTATGTTTTCCTTTCAAACAAGATCCATCCAGACCAGGATAATTCAAAGCTGGTTGAGATGAATGTACGAACCAAAATTCAGGAAGTGATCCATGCCGCAGTGATAGAACCGGATATATAAAAAACAGAACAAGATGAAGCCAACACATATTGAGCATATTGGAATTGCTGTCAGTAATCTGGAGGAAGCCATCAAGTATTATGAGCAGGTACTCGGACTCGAATGCTATGCCATTGAGGAAATAAAGGACCAGAAAGTACGTACAGCTTTTTTCAGGGTAGGAGAAACAAAGATTGAACTGCTGGAGTCTACCGAGTCAGATGGCCCGGTCGGAAAATTCATCGAAAAAAGGGGACAGGGAGTCCACCATATTGCCTTTGCCGTGCAGGATACAGATATGGCCCTCAGAGAGGCGGAAGCAAAGGGGATCCAACTGATTGACAAAACATCACGCAAAGGGGCCGAAGACCTTGATATCGGTTTTCTCCATCCAAAATCCACCCTTGGTGTATTGACAGAATTTTGTAGCCAATACTAATTTGCCTTTTGAGAACGTTGTTTTATATGTATGAAATTTAAACCTGTATATATGATCATTATGCTGCTGTTGGCAGCGTCAATCTCCGGATGTGAGAAACAGAAGAATCCATCTGTGACATTGTTGAATGATAAATTTATTATTTCGAATACAAGCATCGGGCCTGGTGGACTCCTAAAATTCAAATGGGAAGCCAAAAAAGGGAAAGCAGATCTCTCATCGTTTTCCGTACTGATGAACGGGCAGGATCTGCCCGGTTATCCTGAAACGACCATCCCAGCTGATGTATATCTTGATTCAACCTTCCTTGAGGGACCTGGCCAGACAGGGAATTATACCTTCTCTTTCCAGGCCACCGATGCCGACGGGAATATCGGGGACAGGTCTGTGGTTATTACGGTCGAATAAATGCACCGCTGACAGAAATTGCCGGGTCCCTGACGCAATTACCTTTTATTAAGCATATCCGCTTATTCCTTCTTTGATCCAAACTCTTGCTATCTTTGATCGAAAGGATTATCATATGGCAAAAATCGGTACAGCAGGGAATGGGGGAGAAAAAGTCAGGTCAGATTGCCTGGTCCGGATAGAACCTACCAGCTCCGGAGGCATC